>JBMOJS010000070.1:0-12113 GCA_049315665.1 Pseudobdellovibrionaceae bacterium | reverse complement strand
AGTTGCCTGCTGCGGTTTGATATCTAAGGCTTTTGCTAAGATTTTTTCAGTTTGCACGACAGATTGATTTTCGATCGCCCGTAGAATTTGACTTTTTTGTTCAGGGCTGACTACCTTGCCCGTTTCTTTGCGCGCTTGGCGCGAAAAGCTTTGCAGTTTAGAAATCTGTGATAGATTTAAATCCCCAGCTTCAATTTTTTGCGCCACTTGCTGGGATTCCGATTGTGGCAATTGTGCCAACAATCGGGCTGCATCTATGCGGCGTTGCGCACTAGCGGGGGCATAACCCAGTCCCCTGACCAAGTATTCAAAAAAACTGGGATAAGCCATTTGTAAATAAAGCTTGCGCCGGTCCACTTCAGCCAGGTGCCATAAAATGTGGGTGGTCAATTTTCTTTCGCGGGAAGTAAGATCTACAAGTTTGCTGTGCAGGACTTCGCTGGCTAGTTTTTGTAAAGCTAAGGGAATTGTTGTGTTGATAGTATAGGATGTGTGCATGGGGCCTCCGTAATTTCAGCAACACTACCACGACTTTTAAAATGCAGTTTTTGCGGTTTTTTGAAAATGTAAATGTGAGTGTATAAGGCCCAAAACACCACGATCTATCGCAGTGAAGGCTCATTACAGAGGCTTTTCTTCACCACTTACCAAGCTTGGCGTGCCAAATATTTTCAAGTCATATAAACAATTTTAAATGCATCATTTTGCGGTCAAGCGATTATTTTTCATGGATGCTTAGTGTTGCAAACAACATGTGTTTTTCAAGTCATTCTTTCGTCATAACTCAATTCGGTTTGAAACTGAATGAAAAAAATGTCGAACAATCGCTGCTGAAACAATTCTTTGTTGCAGCAGCACTTCCGTTCGAAACCCACAACATAAAAATCAGCCAAGTTGCAAGACATGCCATTGCAAGCGCACATCACTGGCCACAGCAATTTTTTGCTTATTCCGCACAAATTGAAAATCATGGCCCATCTGAACGCCGGACCAGTGATACGCTGTCAGTTATAAATATGTGGCTATAGAAAAGAATCATCTTTGCATAAGCCAGTCATGACCCCTGGCTTGTGCAAAGATGAGTGCATGCTCCTCCTTAACAAAGAGGTAAAACATGACTAAAAAACCCTGTACCCACAGGATTCTTCGGTTAGTGTTGCAAATACTTAAGTTTTTTTTAGTGATAATTCTATTATTACTGAAAATTCTTAAAGAATTTCAGAGTCTTTGATTTTTGGATGCTCAGTGGCTTGAGCTCAGGTTGATTCTTCAACATGTTCTTTAGCGTCACGGACGGGCTATAAACCCGAGCGGGCAGGCACTTAAGGAAGACAAGCTGGGGGTCACTTTAGTTTCATCTGAAATTGCAAAAAGCGCCCAAGCATAAAACCCACGCGGCATCGCAAAGAATCAGTGCTGTCTGTGAGCTTGTTACAACCCCGCTACCCGTTCGCGGTTTCGATATAATCCACCAGCTCTTCACGGCCGCAAGGCACACAGCCAATTTTACCAACCACAACACCTGCTGCATAATTTGCTAATGTACAAGCGGTCACCAAATCCAATTCGGCGGCCAAACCTAAAGCCAAAGCGGCGATCACGGTATCACCAGCCCCGGTCACATCAAAAACCTTGCGGGCAAATGTTGGTACATTGTGAACTTCGTTGTTAGTAAAAATGGTCATGCCTTGTTGGCCTTGGGTCAGCACCACTTCTTGCGCTTTGGATTTGGCTTGCACGGCCCGGCCGACCTCTAGCACCTTGTTGGGGTTTTCGCGAAGCTCGTCAAACTTCAATCCTGATAAAGCCACAGCCTCATCATAATTGGGCTTGATCAAATCAGCACCGGCATAAAATTCGGCAGGATTGGATCGGTGCGGATCAACAAGTATTAGCTTATTAGAAGATTTAGCTAACCCAATTACAGTCTGGGTTAAAGAAGCAGTCACTACCCCTTTGGCATAGTCTTGCAAAATCACCGCATCCACTTGTGGTAAAATTTCTGCAAATCTTTTTAAGCAAGCCGCTTCCACCGCAGCAGAAATATGCCGTCGCAATTCATAATCGACCCTGACCACATGATGGTGTTGGGCCATGACTCGCATCTTTCGGGTTGTTGGGCGACTTGTGTCTTCAACCATACCTTGCCAAGAAATTCCCGCTTGTGAAAATAGTTTTTGTAAAGTGGCAGCCCCCGTGTCAGCACCCACAACCGAAATCAAAAAAACTTCACCACCCAGGCTGGTGATATTTTGTGCCACATTGGCAGCCAAGCCCAAACGCACATCTTCGCCATCCACTTCCAACACTGGAACTGGAGCTTCGGGACTGATACGCCGAACCTGCCCCATCACATATTCATCCAAACCCACATCACCAATGACTAAAATTTTTTTTCCTACCCATTGACTGGCATTTTTGATGAGTTTTGCTTTTTCCACCACAAGCTCCTTGTTAAAATTTTGCAACCTTACATGGCGTCAACACTGAATATAAGGTGCGCCATGCCACCCCGGCGAGTCATTTTTTTCCGGTGACACTGAGTAATTACTTTATTAAGTTTCCAGTCATAAACCTAACATTAGGAGAGCTAAAATTCATGGAAAATCAGCCTTATAAGTCGGATTCGACATCAAAATCAAATTTAATTATCGAGCCGCATCTAGATGGACCCTTATTTCGAAATGCCTTAGAAACTGTCGAAGAAGCCGCCAAATTGATCAACTGCGATAACAACGTTTTAGAACGTCTTAAAAGACCACGCCGTTGTATCACCGTTGCAGTGCCTGTACGTATGGATGATTATAATGTCAAAGTTTTCACTGGCTACCGTGTTCAATACTCCCCCACTTTAGGTCCCTACAAAGGGGGCATTCGTTATCACCAAAATGTAGATTTGCAAGAAGTGGTGGGCTTAGCAGCCCTAATGACTTTTAAAAATTCAGTTCTTGGACTTCCTTTGGGAGGCGCCAAAGGTGGCGTGGCCGTAGATCCTACTAAACTTTCCCGCACAGAAAAACAAAATTTGACTCGTCGTTATGCTTCAGAAATTGCTCCCTTTGTGGGCCCAACCAAAGATATCCCGGCGCCAGATGTGGGAACTGATCCACAAACCATGGCTTGGTTTATGGATACATATTCTCAAGAGCAAGGCGGCTACGCCCAACCCGGTGTTGTGACCGGCAAGCCTGTTGAAATTGGTGGATCTTTAGGCCGCAATCACGCCACTGGTTTGGGCGTGGTTTATGTGGCCGAAAAATCTTTTGAAAAAGTGGGCATTAAATATGCGGACGCCACCATTGCAATCCAAGGTTTTGGCAATGTGGGTTCTTTTGCTGCCTTATTTTCACATCAACGGGGCGCAAAAATCGTTGCCGTGAGTGACGTCAGCGGCGGTATTTTTAATGGCGATGGTTTAGATATTCCTGCAGTGATGGAATATCTAAAAACCAACAAAGTATTAAAAGGCTTTCCAAAATCGCAAGAGATTTCTAATTCTCAATTGCTAGAGCTTAAAGTAGATGCCTTGTTCCCATGCGCTTTAGAAGGACAAATTGACGCTGATAATGCAGAAAAAATTCAAGCCAAAGTGATTGTTGAAGGCGCCAATGGTCCTATCACCAACACGGCCACAAAAATTCTGCATAAACGTGGCGTGTTTATTGCTCCGGATGTTATAGCCAATGGTGGTGGCGTGATTGTCAGCTACTTTGAGTGGGTGCAAGACATTATGTCGTTTTTTTGGGATGAACAAGAGATTGATGGCCGCTTAAAAACCATCATCACTAAAGCTTTCGAAACGGGCTTTAAGTTTCATCAAGAAAAAAATGTGGACATGCGTTCAGCCGCTATGGCTGTGGCTGTTCAACGTTTAGAAAAAGCCATGTTGCTTCGAGGTCTATACCCCCGATAGAAAGGTTTTCAGTGACAAAACCTTGGTTTTTAATTCCAGCGGCATGGGCTCATTCATTGAGTCCATGGGTTTTACCTATTTATTCGCGATTGCAAAAAGACTTCATAGCCCAAGACCCTAAAAAGTTTTTGTGGCGCCCCCTGGTATGGAAGGGATTGAACTTTCGCAATCCTTTGGGCATTGCCGGAGGCGTGGATAAGAATGCGGATAATATTTTAGATTGGCTGCGCTTGGGGATTGGCTTTGCCGAAGTGGGCACCATCACTCCCATGCCACAAACAGCCAATCCAGGCATTATCATGGACCGAGATTTGGCCACTCAATCTTTATGGAATAAAATGGGTTTTCCCAATGAAGGCTGCGAAGAGATTCTGTACAATCTTTTAGAAATCAAATCCGATCTGCAAAAAAATCGGGCTCCCTTGTTTGTTAATATTGGTAAAAATCGCAGCACCAGCAATGAAGAGGCCATCAAAGACTATATTTTTTGTGTGCAAAAATTATCTGTGGTGGCCGATGTTTTTGTGATCAACATATCTAGCCCTAACACCCAAGGCTTAAGACAATTGCAACATGCCGAAGTTTTACAAAAACTTTTGCGCGATATGGTATTGTATAAGCAAAATCACAAAATCACTCAGCCTTTGCTTTTAAAATTAAGTCCCGATATGGGTGAGTCTGACTTTCAACAGACTTTACAAATAGCAGTGCAAGAAGGCATCGATGGCTTCATACTTACCAACACCACTTTGCAGCGTGAAAAAGACAGCCCATTCCCTGCCGAAGGGGGAGTTTCTGGTGAGCCTTTACAAAAATTATCTTTAAAATACCTTGAATTGGCGAATAAAGTTTTAGATCCTGTAAGAAGGGATGTACTGTTGGTTTCTGTTGGTGGAGTACTTACCCCACAGCAGGCGCTGGATCGTTTGAATGCAGGGGCCGACTTGGTGCAAACCTATTCAGGTCTTATTTTTTATGGGCCTGACTTTTTTATTTCTGCAGCAAGGAAGGCTAAAGTTAATGAGTTCGGAAACAAAATCCCGTCTTAAAAAATTACATTGGATTCCTGTCTCTGCGGGCCTGATTCGTCGTGAAAATAAAGTGTTGGTGGGACAAAGACCTGAACATGATTCTTTGCCTGGATTGTGGGAATTCCCTGGTGGAAAAATTGAATTGGGAGAATCCCCTGAAGAGGCTTTGGCCCGCGAGCTGGATGAAGAATTAGGCATCACCGCAGAAATCGGCGAATTGAAGTTAGCCTGCACGCACTCTTACAATGATGTGGGTATAGTGATTTTATTTTTTGAGGTTTTATTTTGGAAGGGCGAGCCCAAAGCCAAACATCATCTTATGTTGGACTGGATTCACCCTGAAGAACTAAAAACCAGATCCATACCAGAAGCGAATAAAAAAAATCTGCCTCGTTTATTTAAAGCCTTGGGGGTCTGATGGCCTTGATGCTGGTGGTAAGTGAAGTGTGGAATCCCACGTTAGAACACCTGTGCCGATCCTTGCTGGCGCAACAGCATGATGTGCGCTTACTAACCACTAAAAAAATTGAATTTAAAACCCCAGGCATCCTGCAAAACCTTCAGACTTTAACTTTTTTTAAAAGCTGGTCCATTGCAGAGTCCCTTCGCCTGCTGCCGTGGTTGGTGCACCAAAGACCCCAAGTGATTCATTTGGTTTTAGAAGACGAAAAAATCCGCCCAGCCATGTGGGTGCTGGCCGCTTTTGCCCGCAGCTTTCCAGGCTGTATTTTAACCACTTCTTTTTTGCATTTAGAAAAAGACCTGCGTGGCTTCAGTGCCCTTAGTTTTTTGGTGAAAGAAAGTGATATCATCACCGGCCCTTCTTTAGCAGCCCTGGCGCAATTGCGCGGAGTGGCCGTGCGATCAGCCCGCCAAGGTCGGGGCTTATTGCCGCCTGTTTTAAATGCCACTCCCCCAGAAGCCAACACCAACGAGCACTCGGATTTAAGTTATTTAGATGTGCTTAAAAAAATGCAAAGGCCCTTGGCTCTGCCTTTTTTTATTGAAGACTGGCCAGGGTCACAGACTTACACTGAAACCATTGAGAAATTGCGTCCTAAATCTGACTTGGTTTTTTGTGGCAGCTGGATGCACAGTCAGCGCAAAAAAAGAAAACGCTGGACAGAATGGATGACGACATTCCACTGGTGGGTCACGGGTGAGTTAACAGATTCTATAGAAGTGCAGCTACTGTCCCAGTGCGAAGCTTTGTTTTTAGCAGGTATGGATATAAATACAGTTGAATTGGCTTATTGGATCAATAAAGCTTTGAAGGCTAAAACGGCCTTGGTTATTGATGACAAACAGTCTAAAGTTTATCAACACCTCTGGAAAAATGAAGTGAATTGTTGGGTATTGCCTTTACAAAAAAATGGATCTTTAAATCCCAAGGCCTTTAGTGACTGGTTGACAGAATCCAGCTGGGATTTGCCTGAATCTTTAAATGAACATATTTTATCACAAAAACAGTGGCTGGATTCTCCGTTCAATGAATTGAACCGACTTTATATGAAAGCGCTTGCACATAAAAACAAGCTCTTTCTATAATAAGCCATGGGTAAAAAGCGGCCTCTTCCAGAACTTTTAAATATTTGCTTGGTGGCCCATCGCTTTCAAATCTTAACACGCAGAACAGACCCTGGTTTTTTATGGCCCATCGCCAGGGGCCTAGCTAAACAAGGACACAAAGTCACAGTTTTATCCACATCCAACCCTACGGGGCGCACCGAAATCAACCGGGCTGGGGTGCGGGCCTTTTATTTGCAAGAAGGACTTCGCCCTGGTGTGGGCGAAAGCTTTCAGGTATTGGCGCGGAATAAATTTTTACAGCTACATAAAGAAGAACCTTTTCATATTGTGCATTCTTTAGATAACACTGCTTATCGCATTGCTAAACAAAAAAGAAAATTAGAGTTGGCCATTGCCTACGATGTCGAAGCCACTCAGATGTCCCAATTGTTTTCTATTTTAGGTATGCAGCAAGATTCTTTGCAAAGCCTGATCGCCACTGGTTTGGCATTGCTGTACAAATTTTTAACCACCTACTATGGCGGTGATCGCCAACTTTTAGCTACAGCCGATGGTGTTTTTGTCACCAACCCTCAGCAAAGAATTCTGCTAGAAAGATACTACCTTTACCCCGATCTTCACATTTATAATGTTCCCTATGGAATTGAGTTGGGGGACTTATCCACCAAAGAAAAATCCCTGGAACTTAAAAAGACTTTGCAATTGCCAGACCGCGCACAAGTGGCTGTCACTTTGTCAGACATGACCCAGGTGCAAGAATTGTTTTTGCTATTAAAATCTTTTGAAAAAACGGCGATCAAAAAACCCAATAGTTATTTAATTATCATTGGCAATGGTCCCGCTTTCAAAGACGTCGAATTTGAAATGCTGAACTTGGCCTTAGGCAACCGTGTGATATTGACGGGCGCCCTAGCCGAAAATGAAATCAAAGATTATATTTTGCTAGGCGATCTGTTTATAAGTATGAGTTCAAGAACAACGGGTTTTGAGCCCTCGACCATTGAAGCCATGGCACAAAAAAAAGTAGTTATCGGGTCTGAAGTCAGTCCCATTGCCCATGTGATCGAAGATGGTCAAGATGGTTTCTTATTGCGCCCTGCCGACACTGAATCTTTAAGTAACTTGATGATCGAAATTTTTTCGGGTCATTTACCAACAGAAGTGATCGGTGAAAAGGCCCGACAAAAAGTGGTTCAACTTTTTGATACAGAACAGATGATTAAATCTATTTTGTATGCCTATAGGCAAATACTTGTTAACACGGGGCTCTATTTATAGGGGTTCCTATTGTCTGGTTATGGGCCTTCTGTATAATCACTTTATTGCCTGCCACAGTTAAGGAGCACTAGACCCCATGACCAAAGCTGATCTTATCAATTTGATCGCGGAAAAAGCCAGTATTACACGAGTCAAAGCTGAAACTGTTGTAAACACCATTTTTGATTCAATGGTGGAAGCTTTAATGAAGGATGACCGCATTGAAATTCGCGGATTTGGATCTTTTGTTAATCGAAAATATGACTCCTACAAAGGGCGCAACCCCCGCACTGGCGAAGTGATTGAAGTGGAAGAAAAGAAACTTCCTTTTTTCAAAGTTGGCAAAGAACTTAAAGAAGATTTAAACAAATAAAATACCAACGCAGAATTTGTGAGTTTTATTAATAAGTACGTCGGCTCTAAGGTACTGGTGGATTGTTGAAATTATTTGGGTTGATATCCAACAACGGAGCATTCCATGGTGGTCTATAGCTGGGTGGAAAATCCCGGCAAGGCTGCAGACTTGAAATCAAATTCTCCAAAAGCTGATTGATACCTTGGGGACTTGCATTTGCGGATTCCAAATCTATTCCACCAATCAATAAAGGATGCGGCTGAAGGTCACGGTAATCTGTCCTGCCGTCGTAAAAAAATAATCTCGACTTGCCTCTTAATACTCCAACCGAGAATTTGATACTTAAGGTTATAAAAAATCTTTTCTCATCATAAACAGATACAAGTTTGTATCCCAAAAAGCCTAGCATAGGCTTGATGGCTCTTTCCAATTCATAATTCCCTTCTGGAAGTATAGCTATATTGCAAAAGTTGACGTAGGGATTCACAGGTTGTAGATTATTTTCAGGGGGCAGCATATTCGAAGCTGATCCTGGCTGAGATATGGGAGGCAAAACTACGACTGGTACTGAAGAGTTATTGTCACCATCCTCCAAACTGGGAGGCGGCAAAGCCGGTGAATTATCTCCGGAGTTTATGGGCACACTGGGTATTCCAGAACTTGGGCCATTGGCAGGCGGTGCAGAATTTTGATCTTGGGTTGATCCTCCAGGTTGCAAAGGCACAAAACCCGCATAGGCCGATGAAGAATACAGCAGCGTAAAAATAGAAAAACAAAGCAAAAAGCTAAATATTTTTATCAAGTGAATTTTCATATGTCGTCGTGGATAGTTCACAGTACATCCTTATCAAGTGGCGCATACTACACCATTCTTTTTAAAGTTTCCCCTGTTATTATTCTGACAGTGGACCAAGAATTTTTTTCTAAAAAAGAACCTATTGCAAGGCCGCCATCCATTCGGGGGTGGGCAAAACCAATTTACGGGTCTCTAGGCTAAACAAACCAAAAGTCAACACCGCTTCACAGGCCACTGTGCCATCCGCTTTTTTCATCGACTGTTTAAGTTTACCCACTTTATTGGTGTATTCCAACAGACTCGACTCAATTGTGGCTTTTTCTCGTAAACGCACTTCACTTAAAAATTTTAAATTCACTTCTAAAATCACAGGGGACAACTGAGTTTGAATGATTTTATCATAGCCAAATCCCTTTTCGGTGATCCAAGCCCAGCGGGCTTCTTCAAACAACTGCAAATAAGTGGCGTTGTTCACATGGCCTAAAAAGTCCAAATGAGTTTCTAAAACTAAAAATGAATAGGTCATACTTTTTCCTTTTGTGTCCCGATACAGGACCAGGCCCCTATTTTAGGGCTTCGCGGATATAAGCTGAAGCCGCGTCCATCAACCAAACCACCACGGCAATCACCACTACGATGCAACCCACTTCGTTCCACATGGCTTGCCCCTGGTATTTGATCAGCATGGTTCCAATACCACCACCACCCACTAAACCAATGATTGTGGCCATGCGCACATTGATGTCCCATCTATAAACAGTAAATGATATATAAGGCAAAATCACCTGGGGAACTATGGCAAACCAAATGGTTTGCAGCTTATTGGCCCCCGTGGATAGAATGCCTTCGATGGGGCCTTCACTAACAGTTTCAACCATTTCCGAATACTGCTTGGCCAAAGAAGCTATAGAGTGAATCATTAAAGCCAGCATACCGGCAAAGGGACCAATGCCCACCCAGACTGAAAAGATAATGGCCCAGATCAAAGCCTCTACAGATCGGGTCACATTCAAAGAGGTCCGTAAAAACAAATACACCGAAAAAGCCAAGGGCCCTTTCATGATATTTTTTGCACATAAAAAACTTAAAATAAAAGCAAAAGGAATGGCAATGGTGGTGGCTAAAAAAGCCATGAAAATAGTTTCGATAATATTTAAAACGGCCGTAGGTAAAATGGCCCAGTTGGGATTAAAGATCCCATGGAATAATCTTTGTGCCCCTGCAAAACCATCTTGATCCAATAATTCCGTGAAAGAAAATTGAGTTTTATTGATAGCCACTACAAAAGTCACAAGCAAAGTCAGCAGCAATTGCCAACCCCAAAAGGTTTTGTACCAAGCAGAATCCACCGCCGTGGCTTTTTCGTGCGAGCTTGCAAATAAAACCCGCCCACAGGTGCGCACTCCCCATTGCTTCAACAACAAGCTGATGGCCACTCCACAAATCGCGAAAATCAAAAATAAAATGGCATTCCAAGATAGATTCAACATCTGCTGTTCATTGGGATTTACGACAACAATGGCGGCTACTATAAATAAAAAAGCAAAAATAATGGCATCAAAAATTAAAGGTCTTAGTTTCAAGCGTCTTTCCTTTACTGAATATGCACTTCTTTAGCGCCTTGGCCATAGATCTGTTCAAACCACTTTTCATCTATATTTTTCGGACTGCCTTCATACACAATTTCGCCGCCCTTTAAAGCAATCACCCGAGTGGCGTATTGGCGCACTAGACTTAAAAAATGCAAATTGCAAATGATAGTGATGCCGAGCTCTTGATTTACCTTTTTTAAATAATCCATCACAATATGACAAGTGGCCGGATCTAGCGAAGCCACAGGCTCGTCCGCCAATAACAATTCTGGCTGTTGAGCCAAAGCCCTAGCAATGGCCACCCGTTGCTGTTGTCCACCAGAAAGTTGATCGGCACGAATTTTTGACTTATCTGCAATGCCCACCAACTGCAAATACTGCATGGCTTGCAACTGATCTTGTTTAGAAAATAAACCCAATAAGCTTTTCCAGGTTTTAGTAGCACCTAAACGCCCCATCAAAACATTGGCTAGAACAGTATGCCTAGGAATCAAATTGAAATGCTGAAAAATCATACTGATCTTTTGCCTGACCGACCGCACTTTTTCACCACGCACATAAGCTATGTCTTCCCCGTGAAAAAATATCTGCCCAGAACTGGGATCATGCAAGCGATTCAAACAGCGAAGCAAAGTGGACTTTCCAGAACCACTTAAACCAATCACCACTAAAAATTCTCCCTTTTTAACATCAAAGGAGACGCTTTTAAGGGCCTGCACCCCATTGGGATAAGTCTTGACTAAATTTTTAACCGATATAATCGGCTGATCTGTGGACATGCAAAAATCCTTATTATTTTTTTACTAGATTTTCTGAATCCAAACCCAGATCCACTAGCATCTTACGAAAACTATCATAGTCTTCATCAGTGGCCTTCTTTAAATCAGTAACCCCATATATTTTTTCAAAAGCCTTTTGGCCTTCTGGAGTAGCTACAAACTTCAAGAACACATCAACAATTTTTGTTTTCATTTCTTCGGGCATATCTTTTCTAAACACAATGGGATCATTAGGAATAGCATCAGAAAGTTCTAAGATTTTGATTTTCTTTTCGACATCCGGGTATTGAGTTTTCACCAAACGGCGGGCATCTTGAATTTCTCCGTTAGCTTCAGGAGAATAAAAAGTGGCCCCGCCATCCACTTGCCCTTGGTACACCATGGACACCACAGAATCATGCTTCATGGCAAAGACGGTTTCTTTCAACTCAATTTTTTTATCCTTCAAGGTTTTTAAAGGTAAAAGATAACCTGATGTCGAAGTTGGATCGACAAAAGCAAACTTTTTACCCGCTAAATCTTTTAGAATTTTAATAGGGCCATCGGCTTTAACAATAAATTGAGATTTATAGGTGGCAGAACCATGCCGTATCACTGTCAACAAAGCCTGGGCTTGGTATTTTTTGTAAGCTAAATCATAGCCATAAGTATTCATTGCAGCGATGTCGGCGCGTTTGGTGCCAAAGGCCTCGACCACAGCAATGTAAGACTGTGGCACAAAGACTTTAAATTTGTAGGGCGTGTTTTGTTCTAAATAATCTTGAAAAGCTTTGGAGTTGTCTTCTAAAACTTTTGCATCCACGGATGGAATAAAATGAAGTTTAATAGGATTTTCGGCAGTGCCTAATTCAGCTTTTTTA
>JBMOJS010000069.1:0-12173 GCA_049315665.1 Pseudobdellovibrionaceae bacterium | reverse complement strand
TATCACCCATGTAGGACTTTAGAAAACGGGTAACATTCAAAGTCAAAGGACTGCTGTAAGATGGCGCTGAAGGACATACAGAAAGGGTGGCCGTCAGTTCTTTACGAGCAAAGCCCAAACCAAAGGTTTCAAAAACTTGTCGAAAAAGATTTTGACCTAACTTTTCCCAAGTAGCTTTAAATTCTGGAGTCTTGCTGCGCGCCTCTTTAGCCCAGCTTTCTTCAATTTTATTATCCGGAGTATTTGCGCAGACGGCGTCATAATGTGAGCTATAAATAAAAAATAACTCGGGCATTTGCAGCGGATCAGCGGCAGTAACCTTAAAAGACACTAATAAAATGAAAATGAAATATTTAAAATTCATCGAAATACCCTTTGGCACGCTTACGCCCACTACTTCAACTTCTCAAATAATTTTTCTAGCATAAATAAATATTGTTGTAGAATTTTTTCTACAATTTTTTTAGCCAGCTGTTCTTTGTAGGTATGAGTGGTCAAATTGCGATCATTAATCAGACCAATCCACAGCTTTTCATCTTCTTTAGCAATCCAACGGGATTGAATTGCAAACATATAAGCTTGTTTCGGGCTTACAATTTCAACCCCTTGATCTTTGGTTTTTTTTTGAATGGCTTTCCATGACTGCTCAAAGGTGAACTCGAAGGCTTGAATAATCCCTGCGCGATCACGATCATTTTGTATTGGCATTTCACAAAATAGTTTCAGTTGTTTCAGTGAGTTCTGAAAATTGAACAAATGATCATCACTCATACAACACTATTCCCTCTTTTTGCAGATTCATCAGATATTCACCACTTAGATCTTTAATATTGATAAGATCCATAGGCAGTAGGGAATAAACTTTATCATCCACATCCACCAAAAAATCCACCCATTCTGAATCAAACTGATCATCAATTTCAAAAGCTATATCATAATCTGAATTTTCTCGGGCATTATTACGAGCCCTAGATCCAAATAACAGAATTTTTTTAGGATGGACTTTGTTGATAGACAGATCCAACACCGTCTGCACAGACCAAGGCAAATTTGCAAAGTGATCGGTCTTTTGCCCCATGATCTAAGCTTCGGCCTCGTTGCCGCTAGCTGTAGTCCTAGCTTCTTCGGGCTCTAAAACTTCTTCAGCGTCTAAAGCCACATCAGCCACCACAGCAGCGCTGTCAGCTTTTTCTTCAAAGTCCAAAGAGTGGGCATGATCCACTTGCGCCGCTAAGGCTTCATCATAGCGCTTCAACCACTGAATATCACGGTTGGACAAGGGCTCACCCAAGGCCAAGGCCTCACGGATGTTTTGTGCCTTTTCTTGATTCTGCTTTTCTTTTTGTCGGCGTTTTTCTTCTTCAAAAAATTCTGTGCTGACACTGATCTCTTGCAGCTGATCTTGAATTTTTAAAAGCTCATCTTCACCTTCCGAATAATTGCTAGTTACCTGCTGCGACAGACTGTCGGTGATCTGGGACAAAGTGGTTTTTTGCAAAGGATCTTCGCCAATGCCTTCAGGAATCAATTCATCAATCTGTGACAAAGTCGGAAGTTCTTTGAGGTTGCGCAAACCAAAAATTTCTAAAAACTTTTTAGTGCTAGCATACTGCATAGGACGTCCTGGCAACTCACTTTTGCCATCAAAACAAACCAAACTTTTTTCCATCAACGCTCGCAATAGATGCCCCGATTCAACCCCACGGATTTCATCGATCTCTGATTTAACAACAGGTTGTTTATAGGCCACGATGGATAAAACTTCCAAGGCTGGTCCTGACAATTTAAACACCCGGGCTTTCAAAGTCCGACGTAAAAAATTCAAGTTGTCAATTTTAGTGCGCAGCTGATATCCCCCAGGCACTTCTTCCAACGTGATTCCCCGTCGGCCACCGGCATATTCTACAGCCAAAGCATCGATGGCTTTTTTTAGTTTATCTGTAGTGATCGTGGTGCCTTTGAATACCAATTTTAACGAGGCCAAACTGACTGGGCGGTCGGTGGCAAAAAATATACTTTCTAAAATAGACTCTAGTCTTTCTTCTTCAATAAACTCTAAATCTTCAATGGCTGCCGATTCAAAAGCAGAAAGCTCGCTGTCTTTCAGCTCTTCACCATCGACGCCGGTTAAAAGCTCTTCATCCTGATCCACTTCAGCCTCAGGCAAAAACTCGGCACTGTTTTCATCATCCGTGGCTGATACAAAAGCCTCTTCAAAAGTTCCTGAATCCTGGTCATCCAAAGATAAAGAGTCTTCAGAATCATCACCACTGTCTGCGGCTTGTTCTTCAATGACGGCCTCATCAACTTTTGATTCCAAAGCCAGTTCTTCTTTTTCATCCTCTTTATCAAACATTTTGATTGTCCTTTTCCAATTCCGCTTCAGCGGCTAAAATATCATCATCCGTGGCGATATCCATTGTGTCCAAATCTGGAGCAGAATCATCAGCGCCACTAGCCGAAGCCAGTGAACCAACAGCTTCAGCTCCGTCCTCATTCATTTCATCTTCCAAAGCTTCATTTTCTTCAGTGGCTGCCGCTTCTGTCTTGGCGATCAAACCTTCCAACACCTGGGCCGCATCCAAGGCGTCATATTCTTCCACCTTAGAGATCATTTCTGTATCAATGGGCTTACGGGCCTCGATCCAAATGTCGGCATAAACTTCAGTTTGATACAAAGACACCAACTGCATTTTTCCTAATTCTAACAAGGACAAAAAAGTGATCAAAGTTTGGCGAGTGCGTTCTTCTACGGATTCTAACAATTCACTCATGGCAATCTTTTGTCCCACAATCAAACGATCTTTAATTTCTAAAATCCGACTGGCAATGGACTGGGTTTTAGCCGCCACTTGGTGAATCTTTTTACGAGCGGTTTTTATCATCTGCCGATAAATAGAAATCAATGCATACAAGGCATTGTCTTCCACTTGCAACTCTTCTTCCGGGGGGCGCAGATTTTCTTTTTGTCCGCGCAACCAAACATCACGGCCCACCAAAGGTCTTTCATTCAAAAGCTTTGAAGCCTCTTGATATTTTTGATATTCTAAAAGTTTTTGCACCAGTTCTTTGCGCGGGTCTTCTTGTTCTACCACTTCACCCTGGTCATTGTACTGAGGTAAAAGCATTTTGGATTTAATATGAATCAAAGTCGAAGCCATGGCCACAAACTCACCGGCCACTTCAAGATCCAGTTCTTTCATCAATTTGATAAATTCTAGATACTGCTGTGTGATTTCATGAATATTGATATTCATAATATCCATCTCTTCTTTACGAATCAAATACAACAGTAAGGCCAGGGGGCCTTCAAAATGTGGCAACTGAATATTAATGCTCATACCCACTTCATCCATTCGCGGACTTGCCGCAAGGTTTTACGCGCTTCTACCTGGGCCTTAGTACAGCCCTCTTGAATAATTGAATCAAGGGCCTTAGGATTATTCAAGAGTTCTTTTTTCTTTTCACGCGCTTTTTTGCTGTCTTCGTTGATATTGTCAAACAATCGCGCCTTGCAATCCCCACAACCGATCCCAGCACTAAGGCAACCCTGCTGCACCCACTGCAAATCTTCATGGCTAGAGTACAATTTATGATAACCATATACAGAACAAATTTCTGGGTTGCCTGGATTTTCGCGCAAAGCCCGGGCCGGATCTGTGACCATGGAATTTATTTTTTTCTTCAAATCTTTTTCAGTGTCTTCAGTCAGATACAAAGTATTGTTGTAGGACTTCGACATCTTTCTACCATCTAAACCCGACACCAAGGGAGTTTCGGTCAATAGCGCTTGCATTTCAGGAAGCTTGGCTTTGTAAATATGATTGAAGCGTCGAACAATTTCACGGGACAGTTCTAAGTGCGCCACCTGATCGGCCCCCACGGGAACCTTTTGCGCCTGATAAATGGCCACATCTGCTGCTTGCAAAACTGGGTAAGCAAAGCGACCCAAGTTGTGAGTATCACTGACCTTGGCCTCTTCTTCAGCATCCTTCCAGGTGGGCACTCGTTCCAACCAACCCATGGGTGTAAGATTGGCAAAGATCATAAACAACTCTATGTGTTCTGGCACCTGACTTTGCACAAACAAAGTGACTTTGTTGGGATCCAAACCCCAGGCAATCCATTCGGCAATCATTTCACGAGTCCAAGGAGAAATTTCGGCCGTGGTTTTGTAGGCACTGGTCATTCCATGCCAATCCATAGCGCCAAAAAAACATTGATACTGATCCTGCAATTGCAACCAACTTTGCAAGGCGCCCCAGTAGTGACCAATATGCAAACGCCCTGACACCCGCATTCCGCTCATCACCCCATTTTAAAAAACTCCTAAAAAGGTTTTTAATAAAAACCCATACATAAAATTCACCGGGATCACCAAAAAGCGCAACGCTCCAAACAGCACCAAAAATAATAAAATCATGCTGGTCATCTGTTCGTGCTGTTCTAATTTATAATTCCATTCCCGTGGTAAAAACCGCGCTAAAATTTTACCACCGTCCAGGGGGTGCAAAGGAATGGCATTGAAGACGGCTAAAAACAAATTGGTCTGAATAAAAACTTTTAAAATTTCAATGATGGCATTTAAACTTTTAGCGGTGGCTAAAAAACGAATGCTGACAGCAACCAAGGCAGCCCCCACCACAGCTAAAAAAATATTGGACATGGGCCCCGCCAAAGCGATCCAAAACATATCCACCCGTGGATTTTTAAGATTGCGCACACTGACCGGCACTGGCTTGGCCCAACCAAAAAAAATCCCAGTGGGAAAAACCACAGCCAAGATTGGCAATAAAAAAGTACCAATCCAATCCATATGTGCAATTGGATTCATCGTCAATCGCCCCATCATTTGCGCCGTGTTGTCGCCACGAAGGCGGGCCACATAGCCATGAGCAAATTCATGAAAACAAAGAGCAAACAAAAAGGGCACATAAAAGACACCCAAGCGGGCGCCGATTTCTAATAAATCCATATTCACACAACCTTAAAGATAAAAAAACCGCATGCGTCCAACATAAACCAATCCATGGGTCTCTGCCAATGAATCCCCTGCTTTAGTAACGCACGGCAAATACTTTGTAAATCACGGCTATTGGCCGCAGAATTTTTATGACGGGGCTCTTCAGCGCAGCCCTCACTATACAACAACAGGAGACCACCTATGAGTGCCACGGATGCTCGCCCCGCTTTGACCCGCCTTTCTGAAGATGAATTGGGTTTTAAAGAGGCTGTACGCGCTTTTGCCGAAAGCGAAATCAAGCCCTTGGTTCATAGCATGGAGCAAAAAGCTGAAATAGACCCTGATCTGATAAAAAAACTTTTTGCCATGGGTTTGATGGGGATTGAAACTCCAGAAAAATACGGCGGCGCGGGATCGTCTTTCACCATGGCTTGCTTGGCCGTGGAAGAACTGGGTCGAGTCGATGGATCCGTGTCTGTGTTGGTGGATGTGCAAAACACCTTGGTCACCAATGCCATTATTAAATGGGCTACCGAAGCGCAAAAAGAAAAATACTTAGCAAAAATGGCCAGCGAATGGGTGGGGGCTTATGCCTTGTCTGAAAGCTCTTCGGGGTCTGATGCCTTTGCCTTAAAATTACGGGCTGAAGCCAAGGGCGATAAATACATATTGAATGGCAGCAAACTGTGGATCACCAGTGGTAAAGAAGCTGGTGTTTATATTGTGTTTGCCAATATTGACCCCAGCAAGGGCTACAAAGGCATCACTGCCTTTTTGGTGGAAAAAACATTTCCGGGATTTAAAGTGGGTAAAAAAGAAGACAAATTGGGCATTCGCGCCAGCTCCACCTGCGAGCTGCTTTTTGAAAATTGCGAAGTCCCCGCCGCCAATGTTTTGGGCGAGGTTGGCAAAGGATATAAAATCGCCATTGAAACATTGAATGAAGGACGCATTGGCATTGGCGCCCAAATGGTGGGGATTGCGCAAGGGGCTTATGAGAGCACTTTGGCTTATGTGAAGTCCCGCGAACAATTTGGTAAAAGTTTATCCGAATTTCAGGGAGTACAATTTCAACTGGCTGAAATGCGAGTGCAGGTCGAGGCCGCGCGACTGATGGTCTACAACGCAGCCCGCTTGAAAGACTCGGGCCAAGATTTTATCCAGTCCGCCGCCATGGCCAAATTGTTTTCCTCAAAGGCGGCTGAAAAGGTGACGTCCATGGCGGTGGATTTATTTGGCGGCAATGGCTTTACCAAAGAATACCCGGTTGAAAAATTCTGGCGCGACGCTAAGATTGGGCAGATTTACGAAGGCACTAGTAATATGCAATTGCAAACCATTGCTAAAATGGAATTGGGGTAAGCAGCCGCATAAACAGAGTCATTCATTCTGTCGATTGCCATATCTAATCAAATCAAATTTTCCATACTTGATTGGATCGATGGACAAAGCTTTGTCGTTCATCCAATTGTAGATGTTCCAAAAGTTGTCTGAGTCTTTGGCAACACCATAAGTTTTTAAAAGATTTTGATAATCGGATTCAGACTTCATTTTTAAAACCTGATCCACAAAATTTTCCAGCTGGTCACCATCCACATCAAAAAACATATTGGGATAACTTCCGGCAAATTCAGGCAGCACAAATAATGAATCACTTTTGCGATCCCGGCGATTGTCTTCATTGGTCATCCAAGCAATATTTTGGTACTCTTTGTTTCTTACAATACTAAATACTTTGGAATCCGATGCATTTTTATTTTTTATTCGCAAAAATGAAATATCCGGAAAAAATTGCACGTAGGGAGCGCGAAGCACCGGAACTGAAGTCCATTTTTTTAAAATAGCTTTTTCTGGATTTTCTTTGCTCCACTTGGACTCGTCAATCAACCATGGACTGTCGTGTTTCCAATTCAAATGGTCTAGATCTTTACGAACAGAATCTGGTACTGCATTTTGTAAAATAGAATTTACAAATTCCAACTGAATGTTTTTTGTTTTAAACTGAATTTGCGTCGGCGTTGCCAAGCCCTGCAAGGGAAATTGCAGACTCATTTGCAATTGTGTGCCCAACAGCCAGCCGTCATACCACTGGCTTCTTATTTTTTTTCTTTCTTCTATAGGTAAAAAACTTAGAAATAACTCTTCAGCTTCCATGCGAATATAGGTCATATAAGCGCGGGTGTACAATCCATAGGCCACACTGCCATAGGGATCAAAACCGGCCACCAGATTGTAGTACAATCTTTCAAACAAAGGATAATCCAAAACAAAAGCCGTCTTGGATAAATCCCCTTGAAGTCCTTTTAAAACATGAGCACTGTCTGCATGCCGAAAAACAGTCAGTAGTGCATTGTCATTAAAACCATCTCCATCCCAAATATCTGCCAGCTTTGGTCCTAAAGGATTGTTTTTTTGGTAATAATTGGCCCGGACTTTTCGATATTTATTTCTATAACTAAGCTCGGGATTACTAAGTATACCCGTCAAACTGGGGGAGCTTCCCCTGGCCGCTGGCAGCCGCAACAAAGGTGTAATTTGGTCATAGTATTCTTTGTCACGCAAAGACAAATCTGCATGGGGACTTAAGAAAAAAACAAAAAAATGTTCATTGATCGAATTCACCGCATAGTTGCTTACACAGACGGCGCCCTTCATAAACGTCGATATAAAATAGTGGGCATCGTCCAATAAAAATCGATATCTTGATTCTGCAGGGATATCTTGAAAAGTCAGAAAAGGGTTTGAGGATCTGGCTTCATCCCAGCCAGGATGAGTCTTTACTTGCCAATCTTTATGCCAAAACAATTCTAGCCAGCGTTGTTTTTTTTCATTGTTTAACACATACACTTTGTGGTTTTTATCCATCACTGCAGTATCAAATCTGCGAAAGCAGTAATAAAAAACTTTGTTGGTAGAATTTAAAAACGGATTGCTGTATGCCCTTCGCGACGGAATTTCTTTAAAATTTTCACAGACAGAAGATGATCGTATTAAACGAAAAAAAGTTTTAGGTGCTTCGGGAAAATAAACCTGTCCTGAAAATAAATGCTCATAAATATACCTTGAGGCCAATCTTGATTTACTGTCCTTTTGGTTTAAAAAATCTTCCCAGGATTGCACCACGCCAATGACTTCGGATGGAATCATACTCATTTTATAATGATTGATGGCATTGGGACCCGGAGCCCCCATCTGTAACCATTGATCTAATATACTAACTTCAGTTGTACTAAGGGCTGGTAGACCATAAGGCATTCCCAGTTCAGGATGGGAACTGTACATCTCTTGTTGTGCTTCAGCACTTTGCGGGCAATATTGACTGCCTTCCGCTTTAACCTCAACAGCGGATTGATTTTGTGTTCTTTGTATTACGGCTTTCAAAAAAATAGACTCACTTTTTTCAATAATAGATTTAAAGCCAAATTGAGTGTGCCACTGATTGGTGTGTGTTGCATCAATACCTAATCGAGTCATCGGCGCTTCAGTAAAATCAGCACCCTGATGTTGGCTGCGCGTATTCAAACCACGGGTAATGCCTTCATAATTGCTTAAGTTCAACATACAGGGCGCTGTTGTACAGGTGTGGCAAGCAATGCACTTTGCATCTATAATAGGTTTAACTTGCTCAGTAAAATAATCATCTGGAGCCAATGAAGAACTAGATATGGAGTTGGGGCTATGAGTTTTAATGTATAAATAAAACCCCGCTATCAATAATCCACAGATAAACAATAACAAGTATTTTTTAAGCATAAATACAGGGACTACTTTCATTACTCACCGCCATACTACATTCGATTTGGTACGGGGATACCCAACAAAGATAAACCTTCCATCAAAGTACGCCCCACAGACAAGCTTAAAGCCAAACGGGCTTGTTTTAATTTTAAGCTTTCAGCTTGGCCGATAGAACAGTCATGGTAAAATACATTGAAGAGCTTGGCCAGCTCGTACAAGTAAGTGCACAAAGCCGCGGGCTTATACTGCTCTCCTGCAACCACCACTATGGCATTGAAGTTCAATAAGGTTTGCAGCAGCGCTCTCTCACTGGAATGCTGCAATAAATCCCCCGCTAAAAAAGAACTGAAATCTTTTTCTGCCAACTCAGTAAAAATCTGTGCCGCTGAATCCGCGGGCGATTCGCTTGAGGATCGAAGTTCCGACTCAACCCCCAACTTGCGGTACAGGCTTAAAATCCGTGCGCAGGAATACTGAATAAAGGGACCGGATTCACCATCCAGCTTCAGCCATTCCACTAAATTAAAAATAATTTTTTTATTGGTGTCCATACGAAGCATACCGTATCTGATAGCACCTTTGGTCACCTGATCAGCCACAGTTTGAATGTCTTGATGGCTCCATTCATCGGCATAGCGTTGCAAATAAGTTTCCGTGACATGGTCCCGCATTTTTTCAATCAGCAATTGCAAAGGAACAATATTTCCTTTGCGGGAGCTCATCGCCCCGTCAGGAAGCTCGACATAGTTGTATTGCAAGTGATAACAGTTTTTAGCTTGCTCAAAGCCCAATTTTTCTAAAACCTTAAAAACCTGTTTAAAGTGCAAAGCCTGGCGCATATCCACCACATAAATGCTTTTTTCGATATGATGGTCTTTGAACTTTCTACGCGCCAATTCTAAATCTTTGGTGGCATACAATCCTGTGCCATCCGATTTTAACAATAAACAAAAACCTAATTTTTCGGATTCTAAATCATAGCCAATGGCCCCTTGCGATTGTTGCAAAAGTCCTTGGGACGAAAGCTCCTGCACCCACTTTACAGAATCTGCATCCACGTCGGATTCCCAATACCATTGATCAAAAGTCACACCCGCCCAATCATAAACGGTCTGCATCTGCTCAATGGACCACTGACGGGTTTCTTTCCACAAATCAAAATATTCACCTTTTTGATCGTGCAGTTGTTTTAAAATTGCAGTCATTTGTTTTTTAGACTCAAGCTCCTGCGGGGTGCCGGCTTCATCTTCCAAACGCAGATGGGCTTTGGAATACATTCTTCCCAACCATTCGCCTTTGTTTTTTTCAGGCGCAGGTTCTTGATTGTGAAACTTCATATACCACAAACATTTTGCCACGTGAGTTCCCACATCCCCGGGAAATGTGGCAGTTAAAACAGGATAGTTCAGATACCTTAAAAGGCGAACCAAAGAATCCCCCAAACACAGATTGCGCATATGTCCCACATGCAATTCTTTATGCGTATTGGGTTGAGAGTATTCAATCATTGTGCGCGGGGCCTGCACTGCTTGAACCTGTCGAAAATAGGTGCCTTGCAAAACAGGAACTAAAGTGTGTTGAACTAAAGCCGCTGTAGTGAATTTAAAATTGATATAAGGACCCGCCGCTTGAATGCTAGAAAAGACCAAGGGGTCCGCCTTTTCTTGCAGGATCTTTGCCCAATCAGAACTGACCTGGGCTGGATTTTTTTTCATGGACTTGGCCCAAAGAAAACAAGCTAAAGCGTAGTCTCCCATTTGCAAATCAGGTGGAATCACCAAGCTGTTGTAAATAGAATGCACACTGTCTTCCAAAGGTAGACTTTGTAAAAAAACAGCAATGGTTTTTTTTAAAGAATCAAAAAGATTGTATTGGGTTGCATTCACTTCTAGTGAGCTTATTCTATTTTTAAAGCTTTGCGAATAATTTTTTCTAGTTGAGCAGGGTCCCAAGGTTTATTTATAAAATCATAAACCCCGAACAGGCGAGCGCGCTTAGCCACATCTTGATTGCCATGCCCCGTCAATATAATAAAAGGCATCTTAAAACTGGCTGACTTGGCTTTCTGCAAAAACTCAAGACCATTCATTTTCGGCATATTTAAATCGGTGATGACTAAATCGACCTTTTGTTTTTGTAAAACATCAAAGCCCTCTTGGCCGTTAGTGGCTTGCACAACTTGAAACCCCGGCTGAGTGGTCTGATCAGCTAAAATTTCACGCACATCATCTTCATCTTCAGTGATCAATATCACAAAATCTTTATCCTGATTTATTTCCATCAAATAAACTTAACACCATAGCAAAACTCTGTAAAATCTTAATTTTTTAAACTTTCTGCACTGCCAAATAAACGTAGATAAATTTTCCTGTGTTTATAAAATAATCAAGTAAAATAAAACACCTAGTCATTTAAGTAAAAGCAGTCAGCGAATTCAGCTGTAACGCAGGTTTTGTAACTTTTCTGTAGAGATTATTTTTTACCCATCATGTTCATCTTGTGTTATGGATGAGACGCTTTACTAAACCAAAATAGAAAGGACCCTTCACCATGAACTTAATAAAATCAGTTCTAGTGGCCTTAACAGCCTTAAGTCTTTTGAGCACAGACCATCTGGCTCAAGCCCAGGGAAATATCAACCCCGGCGATGTCCAACAAACAACAGGAGCTCTTATTGTAGGACTTGAGTTCAAAGGCACCCCTGGCGTGCGTTACATGCCCGGAGCTTTTTGTGCGGCAACACTGGTGGTTCACACAAATATTCTTTTAACCGCTAAAGAATGTGCGCAAAAATTTGTTCGACTGCAAAAAAGTTCTGCAGATCAACCTGTAGTTCTATCTTATATCCCCCATGAAAATAAATTTGGTCAACCCAACCGAGTGATCAAATTTTTAACACCTGAAAATCAGCAAGAACAATGGGCCTTAGCTATTTTGGATCACCCTCTAGAGGCTGTTAAAACAGCCCGTCTTAGCAGTGCTATCAGTAGCTTAAGATCTTTAGACATTTTAAGTTTTGCCGTCAATTTTGATGACCCCTTTGGACCGCGCCCCATCTTACGATCCAACTACAACCCCAATGTCTCAAAAATCATTCAAAGAAATGGAGAATATCTATTGACCGGACGGCTTTTAGCTTTGGGTGGTACGATTCGTGTATATGAAAATGGCATCCAGACAGTGATTGCTGTGGTGGTTGGTTTTAAAACTGTGACTATTGACGGACAGGCGCAAAAAGTAGCCGTTGTGGTGAGTGTTGATAAAGACCAGATCTTACGTTTATTGAATTAATATGTAGTTTTTAAGCTGCAAAGAGCCCTTTGAAAAAAATTTGGAACGTCACTTGTAATGACAAAAGGCTCTTTGGCTGCTTTTTTATAAAAATTCTATTTACGCAGATCGTTTGCCCTTGCTTAGTTTTGTCTGTGGCTTTTTGATAGGATATGTTTTCAAGCTTTAAATTCGATAGTTC
>JBMOJS010000320.1:0-2720 GCA_049315665.1 Pseudobdellovibrionaceae bacterium | reverse complement strand
TAGCTAGCTGCATTTGGTAAATTTAACCGGACAGCCCTGAATTTTATTGGTGCTTCAGATCATCGAAAGATTCAAAGGTCTTTGACTCAAATGGCCTGGTGACTCGGGCTGAGGTTTTATGGCTCTCCAACATGTCCTAGACTTATGGAAGGGTTTTAAACCAAGGTGGTAGAGGTCATGGATGCACCCGTCGGGAGTCTTTTATTACCTATGGAAAAAACAACTGATACGGATTTATATTATACAGCCCCATGGCTTTGTCCCATGCGGCTGCGCTTGCTATTCGAAAATTATTGATTGAGTTGGTAGAAAAATCTACCAGGTAGGCATCAACTTCCGCAGCGGAAGTGCTTTGCGGTCTTAAGATGGATTGGTTCAATATATCCCACTGATTGGCCAGTCGTGGTAACTCATTAAATCTTTCCAAAGTGCAATAATTATGTTTACATAGTGGGCATATTTACATACAATATGACCATATGGTTAACAGAATATTGTCACAAAATATTGAAAACACTAATAAAAGTATCGTATTGCTTGGTCCTAGGCAAACCGGAAAATCCACACTGGTGCAAAATTTAAGACCGGATTTAGAAATCAATCTTGCCAATCAAGACACCTTTCTTGAGTTCATATCCAACCCGAAGGCTTTAGTGACATGGCTCGAATCCGCGGAAGCAAAAAATGTTTTTATAGACGAGGTTCAACGAATTCCAAGTTTACTAAACACAGTACAGTTCATAATTGATCAAAAAAAAGGTCATCGATTTTACCTGACAGGTTCCAGCGCACGTAAACTAAAAAAAGGACGTGCCAATTTGCTACCCGGCCGCGTTTTTGATTATCAGTTGGGTCCTTTTATTGCTGCTGAATTTGAATATAAAATGGGCACCGAAAAACTGCTCAAATTTGGCAGTTTACCAGAAGTTTATCTGTCTGAAAAAGCGACTTTTTCAAAACGACTATTGAGCTCGTACACGGGGCTCTATCTGAAAGAAGAAATTCAAGCTGAAGCACTGACGCGAAATTTAGAATCCTTCAGCCGTTTTTTAAAAGCCATTCTTACCCAAGTTGCCCAGTTCATCGATTATTCTAAACTTGCAAAGGTCGCTAAAGTTTCGCGCCAAAGCACGACAAGGTATTTTGAAGTCCTTGAAGACACTCTTGTGGGTTATAGAATTTTTCCGATGTCTGACTGTCTAGAGACTGCTGATCTGATTAAGCACCCCAAATTTTATTTCTTTGATCCTGGTATATACAATGGGATGATTGCAAACTTTGAAGCCTCCGAAGATCGCAGGGGGGCTTTAGCCGAGCAACTTGTGTTTTCTCAACTTTTTCATTCGGCCAAAGCTTTTGATAAAAGTTTTGAAATCAACACCTTTCGCACAAGGGGTGGAGTCGAAATTGATTTTATTTTTAAATTAGAAAATCAAGTTTTTCCAATAGAAGTTAAGTCTACAGATCATATTGGGAGCGAAGATATTAAATCGTTAAAAATGTTTTCAAGCTATTATAAAAAAAAATATACACCTTACTTATTTCATATGGGCTTGGCGGTAAAAAAAATCGACGGAATCTGGTGCCTGCCATGGCAGCAGGGTATGAAGGAGATTGGACTTTAATATAAGAGCTAAACAAGTCCCCTAATTTGGATCTTGCCAGAAAGAGCGGCTTTTGATCACTTTGTTTTCTTCGATAGTGGCGGGGATACCAGATCCCTGCCACACTGATTTTTGATAAGACCCTTCACGTATTTTTTTGGATACAATCGCAACATCCACCAAACCATTGTAACCTTTTTCAGCAGCTAAAAAAGCCAGACGCAAAAGTGTTTCGTCGTGATCACGACATTCCGTGACCAACACAGGGTCTTCGTAGCGTTTGATCAAGCGACTTTCTTTGCCTTGGGTATTTAAAAACACCTGTACATCCTTGGCTTGCTTCATCAGCTGCTCATAATCGGCTATAGCTGGCGCAATATGCTGATCAAAACAGTTGGCACAGTAAACGGAGTGCTTCAATATAGGGGGCGGGTTGGAGTAAAAAGAAAAATGGCCTTCATCTAAAAACTGAGCACAATTTTTACAGGAATCAGCAGCGCAGTGACCACATTGAAGTTGGGCTTTGGGTTTTTGGCAGGTGGTGCAGATATTTTTACTCATGCGATCGTTTAACACGGCTTGGGTCTTTGGGCTACTTTTTAGATCTATGGTTAAAGGCGCCAGGAGCGAAGAAAGAGGACTTTTTATGGATAATTGTTATTGTAACTCTACACAAAGCTTTGCAGAGTGCTGTAAATCTTACATCGAAGGCCAGGTGGCAGCACCAACCCCCGAGGCTTTGATGCGATCCCGATACACGGCCTACTGTCTAAAAAACATGGACTATTTATTTTCAAGCATAGATCCCCAAGCCAGAAATCAGACGGATTGGAAAGCGGCTCGCCAGTGGGCAGACACGGCGACATTCACAGGGCTTGAAATTATTAAGACCAGTATCGATGGCAACAAAGGCATGGTTGAGTTTAAGGCCAGCTACACAAGTCCCGGCGAGACGGGTGAAGCGCAAGATCATGTTCATCACGAGGTCTCTAAATTTCGCAAACAATCCGGTGTTTGGTATTTCCGCGAAGGCAAAGTGCTTGGGTAGGATCTGTTTAGGATTTTAAAGATGATCTGAGGTCTAATTTTATTCAGAGCTGTCCGGCTAAATTTATC
>JBMOJS010000068.1:0-12353 GCA_049315665.1 Pseudobdellovibrionaceae bacterium | reverse complement strand
TTCTCAGGTGTTATTGAATCTATTAAACAATGCTTTTGATGCAGTAGAAAATGAAAAAGAACGATGGGTCCATTTAGGCTTTTCTGCTTTAAATGAAAATGAATTTTTACTGTTTGTGACCGACTCGGGCCCTGGTATTCCCAAAGAAGTTGCTGATAAAATCATGCAGCCTTTTTTTACTACCAAACCAGTAGGTAAAGGCACTGGTTTGGGATTAAGTATATCATTGGGTGTTATCAATGAACACAAAGGCCAGTTTTATATAAATACAGCCAATAAAAACACTCAATTTGTATTAAGACTTCCGTATCACAAGACCAAAGAAACGAAAGTGGCTTAAATAGGATGTGTCCTTAAAGCCTATAATAGACCCTAGACTTTGGATGGATCAAAGATACTAATACGGACAATAATCCATAATAACAGTCAGACTTTTTACCTAAGTCAAAAAATATATTTGTTAATCTACCAATAAAAACCAATAATGATTTAATGTCTTTAAAAGTAAAATATTGGGGCGTCCGGGGTTCATTGCCAACTGCTCCATCACCCCAAGAGTGGGTGCAACATATTTTAAAGTTGAATGAGGGCTGCGAAAGTATTGCAGACCTTCGCAGTGCTCTTGAGTCCATGCCTGTCGTCAGTGTTGGTGGTTATGGCACCGCCACCACCTGTGTTGAGGTTCAATCCAGCAAACAAAGAATTATCATCGATGGTGGCAGTGGCTTGCGCGCCTTGAGCGAACAGATCATGTCATGCAAGGTGGGAAGCGACAAAGGGCCCTTTCATATTTTTATGACTCATTTTCACTGGGATCATATTATCGGTTTGCCATTTTTTACACCCCACTTTATTCCAGGGGCCCAGATTCATTATTATGCTGTTCAAAAAAATATTGAAGAGGCCATTAAAGGTGTTTTTAAAAAGCCATACTTTCCAGTGCCCTTTGGGGCTTTATCATCAAAAGTTCATTTTCATGTTTTGCAGCCACGCAAAGCCATTCAAATTAATGATCTGACCATAACCCCATACCAGCTGGATCACCCCGACGAATGCTGGGGCTTTAAAATTCAAAATGATGGCAAAACCTACGCACACTGTGTGGACACAGAAGGCACTCGCTTTACCCGTGAAGATTTGCAACAGGATTTACCTTTGTACCAAAATGTAGACCTGATGTATTTTGATGCTCAGTATACATTTCCAGAATTGGCCGAGAAAGCCAATTGGGGCCACAGTGCTTCGCAAATCGGTTTAGATATTGCCTTTCGTGAAGGGATTAAAAAAGTGCTTTTTGCCCATCATGACCCTGGGGCCAGCTTGCATCAGATTGAAAACTTAATCAAACAGACCCAAGAGTTCTACGATTGGCGCAAGCAATCTGCCATTGATAATAAAGAAAACTTCAATGATGTGGATTGGTCTTTTGCCCATGAGGGCTTTGAAATTGATTTATAAAACTTGAAGCTGTAAAGTTTGCGAAGGTGACTCCGGCTTTTCGGGCAGCTGCACTTCGATTTGTTTTAATGATTTTGGCCAATTAAAGTCATCTTGTGAATCATGAACTGAAATGGTTTTCATGGTTTCTAGCCAAACAGGCACGGCGGCAGAACTGCCGGTCAGGCCATGGGATTGGTTTTTGTCATAACCCACCCAAACAACAGTTGTTTTTTGTGGGGTAAAGCCTGCAAACCAAGCATCCTTATTGTCACTGGTGGTACCGGTTTTTCCCGCTGCGGGCCAAGCAAAATTTTGTAAATGAATAGATCGGGCCGTGCCCGCGATCACCGTCTGCTTCATCATAGACACCAGTTGTCCCGCCACCTCCGGGTTAAAAACAGTTTCAGTATTGGCAGGCTGTTCAAAAATAACTTGTCCTTCTTCATTGACAATTTTACGAATAAAACTGACTGGTCTGGCTTGCCCTAATAAAGCCAGTGTCATGTAGGCCTTAGCCACTTCTACGGGATAAAGTTCAAAGGCTCCTAAAGTTAACGACGGCACTTTTTGCAAGACTGAAGTGATTCCTAGTTTTTGTGCCGTTGAAATAATATTATCTAATCCCACATCTAAACCTAATTTTGCAGTGGCTGAATTTAAACTGTTCATCAGTGCAAAATAAGCTGGAATTGGGCCAAAATATTTTTTGTCATAGTTATCGGGGGACCAACTTTGTCCGTCGTATTTGGTGGTGAATTTTTCGTCGGGTAAAATAGTGGTCGCTGAAAAATTTTCTTTTTTATCCAAAGCTGTTAAATACACCAAGGGCTTCATTAAAGAGCCAATTTGTCGGTGGCTATCAACAGAGCGATTGAATTGAGTTTTGCGAAAGTCTCGCCCGCCGATGGCGGTTAAAATCAGTCCTGTAGAATTATCAACAACCAAAACCATGCCTTCAATGCGGTAGCCCTGGGTCAGTAACTTTTTGATTTTTTTAGAATCCTTTTCAAGCTGCGCCAAATGATTAGCCAAGGCCGTTTGCGCCACTTGTTGGTATTGTAAATCCAAACCCATGTATATTTTGCCCCCGACAGAGGCTTCTAAAAGTTCAGGCTGTTTTTTAAGTTGTTTGTACACAGCATCTAAATAATAGGGCGCTGTTTCTGCCGCCAAGTTGATATTTTTGGCGGGCAAAGTCTGTTGCTGGGCCTGTTTGAGCTCTTCAGCGCTGATAAAATTTTGCTCTTGCATTTTTTGTAAAACCAGATTGCGCCTTTGCAAAGCTTTCGCAGAATTTTTAAATGGGTTGAATAGCCCAGGGCTATTTACAATAGCCGCTAGTAAAGCACATTCAGATAAGTTTAAACTTTCTATGGATTTGTTAAAATAAAAAGGGGCAGCAGCGCCGTAGCCCCGCACCTGATAGACTCCATTTTGCCCCATGTAAATGATATTGAAATAGGTTTCAAGAATCTGATCTTTGGTGAAAGATTTTTCTAGCAATAGAGACATTAAAAGTTCTTGGGCCTTGCGTTTTAAAGTTTTCTCACTGGTTAAAAAATAATTTTTCACTAACTGCTGTGTAATAGTGCTTCCGCCTTGTGCGGCCCGTCCGTGAGTGACATTTTTAGCCAAGGCTCGAAAAAGCCCTTTAATGCTGACCCCCGAGTGTTGTAAAAACTGATTGTCTTCAATGGATATAACCGCTTGCGAACACAAAGCCGGCACTTGACTTAAGGGAACTTCATTTTGCAAAACAGGATCTGCACCCACATACTGAGCCACTAAGGTGGGTTTGAAAAAAATTGTATTCAATGGTTGTTGTAGATTCACTTTGAGTTCTGTCAGGCGACCAGCACTGTTCCATACTACATAAATCAAATCTTCTGGCTTTAAAGTATTTTCTTTAGAATCAGTGGCGCTCAATCGTAAAATCAGACAGGGCTGCTGTTCTGCGCTGACTATTTTTTGCTGATAGCACTGCTCAGCAGTTAAACTTTGAAAGTCCCCTGGCTGAAGACTTTGCTCAAAAGCCCTGCGGCGATAATTTTGCTGTTCAAGCAGCTTTTCGATTTCTAAACCCGAGATTTGACTATTCACAGTGATTTTTTGCGACGCTGCGTAGTACTCAGTTTTTTTCAAGATTTTTTTCAGTTCAAGTTTTTTCTGAATTTCTTCTTCAAAGTGAAAAATTCCGTAGGCGGCAGTTCCAGTCACGCCAATAATGACTAGCGTTAATAAGATTGTAAATCGCCGTAAAATGGTCTTTAATCTTTGGCTAGGCATAAAAGCAAGGTAGTATGAAACTAACAACAAATCAAATTCAACGTTTGGTCGAAAAAATTTTTAATCAGTGGAAGCAACAGAACGTTGTGCAATTTAAAGCTGATGAAAAAGTTGTTTTAGATAAAACAGTTGAAATTCTTAAGGCCGATTATCAAAAAATCAATGATCTAGAAAAAGAAGTTCATAAGATGTTGGATCAGTTAGAAAAAACCAATGGTGGTGAATTTGAACGTTACAAAATGTATCCTTTGATTTTTAAAAAACTGGCTAAGGATAAGAAAGTGATTTTGTAAATGTCACAAAGTATTATTTCTGAAGATCGTCAAACCTATTTGGCTCATTTAGTAACAGATAAAATCTGGCATATGGATTTGGTGGATTTTACAGATGAGGATCAGGCTTTGCGTATATGTAAAAAAGCCATTCAAGAATTTGTTAACGAAGAGCAAACTATAGATCTAAAAGCCCGCGAAAAAGTTTTGTCATTAAAACGGGGCGTGATCGAAGGATCCCCTGAGTGGGATGTTTTGTATAAAAAATATTATGAAGAAGAGAGGAATCGACGTGGCTAAAGCAAAAAAGAAAAAACCTGGGGTGGTGGCTAAAAAATCTGTTGCAAAGAAGACCCTTTCTGCAAAATCAGCGGCTAAAAAGCCAGCTTTAAAAAAAACCACCGCAAAATCCAAATCCACTGTTTTGAAAAATAAATCTACCGTGGCTAAAACTAAAGCGAAAACGAAAGCCAAGGGACCTGTTGCTAAAACAGCGGCTAAAGCTAAAAAATCTGTGGCCTCTTCAGTAAAAGCTGTTACTGCAAAATCAGGCTCTAAGTCAGTGGCAAAAAAATCGGCAAAACCTAGTTTAAAAAAAGAATCTTTTAAACCTTCGGTAAAGGTCTTAACCATTCCTTTAGAAGATTTTGTCACTCCCTTAGATGATCGCTTGATTGTGCAAGTGGAAGAAAAAGAAAGACGCACGGCTGGCGGCTTGTACATCCCAGATTCTGTCAGCACCCAGGAAGCTTTTTTGCGTGGAAAAGTTTTGGCTGTAGGACGCGGACACCGGGATAACAAAGGACGTATCAAAACTATGGATGTGAAAAAAGGCGATGTGGTTTTGTTTTCACAGTTTTCAGGATCAAAAATGGATTTACAAAACACAGAATTCACAATACTGCGTGAATCGGATGTGATGGGAGTTGCCAATTGAATAAATTTATGAATATTCAAAAATTATTTCTGTTGATTTCATTTTTCTGGTCCTCCTCTTTGCTGGCTATGAGCTTGGATTGGAAGGGTGGCTATCGTTTTGAATGGACTGAAATTGAAAAGCCTCAGTTGGGTTACACAGGCGCGCCTGGTGGCAGTAAATCGTATATTTTGCAATCTTTGTATTTAAGCCCTAAGGTGATTGCTGCAGACGGCGTGAATATTATTTCACGCTTTGAAATTTTACCCAATACGCAAACAGCTTATGCCAATTCCCAGGCGGGGCAGATTTGGGGCTTGGGGACTCAATCTTCAGATCCTTCACTCAACAATGCAAAGTCCGATAATCAAGGGCAAACGCAAATTCGTGTCAGTCAGGCTTATTTGAATATCAATCAAGAGTACGGCAGTTTGATTTTAGGTCGGGCTCCTTTTGAATTTGGCTTGGGGATGACCTACAATGCCGGTAATGGAGCTTTTGATCATTGGATGGACAATCGAGATATTGCCACTTACAAATTTATTGTAGGCGACTGGACTTTTGCTCCGATGATCAGTCGTATTTATGATGTGGACGTTCAGCGTGGCGAAGCCATGCAAGAACAAAGTTTTATTTTGAATTATGAAAGCAAAGACACCGGATCAGTGATTGGTTACATGCAAAGCAGTCGCAAAGCTCCTCAGTCCATCAATGATGCCAAGACAGCTTTTGGTGGTGCTTCAGTCAATGGTGATTTTAACTTGAACCGCACCAATTTTACTTTGGGTCGCACCTGGTCTAACTTTGCTTTTAAATTTGAAGCTGGTTTTGAAACAGGCTCTACCGGTATTGTAAATTCTAGCGGACAAAATATTGATATGAATGGCTATGGTTTAGCCTTAGAACTTACTGTGCCTAAGGGAAAATCCAAATGGGATTATGTTTTTAAAGTGGGTATGGCGACAGGGGACAATCCAGATACAGCCACTTATGAAGGTTATCAATTTGACCGCAATTACGACGTGGCCATGTTGCTTTTCAACCACCGTTTAGGGGCAAAACATCGGGACTTTTTACGCACCTCTTTAATCCGTAGCACCAGTGTGGATCATGCAACATCGATTGATGACGAAGCGATCAGCAATGCAATTTATGTTTCTCCACAGTTCAATTATGAGTGGAATGATAAATTGGATTTAAAAAACACCATCACCTATGCCCAGCTGGTTGTAGAACCAAATACAGTAAGCAGCAATATACGCAATACTCAAAAAGATTTGGGTTTTGAATGGGATATTGAATTGGCCTATAAACCTCAAGAAAAAATTCAGTGGGTGAATCAAATTGGATTATTATTCCCAGGTAAAGCTTTTGAAAATGGATCTGAAAATTTAAGCACAGACTTTACCTATGGATTTGCATCTAAAGCCGTCATTAGTTTTTAATTTGGATAAAAGACTTTTCCACCGTGGTTGTTCATCTTGGTCTTTTGTTTAGAGTAAATTCTTTTGATGGGGCCTGGGGGGCAGGTGTGCCCCCCAGGTTTTCATAGAGTCTATTCCAAAATTTGAAAATTCTAAATTCAGCAGCTCTTAATTAGCTCTAAAAGTATTGCGACTTCCGTTGTTGAACTGCGTTCGTGGTTGCGACCAGTTTTGTTGATTCGAAATCGGGTACTGCTGGTTGTATCCAGGGGCTGTGTTGTACATTGGCGTTGGAGCAAAATTTGTCGGATTTGAATAGCTCCAGTTGTTGTTATTGTTTACAGATTGAAAAGGCGCCACTGTTTGGATTTGGTTGCTAAACATGTTGTTTGTATTGTTCCAGCCGCTATTTGTAAATCCACCATTATTAGAGTTGGTGTTCATCATACCTGGGCTTTTTTGCATGGATGAGTACTGCTGGTGCAAACGACTGGCTTCACTCAACATGGCCTGGGTGGCTGGGGTTTCTTCAGACACGCGAAAACCATTTCTGGAAGCCAAGGGGTTGTTGTCCATAGAGCGGTTGGCAAAAGCACTTTGGTCAAACAAAGATGTTCCCGCCAAGGTTGTGCTGGGCGAGCCCGCGGGTTGCATGCCGTTGAACAACACCGAGCTACCACCCAAGTTGCCATTGATTGTAGCCGTGTTGTTATTCAAAATCTGCTGAGCAGCGGGCAAAGACAATCCACTGATGGTGCAGCTGTTGGGGTTGCTGGCGATACATTGTATGGTGGGTGCCGTCTGTAAAGTGTAAGCATATAAACTATTATCCACTTGCATCCGGTTCACTAAATTATTTCCAGCAGCATCATAAAGACTGCTTTGAATCAACTGACCAGTTTGGCTACTATCCCTAAGCAGCTGTTGCTGTTGAGCATAGCCTTGGGAAAGTAGAAGCTGGGCTTGTCTGTTCATAATTTCTGCAGTAAAGGGGTCACCTTTTTGATTAGCAGCATTGGCATTTTGTTGAATGTTTGCTGCTTGGACATATGCATTCTTAACCATAGTTGCCTGCATATTGATCAATTGGACTTGAGTGTTTAAAACTTGTGCTCTAAACACATTGTATTTTTTAGGGGTTTCTTTCAAAATTTGTTCAATGGTATCTAAAGCGGCTTGTTTATTTTCACTTTGGCCTTCGCTATATAGATCAACATAAGAGGCTTCAATATATTGTACATAAAAGTCCTTTAGCATTTGATCATCATATTGCACACTTTTTGATGTTCCTTTTCTTGAAGCTTCTTCAAGCAAAGATATAAAATTCTTAGTGGTGCAGGTCAAAGTATCAGAATCAGATGAATTACGACAATTTTCTCTAATACGATCTAACTTTTTGCTAGTCCTTTTTTGTACGCTGTTTTTATCGTCAAGTTCGGCCACTTTGGCTTTGGTGTCGTCGCTGGTCGATACTTCAGAATCTTCGTCATCTGGCAAATCCGTTTGTTGTTTTTTGGCCATGGCCACTTTTAGCAACTCAGTTAAATTATCTAAGTTATCTTCGGTAGCTTCGCCTTCTAATGTATATCTAGACTCACAGTCACCTTCACAGACTCTACCTTCAATCAAAGGGCTCACAATGACTTTGGTTTCATTCTCATTACCTGTAGGTAAAAAGGTCGCTAAAAATTTACCATCATTTGATTTGTATTTTTTTATAAATCCCTTGTTTGAGCTAGGCTTGCTGCTGATATCAATCTCATCTTCTGATTCTTTCGCAGCAGCTTTAGAAGCTGTTTTCGCCTGCGCTGGCTTGCTATTTTCAGAATCTTCGTTCTTGTCTACAACAGGATCAGTCTGATTTTTAGATTCAGCACCTTTACTAAGTACAGGTGTTTTTGTTACCACATTGCTGCCAGATTTGCTTTTAACCGGCGTTGCCGCTGGAACTGGTTTGACGGATGTGGTTTTTTTTGTTGAAGGGATGGGGCATATTTTTGGATCAGAATCTGTGCCCTGATCAAACGGGTCGCTGGGCAGACATTTAGCAAGGTCGATGTTCGAAGATAAATCAATCGTGCCTTGTAAAGGTTTAAATGGTGAGCTATTTAATGCGGCAATCACCATCAATACAGACAGGGCCCAGGGTTTTTGTTCTATTAAGTGCTTTTTCATGTTTCCTCCAAAATGGCCCATATCATTACAATAGAAGCCAAAAATAATTTTTCCTTCACTAAGGTAATTTGCGATCTTTGCGCCAAAATTAAAATGGTATTAAGGGCGGCCTATCTTATGGAAAGAATTTGATTTTTTTTAAGTCCGAATGTGTGTAGATATTTTAGACAGTTGCAGAACTTTTAGTGCTCCATTGTGAGATTCAATTTTTACCAAGTCATTTTAGCAGCTTAAGTTTTATCCTGCCGCTTTGGTCGCCGCCTATTTTGGCTACGGCTTTAGCGCTTTGTGATGCCGATTGGGGTTCTATATTCTGCATATTTTTTGCGGTGGCAGAGATTTCAAATGGAAGTGGTGTCGCGGCAAAGTTTTATGTTTGTGTGTAAAGCTGTCAATAGCATTGCAATCTAGAGACACCTACACCAGCGTTAAATTTCAGGTCCCAAAATTGACTTGCGCTCAGTGGTATAAATAATAAATATTGACACTAAAACGATGCGTTTAAAATTGTTTATTTTTCCAAAAAAATCATCTTTCAAAAAGACAAGCTTTACACGGCCATAGCCAGATTCTCTGCTTGATAGCGATAGCTATTGTGACTTCGGCAGTAAATTCTTAAATTATTTGGGTCATGATTACCACCAGCAAACTGGGGTTGGATGTGATCCACACTTAAAAACTTTCTACTTCCACATTGAACCCCAGTTTTTGGATCATAGTACTGGCAGCACTGATCGCGCTGTAAAACTTGTCTTCTAGCCGTTACTGATGGCACGCCAGATTTTTTTGGATTTTCTTGCATTTGGGTATTGGGCTGAGATTGCAAGTCTGCGGTCCCTGTAAGCTTTTCTGCAGTTTTATTATCGGAATTAAAGTTTTGGGGCTCTTTACGGATTTGTGTTTTTATTTGCGCTTTGTTTCGGGCCTGTTGTTTTTTGCTAACCAAAGCCTTTGCCAAATGCACCAAGGTTTCTTTCAATCCCCCACCAGTGCTGTTGGACAAAAGATCTTGAGCCTGCTTGATCCAAGTCATTTCTTCTTTAGTCAAAGTAAGCCCCACCCGAACTGAATCATCTTGTTGCATTTGGATACGAGTTTGCACCTGGGGTTTGATATCTAATGCTTTAGCTAAAATTTTTTCAGTCTCAACGACGGACTGCTTTTCGATCTGTTGCAAAATCTGACTTTTTTGTTCAATACTGACGGTCTTGCCCGTTTCTTTGCGGGCTTGGCGGGACAGACTTTGCAGTTTAGAAATTTGCGATAAATTTAAATCCCCCGCTTCAATTTTTTCTGCCACTTGCTGGGATTCTGTCTGTGGCAGTTGTGCTAACAACCGGGCAGCATCAATGCGTCGTTGTGCACTGGCCGGGGCATAGCCCAGTCCTGATACTATGTATTCAAAAAAACTGGGATAAGCCATTTGCAAATAAAGTTTGCGTCGGTCCACTTCAGCCATGTGCCATAGAATGTGGGTGGTTAATTTTCTTTCGCGGGATGCAAGTTCCACCAGTTTGCTGTGCAAAATTTCACCGTCCAGTTTTTGCAAGACCAAGGGGATGGTTGTATTTACCGAGTATGATGAGTACATAAGTAGACCTCCGTTGTGTTTTGTAATAACTAAAATCTAACTCACTTCGATTGAATCAGTCCTATTTTGAACTTTATTCAACCAAGTTGATTTCGATTTCTGAATTAAAAATAAACTACCACGACTTTTCAAACGCCATTATTAGGCTTTTTTGAAAAACAGAATATAAATTTATAAGGCCCAAAATACCCCAATCAGGCGCGGTCAAAGCCCATTACAGAGGCTTTTTTCGAGCCTACACCAAGCTTGGCGTACTAAATATATTTTAGCGATATAAACAATTTTAAATGCATCGTTTTAGTGTCAATATTTATTATTAATCGATGCTTAGCAATATAAACAAAATATGTGTTTCTAAAGCATTTTTTAGTCGATGCAGAACTTCCATTTGAAATTACTGCCGAAGAAAAAAATGTGCAAGTTACAAGATCTAGAGAGTGCAGGGGCGGATTTATTCGCGCGCGATAATTCGCGGACTGCGCCTTAATTTCACCTTTAGGCCCAAAGGCACCTAGTTATTCCAATGCCAATAAATAATAATCCGCACGAAACAAATCTTTGCCGCGACACCGCTTCCATCTGAAACCCAATGCTTGCTTAATTATTTATTAAAATTACTACTGCCAAGCTCTTCATTCGCATCAGTGCTGATCAAAGCTATGGGTAAGCTTTTTTCTGTTTTTGCTCCCAATCGCTTTAAATCTTCCACCTGATCAATCAGATTGCCGCGGCCATCGCTGACCTTTTTCCAGGTTTCATCATAAACTTTTTGTGTTTGTGAAAGCTTCTCGCCCACACTTTGCAAATCTTTAATCAAGCCAACAAATTTATCGTACAATAATCCGCCCCGCTTAGCGATCTCCAGGGCGTTCTTCTCTTGACGGTCTTGGCGCCATAAAGTAGCTACCGTTTTTAAAGTGGTTAGTAAAGTGGTTGGACTAACAATGGCCACATTTTTATCCCAAGCGTATTGAAACAATTCGGGTTTAATTCTGCAGGCCAAAGCAAAGGCGGGCTCTAGTGGCATAAATAAAATTACAAATTCGGGAGTACTTAGTTTTTCGTTCAACTGATATTTTTTGCTGGATAAGTCGTCAATGTGTTTTTTTAAAGAATCCACATGCAATTTGGCCAACTTGTCTTTTTCTGCATCAGATTCGGATGAAACGTAATTGGCATAAGCATTCAGACTCATCTTTGAGTCAACAACTAAATGTTTATTGTCTGGCAGGATCACAACCACATCAGGTTTTTGTGTTTGCCCTTCCGAGTTTTTAAGTCCTAGATCTGTGCCTTGTACTATGTATTCATCATTTTTTCGTAAACCAGAACGTTCTAAAATGCTTTCCAATAAAAATTCACCCCAGTTGCCCTGAATTTTTTGATCACCTTTTAAGGCCTGGGTTAGGTTTTTAGTTTCTAAGGACATATTTTGATGCAATTCAATCAACTTGCCAATTTCTCCACGCAAAACGCCACGATCTGAGCGCTCGGAAGAATAAGTGTCTTCGACTTTTTTTTCAAAGTCTTTAATGCGCTCTTTCAAAGGATTTAAAATCTGATTTAGGTTTTGCAAGTTTTGTTGTGAAAAACTTTGATTTTTTTCTTCGAAAATCTTTTGTGCTAAATTTTCAAATTGATTTTTCATATTGGCTTCTAACATTTGCTCTTGGCGAAAAAAAGATTTTTTTAATAAAATAAAAAACACAAAACTAAAGCCCACGCCGGCAGTAAAACCAAAAATAAACCACACATAGCTTTGTAACATAAATCATCCTTTAAAATTCTTTTTTAAGTCCACCGCAGCAATAGGGCAAAAATAACCTGTTCAGTCTTGTTTGTAAAGACGGCATCAAGTATTATCAAAGCCTATGAAACAATGGATTTTAGCTTTTCGTCCCAAAACCTTATCGGCGGCGGTGGCCCCTTGTGTGGTGGCCGCCAGTTTTTGTTGGTCTGAATACCGTGTTTTTACGACATGGATTTTTTTGTGTGCTCTATTTAGTGCAATTTGTATTCAGATTGGCACAAATTTAATCAACGATGCCAAGGATTTTGAAAAAGGAACTGACCGTGAAGATCGTCTTGGTCCCCAGCGTTTGACCCAAACCGGTCTTGTGTCCGCTAAAAAAGTTTTTGCCATGGGAAGTTTGTTTTTTTTGATTTCTTTCGTATTAGGTATTCCTTTGGTTCTGCATGGGGGCTGGCCCATAGTTGTTATTGGAGCACTCTCTATTTTGATGGGATAT
>JBMOJS010000067.1:0-12376 GCA_049315665.1 Pseudobdellovibrionaceae bacterium | reverse complement strand
TTCTGCAGAAAAACCGCGAGAATCTTATTCAGTAGAAAAAAACTTATTTGGTAAAAACTGGTATTGTATTTATCATACCGAACGACTGCCTCTTTACCAGGCTGATCACCCAGATGCCTACTCCACTGTCAAAAAACCCGATTATTGGTTTAGTCGTTTTTTATCTAATGGAAGTTATTTAGAGATTTATTCTGTTAAAAAAGACAAGCACACCTTTGGATCTGTTTTTGCAAATTTTAAAGGCCTATCGCAATCTAGCAATAAAAATACCAAAGGTAAAATATTAGAAGACGGCTTGATTACTGAACTAAGCAGATCTGGCAATCAATTGATGGAAATGACCTCAAGTGATACTATGATCATACAATCCGGCCATGGTAGTGAGAAACTACGGAGCAAAGATTTGCAGAATGTAAAAACTGTAGCTGAATTTAGAAAAACAGCAAAAGATAAAGGCATAAATTTTGAAATAGACTATAAAAATTGTTACTCGGACAATTATTTTAGAAATCACTTATCGACTTATGTCAGCGACAAGGGCTGCAACAATGATGCTGCAAAAGAAGCCATCGCTAATAACTTTTTAAATCAAATCACTAGATGTAAAAGTAAAAATGAATCTGATCGCAAAGACTGCCCGACGAAAACAGATCCTTTTTCTCTAAGAGATGAAAATTCTAATACTCTTTTAGAACAATTCAATAAAGACATCAAAGCATGCAAAGCGGGCACATACACCCCAGCGGCTAGGTCCAAGACTACAACGCCCATAAACAAACCTACTACTAAATAAAAATTCCAAACTGCTTTGCTCTGGACTTAAAAATATCAGTCCATCTAGGGTTTCATAAACTCTTGGTTAGGGCGTTGGATGGGCGGCCTAGCCACCGCACCTTCCGTCTAGTTTTTTTAGCTTAAATCAATCCAGACTCTAGATCCATATTCCCATTCCGATTCAAAGTTATGTCGTGTTTACTATGTCTTACCAATGGATTGCTGTGGACTTTGTTCCTTTTATGGACCTCGGGCGCTTATGCCCATGAACTGCGCGTGATCGATGTAAAAAACAATATTGCCATGTCAGAACAAGAACCCCGCTACCGTGATTATTACCTGTCTGGGGATGGCTTTGGCGAACTGAAAAAGAATTTAGTGATCACCGCCCAACGTAAAATCAATGTGCGCGATGCCAGTGGCTCCCAAGCCTACGGTGAAATTTTAATTCCGGTGGGACAGCTTAAAGTCATTCAAGTCTTTAATAACGTGGCCGTGGCCCGAGAATTTAAACTTTTGAGCCGTGAGGACTTACCCGTGCTAGACCAAGCTGGCATCTTGGTGGGCGATACGGTTAACGTGAAAGATTCATTTATCGATAAATCCAAGCCTAAACAACGAAAGCCTGATGCTGTTGTTGAAGTCAGTATTTTAAAATCCAGTGAGCCTTTGCCTGGCCCAGCGCTTATTCAAAGTGGCCAAGCCAGTAGCTCTTCTACAACAGCACCTTCCACTGCCCCAACGCCCTAAGCACAAATTCATCAATTCAACCTTGCACCTGCTGGCCCCAATGATGTGTTGCCTGATCTACAAAAAGCAATCAGCAAAAAATAGCTTTATAAAGGCCATGAAAGACTCACTGAAAAAGACATTTGTCGTCACTGTCTAAAAGTTATACGGCTTAAATCAATACAGATGATTTATAGGTTGGCACAAAATAAGCACTCAAGACAGACATAACTGAGGAGTTTATTATGCATAAAAATAAGTCTTTTTTCAAAACCGTGACTTTGTGTTTGTCAGCCACTTTTATTTGTGGCGAGTTTGCTTTTGCCGCTAATACAGCAAAACCTTCTTTTGAGGATATCCAGAATCAAAATCAAAATGGAAAGGTTATTGCTACTATCATTGCCAATGATCCCAATTTTGGCCCTGAACTAGACAAGTCAGATAACTTAATCAAAGCAATAGATAAACTGTCTGAAGTCATAGGCAATAGCACCGAAGATTCTAAAGGCATTCTGTCTGCTTTAGGGCAATGGTCAGATGTTTTACAAAACTCTGCCAATAAGGCTTCTAACTCAAAAGATTTGCAAGAGTTAAGAACTTCTATATCTAAAAATATTTTACAAGAATTGTCTTATGATAAAATTGAAGATATCGCGCCCAATAATGCTGAGGCTAAAGAAGCCTTTGTTGAGTTAATGAACTTGGTGCACGAATAGAAACAACAAGGACCTTGAAATGATAGGCTCAACTTCTATAAAAAAGTCTTGGTTGATCATAGCTGCAGTTTTTTTATGTTTGAGTGATTATGCTTGGTCCGATGTTGCAATTGAACCAGAGGGCTTTAGAAAATCATCAGATGCCTTTTTATCCATTACAGAAACCGAAAAGGCAGAGCTGGATTTGAACCTTGAACTTAGCCGTGCTTTAAAAAAACTTTCGGCTACAGTTACGCAATTATGGATAACCAGCGTTGGACGACCGCCGCCAAAAGCAAAGACAAGTCCATTTTATATAAAAGATAAATTGGATGAATGGGCTTATGCTTTAGATGCATCTATAGAAATGAATTTCAATGAAATTGAAGCCAGGGGATGTCGCAAAGGAGTTATAAGTGAATTTCGCAAGTCATTGACTTATGATAAAGTGATTGAAGTTTACACCTTTCATTTACAAAAAACACAACAGATTGAAAAAACAAAACGAGCGGTGGATCAAGCCTACAGCGAACTGACCCAACTGGTTCAAGACTGATTGGCACCATAAAAAAAGGCTGGTTGTTACACCAGCCTTTTTGTTAACTTTAACTTTATTAATTGTAAAATTAGAAAGTGTAAGTCAAAGAAACATTAGACAATAAGGCATAGTTTGAAGTCTTAGTTGCGTTACCTTCACCTGTAGTCAAATAACCACCGTTGCCTGCAGCTGATAAAGTTCCATCAACCAACAATTTGCCAAATTTCAAACCAGCGCCAGCAGCCACTGTGGTTGAATCATTCAAAGTGTCTTTTTCTGCTTTAGCAGTGGCTGAAGTCAATAAACCAGTGCCCGTGCCAGCATTCTCATCCAAAATTGAACCGATAAGAACGTTTTGAGTCACAGAAGCTCTCAATACCAACCAAGAAGCAGCTTCTGCTTCAACACCAATCAACACTGGTAATGCAGTCAATTCACCTTTAGTACCAGTCCCTACTTTGTTTTTCAAAGTTTTAGACAAGTAAGACACACCATAAAAGAATTCATGACCATCTTTTTTATGACTGTTTACAACACCAAAGCTGTAGTCAGTGTACTCAAGATCAGAACTGTCTGTCGTACCTACAGTTGTTTTTGATTTAGCAGCTGAAGTTGTTCCAAAGATGTACAAGCTGTCCAAAGTGTATGATCCACCAAGAGCATATGACAAAGTGGATTTAAAATCTGTTTCAGAACTTGCAGTGGTGTCGTTTTTGCCTGTGCCGACTAAACCAATATTAACATAAGCATCCCAGGTAGAGGCTTTAGCACCTAAACGTACTCCAGTGGTAGACTGCTTTTGTTTGGTGTTCTTTTTATCAGAATTTGAATAAACCAAAGAACCTGCATAAGTTAAATCGCCCACTTTAGTTCCATAAATCAACTCAATTGGATTTTCTTCATTCAAAACATCTTGAGCTGTGAAAGCATTTGAAACGGCTCTTAGTAGTAACTGGCCTGCGTCTTTATGTCCTAGGTAAGCTCCATAGTAAGCATCACCAGAAGTTCTAACAAAACCACCTTCATTGCCAGATACGTTGGATGGATTGGCAGTGCCTGCTGTATAGTCATAGGCATTGCTACCAAATTCAAAAGTGGCCCATTCACCCAATACAGAAATCTGAGCTGGGTTTAAGAAGATGTTTTGTGCATCATCCAAATGAGCAGCACTGCCCAAAGCTGTTAAACGAGCTTTTGAGGCAAAAGCCGATGTAGCTGCTAATGAAACAGCTGCAATAACTAAAATCTTTTTCATATTGCGTCCTTTCGTGCGTTGCAATCGTTGCAAACGTTTTGTTATTTTATAATGTCCCTACACTAAGAATGCTAATAACGCTGAGTTTTAAGATCAACACAAAAAATGAATTTTATATTTTGATTTTTTTAATTTGCCTGATTTTTTAGCAATATCAATCTGTTGCAAGAAACACACAATAGCCTGATGACGACCATAAGAAAATCATGTTTTTGATTTCTAAAAATGTCTTAAATATTTTATTTGAAAACTGCTGAAATCCTTTGCTGATAAGCCAAAGATGGATTTTACGAAGCAAAAAATTACGACAGCATTTGCTGTCAAAACTAAAACCAAATCTTGCGCTTAATTTATAGGCATCTTTAAGATTTTCCATCTTTACTGCGAAACTTTGCAGAGCAAAAACTTTACTTTGCGCGTTATGCCGAATGGGCCTTTATTTGGATTTCTTGTCAAAATCCTAGACTAACGGATAGTAAAAAAGATGATATAGTGCCCGCATGAATAAAAAAAAAATTCTTCAAGGTCATATCAAAAGACATCCAGACGGCTTCGGTTTTTTTATCCCCGATGATACTGAACATCCTGATGTTTATATTCCACGCTCTTCCATGAACGGAGTTATGAGCCAAGATAAAGTTGAAATCAGTGTCACACCAGAACCTGGAGGACAGCGCTTTCGTGGTGATGTTTTAAAAGTTTTGCAAAGATATGCAAAAACAATCGTTGGCGCATTTAAAAAAAATCAAGATGGATCGGGTTCTCTGACCGACGAATCCCATGCCTGGGGCAGTTCTTTATCGATCGCTAAAGAAAACACAGCGGCTGCCCAAAATGGCGACTTGGTGGCTGCAGAGATTTTGCAATACCCAGATGATGGCGCTAAATTTATTGGCCGTGTGAAAGAAGTCTTAGGCAAAATTGAAGATCCTTTGAACGATATCAAACGCATTATTTATGCTCACCATATTCCAGAGGGATTTTCTGAAAAAACTCTTGCCGAAGTAGCTCCATTGTCCGAAAACCCTTTAGAGAAAGATTTTCAACATAGAAAAGATTTGCGCGATTTAGCTTTAATCACCATCGATGGCGTTACGGCAAAAGATTTTGATGATGCTGTTTTTTGTGAAACTACGCGTGAAGGCTTTCGACTGATTGTGGCCATTGCCGATGTCAGTCACTACGTAAAGCCCAATACCTCTTTAGATAAAGAGGCCTTTGAAAAAGGAACTTCAGTTTATTTTCCCAATTATGTTGTTCCCATGCTGCCAGAAGCTTTATCCAATGGGCTGTGCTCTTTAAAACCCAAAGTTCCTAGATTATGCTTAGTCGCTGATATGAATTTTAATTTTGAAGGTGAGAAAATCAAAAGCAGCTTTTATGAAGCTGTGATGTTTAGCCAAGCGCGGGTCACCTATGGTGAGGCCCAAGAAGTGGTGGACGGCAATGATACTCACTTCACACCCATAGTTCGAAAAAATATTTTACAATGCGCGGACTTAGCTAAAATTTTAATGCGCAAAAGGTTCAAAGAAGGATCTTTGGATCTAGAAATCCCTGAAACTGAATTGATGATTGATAGCTCAGGTGTACCCGTAGATGTGGTTCGATCTGAACGTTTGTTTGCACACCGTCTGATTGAAGAACTGATGTTGGCAGCCAATGTGGCCGTGGCAGAGTTTTTAAGATCAAAAGAAATTCCAGCCCTTTACCGCATTCACGAATCCCCCCCCGAAGCCTCATTAAGAAATTTAGAAAACTATTTAAAAACCTTTGGTGGGCAAATTTCACTACAAACAGGTTTATTACAAAAAAAATTAACTCAGGCTCTGGCTGAATTTGCCGGCAAACCCCAGGCCCAAGTTTTACATATACTGACTTTACGGGCCATGAGTCAGGCCAAATACCATCCCAACAATGTGGGACATTTTGGCTTGGGCTTTGAATGCTACACTCACTTCACTTCGCCTATTCGGCGTTATCCTGATTTGATTGTTCACCGCTTAATAAAAAGTCAAATTTTGCCGCAATCCCAATACCACACCATCAGCGAAGACGACTTGGCCACAGCGGCCACTGTTTTATCGGCCTGCGAACAAAGATCTAATAAAGCTGAACGGCAATTGATGTCGATCAAAAAAGCCCGCTTTGCTAAAACATTCTTGGGTCAAGAATTTGAGGGGGTTATTAGTTCGGTTACACGTTTTGGTGTATTTGTGTTATTGCGCGAATTTGATATTGATGGCTTGATTCGTTTGGATGATTTAGGTCCGCACGGTTTTGAATTTGACGAAGAACAGCTGCGATTGGTCGCTAAGCGCAGTCAGTTGTCTTATGGTTTGGGTGACACCTTAAAAATTGTTATTGCCGCAACAGATATAGAGTTAGGGCAAATCAACTTTGTATTGGCTGAGTCCGTGAGCCGCAAAGGAGCAACACCTTCACCATCGCGGAACAATAAAGAAAAAAACACTACTTCTAAAGAATCAAAAAACCACTTTAATAAAAATCAAAAAAAATCGGAAAATTCAAAACAAGAATTCAATAAAGATAAATCGCGAAAAGGCAGAAATAAAAGTAACAAAAAAGCTTCCTCTTTTCAGCGTGAAAACAAATCCAATAAAGCAGATTCATCTTTTGGGCAAAAACAAAAAATGGGCAAACCCACAGCGGCCATATCCATTTCCAAAAACTCTAAAGTAAAATCCACAACCACAGCAACAACTACTGTCGGTAAAATGTCACAGAAATACACAGATTTAATTCAAAAGTTGGATGAAAAAATTGAAGCGCGTAAATCAGGAAAATCAGCAGCGGCAGTAAGCCCAAAAACAAAAAAGCCCGCTACAAAATCATTTTTCAGTCGCTTTGCCAAAAAAGGAGCCCCTAAAAAGTGAGTGCCTTGTCCACCAGCTTAGCCATTGGCAGAACTTTAAAAAACGCCGGTCGCTTGCGCACCATAGTTAGCGTTTTTGCACGGCATGGTTTTTATAATCTGGCAGAAAGAATAAAGTTAGGACAGTTTTTATTAGAACGCCTGGCTTCGACCACTGAAATCAATAAACTTTCTGTACCCGAAAGGGTGCGTTTGTGTTTTGAAGAGCTTGGCCCAACATTTGTAAAATTAGGACAGCTTCTAGCCACGCGTCCTGATTTAGTGCCCGAAGACTTTTGCAATGAATTTGAAAAACTTCAAGGCAATGTTCATGCTTTGGATTTTTCGGTGATTGAAGTTATTTTGCAAGAAGAGTTCGGCGCCGATTACAAAAATATATTTTCATCCATAGATCCAAAGCCACTGGGTTCGGCCAGCATTGCCCAGGTCCATCAGGCTCAATTGAAATCAGGACAAAATGTAGTGATCAAAGTGCAGCGCCCAGGCATTATTCCAGTGATCAATGATGATTTGAATGTCTTGTATTTTTTAGCAGAGCTTTTAGAAAAATACATTCCTGAAACTCGTTCTTTGAATCCGGTAGCTATTATTGATGAGTATTTTAAAACTCTGCAATTAGAAACCAATTTTATAGTTGAAGCTAATAATTTGCGACGCTTTAGAAATAACTTTAAAAATGACCCTGCAGTTGTCATACCTGAAGTTTTTATTGATTTAAGCACCGAGCGAGTTTTAGTGATGGAACTGGTACAGGGAGTTCCTTTAAGTGATCATTTAGCATTATCACAGCCCCAGGTTGATCCCGAAAAAATTATGCAAATCGGATTAAAAAGTTATTTAAAAATGGTGTTTGCCGATGGTTTTTTTCATGGTGATCTGCACCCAGGAAATTTTTTTGTGCTGCCAGAAAATCGCATTGGTTTAATAGACTTCGGAGTGGTCGGCCGTTTAAGCAGCAAAACAAGATCAGCCATTGCCAATATGCTTTTGGCTTTATCTATTGAAGATTACGAAAGACTGGCCTGCGAATACACGGACTTAGCCCCTTTTACAGATCGTGTAAATGTGGATATCTTTGCCAAAGATCTACAAGCCTTGATTGCGCCCTACTATGGACTGACTTTAAAGAATGTAAACCTAGGTAAAATATTAATGAGCAGTTCGGCGATTGCCGCAAAACATGGCCTCAAAGTCCCCACGGAACTGATGTTATTTTTTAAATCTATAGTGGCCATTGAAGGCATCGGTAAAAAAATTAAAGGTGATTTTGATTTTTTGATGTATTCCTTAGAGTTTGCCAAAGAGCTTGTGCAACACCAAGTGGATTCACACAAAATATTGAATGAATTAGGCATCGTCTGGCGCGAATCGAAAAACTTAATGCAGGGCTTACCCCGACAATTGAATTTTTTAATTCGCAAAATGAATAGCCCTGATCACGCCTTTCAATTAAAGCTTCAGTCCCTAGAAGATTTTAAAAGATCTTTTGAGATTTCTTTCAATTTATTATTTTTAGCTGTGATCATTGCTTCACTGATTTTAAGTGCCACTTTGATTTACGTTTTACAACCAGAAAAAGTTATTGCAGGAATGCCTGTGCTTAGTTTTATTGGCTACGTCCTGGCTGTGGGTTTAAGTGTCGTGGCCTTTTTTAATTATATAAAAAAAGGTTGATCCATGTTGACTTTGTATCATGAACTAGAAGTTTTAGCTAAATCCGTGCATTTTAAAAACTTGTCTGCCGCAGCTTTGCATGTGGGACTTAGTCAGCCTCAACTTTCTAGAATTATTTCCCGCTTAGAGGATGAATTAAAAGTTGTATTGTTGGATCGAACGACAAAAAGAAAATCGGGATGGACGCCACTGGCTTCTGAATTGGCTCAGATTTTTGAAAAATCTATGCATGGCTTACAAAAAGATATTTTGTCTTTAAACCAAAATCAAATTCAATCGAGTTTGCGCATTGGTACCTTAGAAGGCCTTTCGCATTTGGCTTTAGATATGGCTTATCATTGCTTTCAAAATGCAGGAGTAAAAAAAATTATCCTAGATATTTTGGATTTAAATGATTTGGATGCTCATTTCACTTCGGATGGGCTGGATTTGATATTCACCTCTAAACCCCCGGGCAAACAAAAATACAAAAACTTTATTGAATTGGGATCACAGAATTTAGAACTGGTTCGCACATCTGATAAATTTGGCATCTACAGCAGTTTTGAGTATTTTCAACTTAAAAAACCACAAACGGAACAATTTGCCCATCATTTAGTTACAAACTCACTAGCCATTAAAAAAGACTGGCTAAAGCAGTTCGGCGGCACAGGATGGATACCTACTAAAATGAAGCAAACCAAAGCCGAAAATGCCGAGCCGGTGTTATTGATAGGGTCAGATATTCTGAACCCAAAGCTATGGTCCACCATTGAAAAATCTATTCCTAAGCTTTTTTGATATGTATTAGAACAGCAATAATTGATTTTTTTTATCAAAACTATCAACTTATTGACTTCTTTTTACAATTTAAATTAACTGCATAAATGGCAACAAAAACTTCTGAATCTATAGAACCTCAACTTGCACCAGAAATGAAAGATCTTAGCTTTCAAATTGGTTCTTTTATAGAGTTCTGGGGGTTTAAAAAAATTCAAGGTCAAATTTGGACCCATATTTTTTTATCGCCCACGCCTTTAGATGCCACGACCTTGGTTAAAAGATTGAATGTTTCAAAAGCTTTGGTGTCATTGGCTATCAAAGAACTTCTGCAATATGATGTGATTCAGGTTGTTGGAAGGGGTGGTAAAAGAACGGTATTGTTTGCATCCAATCCCGATCTAATGAAAGTCATTACATCTGTTTTACGTTTGCGTGAAAGAAAAATGCTGTGCCAGATTATGTCTTCTTGTAAGAATCTAAAAAAAATAAAGTTGACCCAAATGGGATATATAGAGGCCGATGCAGAGAAATTAGATCAATTGAGCGAAATGATCGAAACTGCAGAGTGCACCTTAGATACACTCATTGAATCCAATGCTATCAGCTTTACAAAATAATCTTTATCCTAAAAGTTTTAGAGCCACATTTTGCATTTGATTGGCTTGCCCCAATACAGAAATCCCAGCTTGCATTAAAATATTATTGCGCATCATCTCTGTAGATTCTACCGCAATATCAGTATCACGGATTCGGGAATTTGCAGCGGATAAGTTTTCATCGGCTACTAAAAGATTATTTGATGTGGACACCAGTCTATTTTGTAAAGCACCAAAATTTGCGCGAATGGCATTGACAGAAGTCAGTGCCATATCAATACGATCCATACTCATTTGGGCATCTTTTTTGGTAACTAGATTTTCAGCAACTAGGCCCAAGGCATCCAATGTTGAATTTGCAGCGGCGGTGTTAAAGCTGATTCGATCTTGAAAAGGATCATTATTTACCCCCACTTGAATATCAATAAAACTACCTGTTCCATTTAATAATTCATAGCCATTAAATTTAGTGGACTCGGTGACTCGCTGAATCTCGGACTTGAGCTGTTGATATTCAACATCTAAAAACTGTCTTTCGGTTGAACCTATTGTATCCGATGAGGCTTGCACCCCCAACTCACGCAAACGAATCAACATACTTGAAACTTCATTCAAACTGCCCTCAGCGACTTGCACCAGGGATATACCATCATTGGCATTTCTATTGGCTTGCCTTAACCCACGAATCTGACCTTTTAAATTTTCAGATATGGCCAATCCCGCAGCATCATCTGCAGCCTGATTGATTCTTTGTCCCGAGGCTAGTCGAGCCATAGATCTATTCACATTGACTTGTGTCATGTACAGGTTTTTTTGCGCGTTCAATGCAGCAACGTTCGTGGAAATACGTAGACCCATATGGTCTCCTCCCTGAATTATCAGCTTCTTCCATGAAACTTGCCGTCCGTTGGCGTTAGAAATACATCTTGTATTTCGTTATTAGGCTTATCGGATTACTTTGATACAAATAAAGTCTAGATTATTTTTTTAAATCGAAAATTTTTAAATGAATTATTTTTTGTCTTGAATAAGAGTTATGAAATAAATTTAGAAAATGTAGACACACCATAAAAACTACAATTGTTTTTATAATTCAGTTTGTTTCTGCAAATAATTGGTACTGCCATCGGAATGGCAGTACCTGCAGGAAACAGATATCAAGTATTCAGCTCTCTATGCGCGAGCTTGGGCTATTGAGGGTGATCTTGATGTTCAAGATCGTGAACCTGGTCTTTAGAAGATTATCCTAAAGATTTATTCAAGAGTCCAAGGGCAACATTGGCTTGTTGGTTAGCTTGCGTAAGCACAGCAGTACCAGCCTGTAATAAAATATTATTTTTTGTCATCTCTGAAGTTTCTTCAGCTATATCCACATCTTTAATACGACTATTAGCTGCAGCCATATTTTCAAGTGATACCTGAATATTACTTACTGTCGATTGCAATCGATTTTGAATAGCACCAAAATCGGCTCGCATGGCAGAAACACTCATGATCGCGGTATCTACCGCGGCCAGGGCATTTTGCGCAGAAGCCTTATCGGCAACACTCGTTAAGTTTACACCTAAAGCTGCTGAATTGGCATCGGCTTTGGATGAGTCGAAGGAAATCCTGTCAATTTCAGGATTATTGCGGGTCCCCACTTGAAAATCCAAAATGGATCCTACCCCGGCCAACAATTGAGTTCCATTGAACTCGGTCCCTTCGGCGATTCGATCAATCTCTGACACCATCTGATCGTACTCCACATTCAGAAACTGACGTTCTGTTGGACCAATCGTATCAGAAGCTGACTGAACAGCTAGCTCACGCAGACGGATTAGAATAGAAGAAATCTCGTGCATTCCTCCCTCTGCCACCTGCACCAGGGATATACCATCCTGAGCATTTCTAGAAGATTGTTTTAAGCCGCGTATTTGGGCTCGCAAGTTTTCAGAGATCGCCAATCCTGCGGCATCATCGCCCGCCCGATTGATTCGAAAACCCGACGCAAGCTTTTCCATGCTTTTGTCTAGTCCTATCTTCGTCCCCCAAAGCACCCTTTGAGCATTTAACGAAGCCGTGTTCGTGTTAATTCGTAAACCCATAAATCCTCCTCCTTGAAGACATCACAGAATCGATCCTTGATTCTGAAGAACCTTAATAAACTTAAAGTTCCGATGGGCAATTTAGTCTCTGAAGTACTTATCGTCCCATTTTAATATTCCTAAAGTGAGATTTTTCATTTTGAGAAAAACTAGCCTTTGAGCTAGCATATAATCAAATCACTTTGGACAAATGATCCAAGTGCAGTAAAGGTATTTATGGAAATTCGCGACCCAGTGCACGGATCAATTTATTTTTCAGATGCAGAAGTGGCAATTTTAGATCGTTCTGAATATCAACGTTTGCGCGCCATTAAACAATTGGGATTTGCTGAATTCAGCTTTCCTGGAGCCACGCATACACGCTACATTC
>JBMOJS010000319.1:0-2774 GCA_049315665.1 Pseudobdellovibrionaceae bacterium | reverse complement strand
TGCGTATTTCGGTCATTCCGGCCAGGCATTTCGGAGTCAATCCGGCCATCTTCAGAGCGCAGCGATGCTGACTAGCTGATGATGTGTTGAGCGGCCGGATTATGTCAACTTCGCTGTTTCTTTTCGATATGATTCGCCCTTTAGGCCTACTTTGTGGGCATTGTGTAGGACCCGATCGCAGAAGGCATCCCCAATCATTCCTCCACCTAAGTAGCTGTGCCACTTTTCTGTTGGCAGCTGTGATGTGATTATTGTTGATGCCTGACCATTACGATCTTCAATAATTTCAAATAAATCATTTTTTATTTCATCACTCAATGCAGCTAAACCAAAATCGTCTAATATAATTACGTGGGATTTTTGAATCGTTTTTAAAAATGCTAAATAACTTCCATCCGCTCTACTGGTTAGTAGAGTTTGATAAAACTTTGTACATCGATAGTACCGAACCCAATATCCCTCTCGGCATGCATGATGACCTAGTGCCTGAGCCAAAAAACTTTTTCCGACACCACTAGGTCCAGTTAAAATTATATTCTGCTTGCGTCTAATCCATTGATTCGCAGCAAGCTCAAGCACGGTCTTTTTTTGGAGGTCCCTTTTAAACTGATAATCAACACGCTCTAGTGATGCTTGAGATTCTTTGAACTTTGCTTTTGTAAGGCGATCTTGCAGTCTTCTATTCAACCGACACTGGTATTCGTCGTCTACAAGCAAACCAATAAAATCCTCAACCTCCATGTCCTCATGATGCTTTGCTTGGATTCGCTCCAAAAATTTTTCAGCCATCTTTTTTAAGCGCATCTCCTGCATTTTCTCTGCCGTTTGTTCCATTAACATCTTTTGCTCTCTTTCTTTAGTGGTAATAGTCAGGTCCACGAACATTCTCATGTTCAGAAAACATATTTATTTGTTCATCCTTTTCATTTTTTAATTTCAGCTGATCCATCCCCCTCTCTAAAATGTTCTTTACCGTTTGGTAACTGATGCTCTTCACGCTCAGTGATCTCTCACAAGCCTTGTTAAGTCTCGCCTTGCCGTACTTGTCGCCTAAACGCAGTACACCTAAAAGAGATCGATAACTTTGCTCCGGATGCATTCGACGACTAATCATCTGTTTTGCAAATTCTGATACACTTTCACCTGATTCTTCCGCCCACTTAATCATTCTATCTGGTGTCCACTCCGCCATAGCCTGATGAGCCTTGGGTCGATGGTCACTATTGGTAATGTAACGATTTTCAAGGTAGCTTCGTTTGTGCGAGGCCACTCTTTTGAGGTTAAAAAATATTTCAATTGCCTTATCTGTCGCTCGGATTTCAACTTTTTTCTGAGTCAAATCATGAGGAACACTGTAAAAGTTTTTTTCAAAACTCACGTGGTAGTCAATATTCACAGTCGCCAGTTTCCACTGACCATATTCAAATTTATTTGTCGGTAGCTTCTGCAGTGAGGGGCGATCAAACTCTAAAAAAAGATCTCTTCTGGATTTTCCATAGGCTTTCATCTTGCGTAAATTAATCTGATCTACGAGCTGAAAAATATTTTGATTCAGCTCCTCCAGAGAAAAAAATGTTTTCTTTCTTAGCGCTGCCAAAATCCAACGTTGAACGACTTGCACCGCAACTTCAGCTTTCGCCTTATCCTTTGGTTTTTTTACGCGCGCTGGAATAACACATGATCCATAGTGCTGTGCCATTTCTTGATAGGAACTATTAACCTTTGCCTCATAGCGATTCGATTTTTTTATTCCACTGGCTAGATTGTCCGGAACAATTATCGAACTTGCTCCACCAAAATAATCAAACATTCGAACATGACTGCTAATCCAATCACAAACATTCTGCGTCCACGTTGCCTCCGCGTAGGTGTACGAACTAGCTCCCAAAACACCTACAAAAATGTTGGCCTCTTTCACTTCACCCGTCGAAGCATCAATGATGTTCATCTTTGAACCAGCATAGTCTACAAACGTCTTCTCGCCAGCGACATGCTCCTGCCTCATGCTCAGACCAAGATGTGTTTTCTTCCAACGCCGATAGTGCTCGCAAAACTGAGTGTACTGATATCCTTCAGGATGAGCTTGCTTGTATTCAGTCCATAAAAGCATCAGGGTAACATTTTTATCTTTTACAAGCTCTTCTCGAATCTCAGCCCAGTTTGGCAAAGCTCGCTCTGGCATTTCTAAATTTTGAACTGCTGTTATCGCATCTAAATTTTCACCAAGTTTTTTGCGCAATTCTTCAACTGGCAATTCTTCAATCTGAACAAGTTCTGTCAGTCCTGCAGTAAAAGCTCGCTTTTCGTATTCTTGCACTGTGGATTTTCCACACCCGCAGATCTTTGCAACTTCTCTCTGTGAAAGTTTCAAACCAAACCGCAGTCTAAAAATTTCTTTTATATCTCTCATTGCTAACCTTTCTCTGGCCATTCTTCACTCCTTATGGAAGGCGAAGTTTGGTCCTCTAAAATAGTCAGCGTCACTACAATCTACTGCTCTTGCTTAGTTTCGGAGCATTCCGACCACTATAACGCTCGAAACGTTAAAGATGGTCGCTTTGAACTCCGTTTTGATGGCCGAATTAAGAGCGAAGCCGTGGCCGGATTGACTCCGAAACGATGGCCGGTTTGGGCCGAATTTCGCATTAAAGGTTACTGGACGTTATCACGACATTTTTTGGCTGGTTTTCTTGCGATGATTTGGCCTCTAAAGAAAGATTGCGTATTTCGGTCATTCCGGCCAGGCATTTCGGAGTCAATCCGGCCATCTTCAG
>JBMOJS010000318.1:0-2779 GCA_049315665.1 Pseudobdellovibrionaceae bacterium | reverse complement strand
AAAAAAGAACTACTGATCAAGGTAAAGCCAGATACTAAAACTAAAATAGTAGAAAGGAATAAAGCTTTGTTCTTCATGCAGTAAAATCCAATATTGTAGACTCTTTAAAATTATCTACTTCAGCACCGTGATCAATGGAATCAGTTAAAACCCCATGTTTTAAATTTAAAACTCGTTTCTTGCGTCTAGAAACCAAAGCATGATCATGGGTGGCGATAAATACAGTTGTTCCTTGTAAACTGACTTTTTCAAAGAGATCCATAATTTCTTCACTCAACTGGGGGTCTAAGTTTCCAGTGGGTTCATCGGCAATCAAAACACCAGGCTGATGAATCAAAGCTCTGGCGATGGCTGTGCGCTGCTGTTCTCCACCAGATAAAAATTCAGGGTATTGATTTTTTTTATAAATTAGACCTACTTGCTCTAGCATATCATAGACCTTTTTTTTAATGCTTAATTCTTTTTCATTTCTAATCTGTAGTGGTAAGGCTACATTTTCAAAAATGGTTTTATTTTTAAGCAATTTAAAATCTTGAAACACCACGCCAATGCGGCGGCGAAAATAGGGCGTCTCTTTAACCGTCAAATGATTCAGTTCAAAGCCGGCGACTATGATTCGCCCTGAACTGGGGCGATCAAAAGCCGAAATCATTTTGAATAATGTGGTTTTACCAGCACCACTGGCGCCAGTTAAAAATACAAACTCACTTTTATCAATTTTTAAATGAATATTTTTAAGCGCGTGAGTAGGCCCCGGATAAGTTTTATAAAGGTGTTGCATTTCAATCATATATTGATTTTAAAACTGAAGTGCTGGGACTGCTACTTGTTAATCGGAATCCAGTCCTAGGTAATGTTTTAAACAAACTCTAGAGTTCGACGGTGCCCGACATCATTAAGGAATCAATTATAGAATGGTGCTGCTTGCGTAAAGCATTTTTAATGGCTTCCACTTCATAAACAGATCCAGATCTTAGGGCTTGTTCGTAGGATGTTTTGATAGTTTTCAAAACAGCTCCATTGCAAAAAACACGGCTGACAATGAATGGATTTTGCATTCCCCAGTCTTCAGTCTGGATATGATATTTTTGTCCGCGGGCCACAATGTCAGAATTAAAACCTTTTTGCATGAATCAAAGCTTATCAATAGGCTGATGCGAATTGCACTCTATTGTTCATCGCATTAATTGAAGGTAATCCCGATAATTTTACCGTGAAATTGACGAAATCACCTTCAAATTTAGTTAGCCACAATTTAAATTAGCTTTTCAATAAATTGCACTGGGTTTTTTTCAAACTGAGTGTAATTGTCTTTATCGATGAAAATGATTTTAGTTTTGGGGTGTTTTTCAGTGAACACAGAAAGACTTTTTGCTTTTCTTGAACGCCCAGATTTAACTTCGATAGCAATGACCTGATTTCGATATTCAATAATATAGTCCACCTCATAGTCCCCTTGCTGCCAATAAAAAATGGGAAGGCCTGTTTTTACTAACTGAGCCCCCACCAAAGACTCAAAAACTCGACCTAAAAATTCTGGATTTAAACGATCTAATCGACTGTAGGTCGAAAGAGACGGCGCTAAGGTGATAATTTTAGGCGATGACTGTTTTTTGCTGATTTCATTTTTTGAATATTTATGAATAGCTTTTATTAAAAATGCGGCTTCAAATAATTCTATATAATATTTGATTAAATCTATATTCCCCTTGTCCTGCAATTGCCCTAGCAGTTTATTGTAGCTGATGTATTGCGCAGGATAGCTAGTGATCAACTCAAAACATTGCCTAAATAAGGCTGGGGATTTAACCTTGGCTTGGGTCAAAATATCTTTGCCAATCACCGTTTCAACAATACTTGAACGCAAATAGGCAGACCATCTTTGTGGGTTTTTGATAAACTTATAAGACCCTGGATAACCACCATAAATCAAATATTGATCCAGAGACATTTTGCTCAGCTTTTGACTTTGCAAAAATTCCCAGTGATATTGCTGAAGAACTTCAAAACGACCAGTGAGGCTTTCGTGCAAGCCTTTTTGCAAGTTCAAAGAACTGGAGCCCAACAACAAACATTTCATCAATGGACTTTTGCCACCTGATGATAAATCCCATTGAGCTTTTATCACTTCAGACCACTGGGGTATTTTTTGTATTTCATCTACAACCAATATGCTCTTGCTTAGCTGCGCTTTTTGCCACTGTTCTAAAATCCACTGGGACGAAGCTACCCCATCGCCACTGACATAGTGCCACTTCAGCTGGGGATGGGCGACCATCATTTGCTGGACCAGTGTGGTTTTACCCACCTGTCTAGGGCCCAGTAAAACCTGAATCAACGGCGCTTTTTCTTTTAAACGCTGGATGGGCTTGTGCCAGTCCATTTTAAGCGGCATTGCACTTTTATTCATTTTTGTAGTCTGACCTACAATTTTTTATAGGTCAATCTACAATTTTTTGTAGGTCTAAAGGATGCGATAGCAAGGCTGACTGATGCCGGGACTTCATTTTAGAATGCTGGTCGGGGTTGGCACTGCAGTGCTTTGGTATTTATGCCTTCCCAAAGAGTTAATTAAAAAGGCAGCTTGTAGCAGCACTTTTTATGGATTTTAACTTCTTTTACTTTTTCTAAATTGTCATCTGGTATAAATATAAGGTGCCAGTTCTCTTTATTTGCACCTGGAAAAGGCATAATCTTATAGGCATAAATTGTATCACTAAAAAAATTCAGGGCTGTCCGGTTGATTTCCTAGAATAAACAAAGGGTTGCCAATCTCGCA
>JBMOJS010000317.1:0-2779 GCA_049315665.1 Pseudobdellovibrionaceae bacterium | reverse complement strand
TGTCCACTTCAGCCAAGTGCCATAAAATATGGGTGGTTAATTTTCTTTCGCGGGACGTGAGCTCTACAAGTTTGCTGTGTAAAGTTTCACTATCCAGTCTCTGCAAGACCAAGGGAATAGTTGTATTTATAGAATAAGATGAATGCATAAAGGCCCCCGTAATTTTTTTGTAAAATTCAAATTCACTTCGCTTGAATCAGTCCTATTTTGAACTTCATTCAATCAAGTTGAATTCAATTTCTGAATTAAAAACAAACTACCACAGGTTTTCAGACGCCATTTTTAGGGTTTTTTGAAAGAGCGAATATGAATTTATAAGGCCCCAAACACCACGATGAATCGTCGTAAAAGCCCATTGCAGAGGCTTTTTTCTAGGCCGCACCAAGCTTGTCGTGCTAAATATTTTTTAGCTATATAAACAATTTTAAATACATCGTTTTGCGGTCAAGAGTTTATTTTGCAGAGTTTATTTTGCATTAGATGCTCAGTGTTGTAAACAAACCATAATATAAAAAATATTTTTTATCGCAAATTCACTTCAACTTGGAAGTGCCGGTGATTCAGCTGTGCTGAGCTTGGCCAGAACACTAAAAAAATACTACCAGTACAAAAGTCATATGCCTACTAAAAAAAGCCAGTGCACATCAATTGCAATTAACAATAGTTTTTAGATGGAACTTCATTCGACCTAGTAATGCATTGAATCTTTTATCAGTTCTCTGTTGAAAAAGTGATTTTACTTTGTGATTCTATAATCGGTTTTGACAGGGAGAAGAACTTGCCAGAAATTTGTCGATTCTTAGGTGCTATTATTACCATGAATTTTCGTGAGCACAATCCTCCACATTTTCATGTCACCTACTCAGGTGAAGAGGCTATTATAGGCATTAATGATCTTCGTACTTTAGAGGGGAAACTTCCTCGACGAATTAAAGCAGCTGTGTTAGAGTGGGCTGATGAACATAGGCAAGAGCTTCTTGATAATTGGAATGCCGCTCAATCAGGTAGACCGACAAAAAAAATTCAACCTTTAGATTAAAAGGAAAACCGACTGATGATTTTGAAAGTCAAAGAATTCAATATTTTGCATGATTATCAGCTTAAAGTGACTTTTAACAATGGTGAAACACGTATTGTTAATTTAGCGAATGAATTGCGCGGCGAAGTTTTTGAGCCCTTAAAAAATCCAGAGTTATTCAAACAAGCCTATTTGACAGAATGGAATGTGATCGAATGGCCCAATGGTGCTGATTTTGCCCCTGAATTTCTATTTGAAATTGGCTATAAGGCGTCTTAGAGTAATTTATTTTGCATGAATGCTCAGTGTTGTAAACAAATCGTAATATAGAAGATATTTTTTATCGCAAATTCACTTCAACTTGGAAGTGCCGTGATTCAGCAGTGCTGAACTTGGCCAGAACACTAAAAAAATACTACCAGTACAAAAGTCATCTCCCGACTAAAAAACCAGCCGCGGCTACAAACTCACCCTTTGGCTTTGCTGCCATAAATTCTTTTGCAGAAAAAGTTCTTGCTCGCCCCGGGCTTCATAGCACTGCGCCTGGCAGGCCCTTTGCGATCGCAAATACTCGATCAAAAACTGATGGGTTTTCATTTTATCCGCGGTCCAATCGGGGGCCACCAGCTCATCCCGTCTAGAAGCAAAGGCCGCCAAGCGATGCAAGGCTATACGGGGCGAAAGATGCTGCAAAAACAACTGCACCCGTCGGGCATAGGTTTCTAAATCAATCGGTGTAAATTCATTTTGTTTATACATATCGGCCAACGGGGTGTTGGTCAGCACATGCAGGTTGTGAAGTTTCACATTGGTGATAGGCAGATTATTGACGATTTTTGCAGTTTCTATCATCTGTTCATCGGTTTCGCCAGGTTGACCAAACATCAAATGAATTCCTAAATCCACTTGGGGGCAATCGGCGGCAATCTTATGCAGGACTTTTATAGAATCTTCCGCACTGTGCCCCCGTCGCATAAACAACAATTGATCATCAAAAAAGCTTTGCACACCCAATTCAACGGCCACAAAGTTTTTTTGGCTGTATTCATGCCACAGATCTAACACGGCCTTAGATAAACAGTCGGGGCGAGTGCCTAAAACAAAACCCTTCACCCAGGGGAAGCTCAATGCCGCTTCAAAATTTTGTCGAAGGCCGCTGATTTTAGTGAAAGTGTTGGTGTAGGCCTGAAAGTAAACAAGAAATGATTTTGCTTTGTATTTATGGGCAATGACCTGTTGATATTTTACGATCTGCTCTTTCAGCTCCATGGTCATAGATTCGGCTTTGGCTGCTGATCCCCAAACATCGCAAAACACACAGGTTTGCATGCCCTTCAAACCACGGCGGTTAGGGCAGTCATCCACCACAGATACTGGTATTTTATAAATTTTTTCACCGAACAGCTTGTTGTAGTGTTGGGCAATTGTGTGATAGGGAAGCCCCTGCCAGCCTTTTTCCATGTTAGCCAATTAAAGGCAGGCCGGATATAAAGTCAATATAAAGCAAAGAGGCCCAACCCAATGGATTTATGGCAAAATTTTACTGCAGAAATCACTGAAGATGGCAGTCCTACGCTGCGGCTGAAGCAATCTTCAACAGCCAAATTCCCAACCGGGGAGTCCATGCATCACAGCGGCGGTGCCGCCACCGAAACTTTATATATTTATGGCTATGCTATTCAGCAGGTTTTTGAACGCTGGCCCAGCAAACCATATCATTTTTTTGTGCCGAAGGATTTTAGTTTATAAGAAGTGTATTCA
>JBMOJS010000316.1:0-2784 GCA_049315665.1 Pseudobdellovibrionaceae bacterium | reverse complement strand
CTGAAAAATTAATGAGCCAATTTCGCATTCGACATCTGCCGGTTCTTGAAGGCGGCAAGCTGGTGGGTATTTTATCCGATGGCGATGTCAAATTGGTGGAATCTTTTAAAGATGTAGATCCAGAAAAAGTAAAAGTATCTGAAGCTTTTTCGCAAGAACCTTATGCGGTTTCACCTAAAGCGCCCCTGTCTGAAGTTTGCGCAGAGATGGCCAGTCATAAATATGGATCTGTTTTAGTGGTCGATAATCATAAACTTGTTGGTATCTTCACTTGGGTGGATGCTCTGAAGGCTTTTAACACTTTGCTTGAAACTCGTTTACAATACTAATGGCGACACCCACCGCAGCCCCCTCCCTTATTTTGCGCACCTGTTTGCATTGTGGCCAAGACTTGGCCACAGATCAGCAGGACTATTGCTGTCAGGGCTGTGAAACACTGTCGAACCTGATAATACCAAAAAACGAAACAGACTGGGATTCTGCTTTTATTCGTAGCACCTATGCCTTAGATCAAAATAAAACCGAATACATTTTTCAATCGGATGGTCTGCACTGCAGCAGTTGCATTTTTCAAATTGAAGAGCTGCCACAACATCTAGATGATTTAAAAACCATGCAGGTGGATTTTGCAAAAAATCAACTGCATGTTCATTTGCTGTCAGAAAAATCATCTTTAAAAACAATTGTTGCAGCCTTGCATGATATGGGATACCCCGCCCAGCTTTTATTGCCTGAAGAAAAAAACAAATCCGCAGAACAGCATGAAAAAAATCTTTTAAAAAGATTGGCCGTTGCAGGAGCTTGTGCCGGCAATATCATGCTGTTTTCTATTTCTATTTACGCAGGGGTTCAGGGCTACTTAAAAAATATATTTAACACGCTGTCTTTTTTTATTTTTTTACCCATTCTTTTTTATAGTGCTGTTCCCTTTTATTTTCATGCCTTCCAATCCCTGCGCCAAAAAAGATTATCTATTGATCTGCCCATTGCCATCGCTGTCAGTATTGCATTTTTATTTTCTGTTGTGCAGTGGCTGATGGGCTATGATCAAATTTACTTTGACTCTTTGGCTGGCTTCATATTTTTGATCTTGATCAGCCGATATTTGAACTGGAAAGTGCAAAGTCATTACAGCAAAAAAAACCATTGGCTGTCCCTTTTTGGCACACAAAACGCCTATCGCTTGGAAGATAATAATGAACTGAAATTGATTTCAGTTCATAATATAAATATTCAGGATCAACTGTGGGTGGGCCCTGGTGAAACGGTGCCAGCCGATGGATATTTAGTCAGCTCCTTTGCCGTGGTCAGCTCTTCATTTTTGACTGGCGAATCCTTGCCATCCCATTTGCAATTGAATGACAAAGTGTTTGCAGGAAGTAAAAATCAGGGAGCTGGTTTTTTAATACAGGTTGAAGCCGTTGCCGATTCTACTCGGCTGGGCCAAATTTTTCGCCAAACAGAAAGTCATTTGTCGCAAAAAAACCGAATTTTAACTAAAGCTGATTTGGCCGCCCAATATTTGATTGCTACAGTGACATTTATAGCATTTGTTTTTTTTATTATTTATATCAGCCAAGGTGGAAGCCTGAATGCTGCTTTTCAGCGCAGCTTTGCGCTTCTGATCATTGCTTGCCCCTGCGCCCTGGCCTTTGGTGTGCCCTTGGCGCAAAAAAAATCTTTGAATGCTGCGCGAATGCATGGCTGGTTGGTGCAATCCGCAGATGCCATAGAAAACTTTGCTAAGGCAGATACTATTATTTTTGACAAAACAGGGACTTTAACATTGGGCGAGTTGCAACTTCTGCCCTCAGCCTTACCTGTCCATGAAGATATTAAGTCGATTGTTTTATCATTAGAAAAAGAATCCCAGCATCCAGTGGCCCATGCTTTTCGTAAGGCTTGGCCGATACATCCTTTGGCTTTGCCAAAATTGCATAACTTAAAAGATTCACGGGGCGGAATGCAGGGTTCGATTGATTTTGATTTCTACGAAATAAAAAAAAATGATACGCGATCTGAAAAATACTCAGTGGCTCTTTTTAAAAATCATATAAAAATTCAGGACTTTTATTTTGATGATCAAATCCGTGAAGAAAGTGCTTTTTTAATTCAATCTTTAAAAAAAATATTTTCCCAAGTTCTTATTTTATCTGGAGACAACAGCCTGCAGGTCGAGCATGTGCAAAAGAAATTGCATTTGGATGCCAATAGTGTTTTCAGTGACCTATCGCCTGAAGACAAAATGTCTATAGTAAAAAAATATCCACGCAGCATATATATTGGTGATGGACACAATGATGCTTTAGCTATGAATCAAGCCTCGGTTTCTGTGGCACTCAGTCACAGTCCAGTTTTTACACAAACTCAAAGTGATATTTTTCTAACACAATCCCATCTTAAAAATATTTTAGATATTTTTAAGATCAGTTTGAACACGCAAAAACTGATTCGTAACACCATGGTGGCCTCCTTTTTTTATAATGCATTGGCCGGCACTGCAGCTTTGGCTGGTTGGATTGGCCCCTTAGAAGCTGCCGTCCTTATGCCTATTAGTTCTTTGTGTATTTTATTAACCATACGTTGGAGTCGCCTAACATGAATATACTTTTTTTAATGATACCTGTGACTTTGATATTGGCCGCTGGCTTTGTAACCAGTTTTTTATGGGCGACTCAGACGGGCCAGTTTGATGATTTAGAGACCCCAGCCCACCGCATGCTGCATGAAGAAAATAAAAATGATGAAAGGATCAAATAACCCAATGAAAACAGAAACAATTTA
>JBMOJS010000315.1:0-2790 GCA_049315665.1 Pseudobdellovibrionaceae bacterium | reverse complement strand
GAAGGCCACATTGATCATTAAAAAAGCAGACAGGGCAAAAGCAAAACCAAATCCCGTTGGAAAAATATAAGTGCGTTGGTTTTTTGGAAACTTTTTAGCGAGGTAAAGCCACTTCTGCCAAAAGCTCTCTAGCGCCAGCTTGTCCTTTAGTGACACTTTGCAGTCCTCCCAGTCGATGTGCAAAAACATAAGGGGCTACGGCCTGAACATCTTCAGGCCAAACATGATCGCGATTTTTAATCCAAGCATAGGCCTTCGCACAGCCGGCCAAGGCAATGCCCGCGCGAATAGACAAGGGTTTGTATTTTTCGCTGTCTCGGGATTTATGCAGCAGCTGTGAAATGTAATTCGCGATAGAATCAGCAATGTGAACCTGTTGAATATCGGATTGAATTTTTAAAAGCTCTGGCAAATGAATCACCGTGGGTAAAGTTTTAATTTTTGAACGGGCATCGTGCCCTTGAATGATTTTGGCTTCGGCCTGAGGGCTAGCAAAATGCATTTCTAATGACATATGAAAGCGATCCAATTGGCTTTCTGGCAGTGGGGATGTCCCGACCTGGGATAAAGGATTTTGCGTGGCCATAATAATAAAGGGCTGTGGTAGATTGTGAGTGGTGCCATCGATTGTAACATTGCCTTCTTCCATGGATTGCAGCAATGCACTTTGGGTGCGTGGACTGGCTCGGTTCAGCTCGTCCGCCAAAACCAATTGGGCAAACAAGGGGCCCGCATGAAACTGAAAAGAATTGGCTTTAGGATCAAAAATGGAATTTCCTAAAATATCTGCGGGCAGTAAATCGTTGGTAAACTGAATGCGCGAATACTGCAGACCTAAAAGTTTAGACATCATTTGCACCAAAGTGGTTTTTCCGACTCCGGGTTGGTCTTCAATCAACAGGTGGCCTTGGGCTAAAACACAAGTCAATGCCAATAAAAACTCTTGGTCTTTATCTAAAAGAATACGACTGGCCTGGTGTTGCAATTCTTGGATGATCGGGCGCATGCCGTTATTACGGTTGAAACATCATCAAGGACAAGTCTGGAAACCTGGAGTTTTGGTGAATTGAACTTTACAGTCTTGACGCCCCTATTTAGTCTTAAATTATGGATAATGAAACTGATTCGAAATCTATAAAAGCAGACTCGACTTTAGTTGTGGACAAGGCTTCCATAGACCAAGGAAGCCGTGATCAGCAAACTTTAAAAGAAGAAAAAATAACCGTGCAATGGGACGGTCATGATGAAGTGACGGTGACTTTGCACAACGGCAAAGTCAAACACCTGCAGATGGTCGGCTGTTCGCAGTTTTTAGAATTGATGAATTTAAACCGAAAAAAACGGGGCGATGATATCAGTACTTGGCCTGAACCTAAGGGCGTTAGCCACTCTGAATTGCTGCTGAAAGAATTGTTATTGAAATTGAAACATCAATGGGACTTTCCCTACAAGGAATCTGAGCTGTGCAACTGTCGTCATGTTACGGCGCAAAAAGTCGATGCGGCGATCTTGGCAGGGGCCCACACAATAGATCTTGTTCGACGCTGGACTTCCGCCAGCAGCGCCTGTGGCACCTGTCAGCCTGATGTAGAAAAAATAATAGCCTACCGTTTAAATCCCTAGACATTTTTGCTAGGCTGTAAGATTCTTCGCCCATGTCGATCCAGATTCTATCTTCAGAAGTGATCAATCAAATTGCCGCCGGAGAAGTGGTTGAAAGACCCTCGCATCTATTGAAAGAATTGATTGAAAATAGCATTGATGCTACCGCCACCCGTATCGAGATTTATTTTTCGCAAGGGGGGCGTGGAGTAGAGGTGATTGACAATGGTCAAGGCATCAGCGAACAGGATTTGGCAAAGTCTTTGGATCGCTTTGCCACCAGTAAAATTTCAAATTCTGAGGATATTTGGCAGCTTCGCACTTTTGGCTTTCGCGGTGAAGCCCTGGCCAGCATTGCCTCGGTCAGTGATCTGCTGATCAGTTCAAGACCAGCCGAGCAAAAACAAGCTTATCAATTGCGCAGTCGCTTTGGGCAAAAATCCAATTTAGAAAAAACCGGAAATTTGAACGGCACGCGCATCAAAATTGACAATTTGTTTGAAAATACTCCAGCTCGCTTGAAGTTTTTAAAATCAGATTCGGCAGAAGCTTCGGCCATTAAAAACACATTGAAAGCCCTAGCCTTATCACATCCTGCCGTGGAATTTAAAATTCAAGAAAACAATGATTTGATTTTTTATTGGCCCGTAGCCAGCAGTCGTCGCCAAAGAGTGCAGCAGATTTTAGAAGAAACAGAATTATTCACCGGACAGGCTGAACGGCAGGGCTACCATGCTGAAGCTATTTTTTCTAGCCCCCACAAGGTGTTTAAAACCAGTAAAAACATCTGGCTGTTTGTGCAAAACCGTTGGGTGCAAGATCGCAGTTTGCAAGCGGCAGTGATGGAAGCCTACAGAAATTTATTGATGCACAAAGAATATCCCTTGGCTGTGGTGTGGTTGGATGTTCCCTTGGATCAGGTGGATGTGAATATTCATCCCACCAAATCTCAAGTTAAATTTGTGGATGCCTCTTTAGCTTTTCGTGCAGTGCAGGCTTCGATTCGCGATGTTTTAGAGACAGCGCCTTGGTTGCAGGGATCCGCTGGTGGTCCGCAGTTTTCTGCAAAAGATTATTCTTTTTCTTCAGGTGCGGGGGCGGCAAATGAAAATCACTTGGCTGATCGTTCGCAAAGTATGGTGGCTGGGGAAAATTTTTGAAAAATTGGTGGCAGATGTGGTGCTACTT
>JBMOJS010000066.1:0-12620 GCA_049315665.1 Pseudobdellovibrionaceae bacterium | reverse complement strand
GAACTTTTGCAAGCGCGCGGGCGCAGGTAACTCAGCACCCGGTCCCGCCGAAATCGTGGCGTTCAAGCCCTCGGTTGCCAAAATAATCAGGCCTTTGATATTTAGTTCTGCAGCCTTGTTTTCTAAAAGTTTTTGCACTTCGGGGGGATCAGATAATTTTTTGAATTTATAAAAAGTAGAAATGCAATGACCAGTGGCCACATCAAAACCTGAATTCATCGATAACTCCCTCTGGGCTCCAAACCCAGTGTTCAATGCCAAAAGCAATGCCATTTTCGCACTCGATTGTCAATGTCGTCCCGCCCGCATTTCCCAGTTGTCTGGGCCGCTGGCTTCTTATATACCTTACAGAATGTCGTTAAATAGTATAGATCAAAAAGAAATCCATCGTCGTCGCACTTTTGCCATCATCTCGCACCCGGATGCGGGCAAGACCACCTTGACCGAAAAATTATTGTATCATGGTGGGGTCATTCATGAAACGGGCGAGGTCAAAGGCAAATCCGGCACCAAAGCCGTGACTTCCGATTGGATGGAGCTTGAAAGACAAAAAGGGATTTCCATCACCTCATCGGTGATGACCTTTGATTTTCAGCAGTTAAGAATCAATCTGTTAGATACCCCCGGGCATAAAGATTTTTCTGAAGACACTTACCGGGTGTTGATGGCGGTGGATAGCGCTTGTATGCTGATCGACGTGGCCAAAGGGGTGGAAGACCGCACCAAAAAATTGTACGAAATCTGCCGTTACAGAAAAATCCCTATTTTTACTTTTGTTAATAAATTGGACCGTGAAGGCAAAGACCCTTTAACTTTGATCGATGAAATCGAAAAAACTTTAAATATGCAATGCTATCCGGTGACTTGGCCCTTGGGCATTGGTCAGCGTTTTCGTGGGATATTCAATCGCATCACCAAAGAGCTTTATTTTTATGATCAGCGCCGCGAAGCCGAAGAAGTCACCGTGCTGCCTTTTGAAGGGATTGAGTCTTCGCAGTTGGATAAATATCTAGATGCCGAAACCGCCCAACAGGTGCGTGAAGAATTGGATCTGATTGAAAACGCATTACCCCCTTTTGATGTGCAGGCTTTTTTAGCTGGCGAATTAAGTCCTGTGACTTTTGGCTCTGCTAAACAAAATTTTGGTGTGGATACTTTTTTAAGTTTCTTTTGTCAGTATGCCCCCGGAGTGCAAGCCCGCACCACCAAACAAGGCGCCAGCATTGATCCGGGCAGTGATGTCTTTTCTGGCTTTGTATTTAAGATTCAAGCCAACATGGATCGCCGCCACCGGGATCGCATTGCTTTTGTGCGCATCTGTTCCGGTAAATTTGAGCGCGGTATGAAGGTGCAGCACATGCGCTCACAAAAAGAACTGCGCCTGTCTTATTCCAATCAATTTGTGGCGGCAGATAAAGAAACCGTGGATGTAGCCTATGCCGGGGACATCGGAGGGATTGGCGACACTGGGCATTTTGCCATTGGTGATTGTATTGCTAGCAAAGGGCGTATTGATTACGAAGATATTCCAAAATTTGCTCCAGAATTGTTTGGCAAGCTGTCTGTGCGCGATGCCTTAAAAAGACAAAAAATGTTAGAGGCCCTTCGCCATCTGTCCGAAGAAGGGGCTATTCAATTGTTTATTGATCCTATCATTGGTCCCCAAGATCCACTGATTGGCGCCGTGGGCGAGCTGCAATTTGAAGTTCTAGTCCACCGTCTGCAAGATGAATATGGGCTTGAAGTTAAATTGCAAAGATTGCCTTTCACTGTGGCCCGTTGGCCCCGTTCTGCCACAGGCACAGCTATTCACCAGCTCAAAGGCAGCTTTAATTTGTATCGGGATATGATTGATCAGCCAGTGCTACTTTTGAACCAAGAATGGGATTTGAACTGGGCTAAAAAAGAAAACCCCGATGTAGAATTTGCCACCAGCATTTCTAGAGCTAGGTAAAATTATCCCAATAAAACTATGATTTGACAGTTAGCAAAGTTTGCAAGCATACAGGAATCTTGTTGGAGGTCTGTATGAAATATTATTGGTCCTTAATTCTACCATCTTTATTTTGTTTACAGTGCACATCTTTAAAATCAGATTCAGAAAAATCCTCGCATGTTACAGACCCTACGGCCAAGTCATCGGTTGCGGCCTCAACAAAGCCTAAAAATAATGAAGCGACTACCACAGCCAATTCTAACTTAATCACAGTGGCCGATGCTCATGTGCATTTGGTGGATTTTTTACAGCAGACCGAAGGAATACAGTCCTTGATCAAGGCCATGGATCAAGCTGGGGTGCAAGAAGCTATGATTTCGGGAATGCCCTTAGTAAAAAAATGGGAGGTCTATGAATCGCGCAAGCCATTGTATTATCTAGAAAGCGATTCTAAAGTCTATTGGTACAGCGCCACCGATCCTTTGGTGGCTAAAGAAGTTTTAAAGCTGCCAGTCCAACAGCAAAAAAGATTTTTTCCATTCATCAGCGGCTTCAATGCCACGGATCGCAATGCCATAGATCATATTCGTCGCATGATTGAATGGTACCCCGATCTTTGGGCGGGCATTGGTGAGATCATGAGCCGTCATGATGATCTAACAGCTTTGACCTACGGTGAAACTCCCAGGGCCGATCACATTGCTTTGGATCCCATCTACAACCTCGCCGCTGAATTAGATATCCCAGTTTCTATTCACCACAATATGGGTTCGGTGTGGCTGCGTGAACCGATTTATTTGGGTGAAATGGAAAATGCCATTTCTAGATTTAAAAAAACAAAATTTATTTGGTGTCATTCGGGCATCAGTCGCAGACTGCAAATCCCTACTTTGGTTTCAGATCTGCGACGCCTGCTAAAAACCTATAACAACTTGTGGTTGGATATTTCTTGGGTGGTGTATGATGAACATATTGCTCCCCAGGGGGTGCTGAATAACGACTGGGTGAAATTGATTCAAGACAATCCCAACCGTTTTATTATTGGTTCAGATATTGTGGGTAAGTTTGCCAATTATAATAAAGAGATTCGTAAGTATGATATACTGTTTGATAAGTTAGGCCCTGCCGTCAGTCAAAAGGTGGCTAGAAATAACTTTCTGTCTTTGGTTTCTAAAAAGCGAGCGAGGTTGTAGATGGGTCCAATAATAACTTTTGTGTTTTTAGCCTTCGGTGCTTCGATGCTGATTTCTGACAATCTGTATGCGACATGCACGTCGAAGGACAACCTGAGTGCTCAGGGTGTTGGAACAAGACAGTACTTGTCTGCAAAAAATCCCTCACAGCTGCAGATTATTGTGCTACCCCCCACCGGTGGTGAAAATAAGGCCGATCGCATACTGGCAGCTAATCTTTGCCGCTATGGTTACAACACGGTCATACTGAATTATAAGCAAGAATACGCCACGGTTGAAAATATAAAAAGTCATGATCAAATCACCCAGCATGTCCTGTTGTTGTTGAATGATTTTTTGCAAAAATCCTCTAAAAAAACAGTTTTGGTGGGCGCCAGCCTTGGGGGGCTTTATGCCTCTGTGGCTTTTGGTCTTAAAGATCAGCCCGAGGGTATTAATTATCCAGGCTTGCAGCAGATTCAAGGAATCATTACAACTGTTGCGGGTGGGCCTTTGTATAAAATCCTTTCCGATTCGCAGCTGGATTTTTTATTAAAACTAAAACAAGATCGAATGAGATTTTTTAATTTAAAAACTTCTTCTGATTATTTAAATCTACTACAGTCGCAGATATTTTTGGATCCACTGCAATTGGCGCAATCGCAAAAATCTAAATCAGTAAAGATGTTTATTTCTGACCGTGATACGACAGTTCCCAGTGCTTACCAAGAACAGCTATGGCAGGCTTGGGGCCAACCACAACGAGTGAATGTGAAGTACAGTCACGTGAACGCTATAGCCAAAGTTTACCTGTTCAATGGGGATACTATCTACCAGTTTGCCAAAGAAATATTTTAAAGCTCATCGCAGCGGGGCAGGCTGTATATGATTTTGTTTAAAACCTCTTCAACGCTGCTTCCGGTCCACGCTGCCGAGGCAATAATTTTGGGATTGATAAAAGCATTGTTGGTGGGCAGCATCAGCATCACTTGTCCAACAACACCGTAGCCTCCACCTTCAACGCGAAATTGCGCTACGATATTTGTTTTATAACTGGGTGGCACAAGCAAATATCCTCTAGTTGCCATTGAAGACTTTAAGTAAGTGAACATATCCGAATTTAAAACTTGCGTGTTGGAAAGGGCGACGCTGCACACACGTCTAGAAGCAAATATAGACATCGGCGGCTGTCTTTTGATGGCGAATTTGACCTTTGCTTGCGGTGGATTGGTTTGCCCTGGTGATGGGGGTGAGTCTAAGTCTGCAGAGCCACCCACGGGCGGTGGCTCTGGCTCTAGTTCTGCTGGTGAGTTTGGTGCCTGAATCGGTGCTGGCGTGGGGTTTGGACTAAGCACTGGTGGCAATCCATCGGTGGGAAGCTTTGGTTCAAAACCAGCGTATACATAGTGATAATTTGTTGTAGCAAAAATAAAAAAAGCTAAAATTAAAAAACAGTTCTTCATAGTTTAAGCCTGCAACAAATTAAATTTATACAGCAGGAATTATACAATGAAATTTGCATCCCAGCAAATTTTTGAAAATGAATACAGATTTTTAACTTTTTTATATGTCAAAAAGATCGACAGGCTTGAAGCAGTAAACAACTCTTTTTTAGTTTTAAAGTGCAAGGGCCATCAATCACCACTATCAATAACATCTATTGGTTCATTGCCTGTTGGTGGCGGGCGGTTGGTGTTGCGTCCAATCACAGCCCTTAGTTCACACATTTTTTGATTTTCGCAACTGAAGGTCAGACGGCGAAAATTTTGAGCCGCTTGCCCAGGTGCCGGTGGAACACTGACAACTTCATCTGCCACAAAAGCTTTACTGCCGTTTTGATTAAAGACTTTGCTAAAACTTTCTACAATGGATGTTTTAAGAAAGCGAATATTGGCAAAGTCGCTGTTTTCAATAATCTGTACAGTGTTTTCACGGTTCTGGGAGTTATAATACAGCTTGCATTGGGTGCGAGCCCCTTTTTTAACACAAATAAAGAAAACAGATTTATTGTCAGATGTAAATTTATAAGCTGTAGATTGATCTGATCCCTCGCCAACAACTTCTGGATTGCGAAAGCCCTTAACCAGCTCCACAAAGGATGCAGAGTCCTGGTAGGTCAAAGGAATGCTTTTTGCGCCTCGGCCCAATTGTTCACGGTCGCGACTATCACATTCAATTTGGTTGGCTTGTTGTCTTGGACAACGCACCACATCCGCCGCTGCTAAAAGAGAGTTTGAAAAAATCAGTAAAATCAAAGCTGTTTTAATTGTTCTCATGAATGTAAAAATCGGCTTTTTTACTGGCGTAGTCAAAAATAGACGCAAGGCGCATCGCAGGTATAATCAAACCCTAAATGTTCCAAACCAAGGATCAACACAATCCTGACATAGTCCTAATAAACCTATTCATAAATTAAAAAGACTTGGCCAAGAGTCCTGGATGTTGATAGCTTTTTTTAATCCATGGAGGCCGATGATGAGATCTAAAATTGTATTTTTCTTTTTAACTTTAATCGCAATGAATGCATTTTCCGATTTTTCTGGACGATGGAGTGGAACAGGCACGGCTGTTGACCCTACCACAGGAATGCAGCTTACTTGCACCACGATGAATGCGGATATATCTCAAAATCAAAAAACGATAACTATATCAGCGGTCAATTACAGCTGTGGAGATTTAAGTTCTTCTCGTTATCCAGCCACACTGAATATTGTGGGTAATTATTTGTATTTTCATGGTGTGCATATTGGTTTTATCGAAAAGGATTATGTGACTGCCACCAATATGAATCAAAGGATTGGTTATAGACAAAAATTCACTGTGCAAAAAATATCTGACACTCAAGTGAAGTATTTTGAGCAGTGGTTGGATGGCAACAACCAGGTGCAGATGTATGTTGAAGGTCTAATGAAAAAATAAGTGAATTTTTATATGTCAAATGAATCGACAATGAAGTTTTTGAAATGGTCTTACAGGTTTATGCTACTATGCACAGTACTTATTGATATGAAGTGGTTTTTGTAAAGATAGATTTTCTTTTTACAAAAAAAAGGAACTAAAACAGGGAGCCTTCTGGTGTTCGCTACAAATAGCCTCAAATTTATTCTTTCAAGTTTATTTGTCCTGGTCAGTTGTTCCGTGGTTTTAGCGGCTCAAAATTTTTTTGGTAACACAGACAATTCTTTTAAGTTAGATGACGGTAGCTACAACTATCCTGAACAGCAATTGAAACAAGACTATTATTCGGTGGGCAAGCCTGAAACAGAAAGCCATTTTTACGATGCAGGATATGAAATTCGTTGTGGGCGCTGGCTGAAGTACGATGAAAAAGGCAATAATGTTCCTAATAAAAAGTTTCAGTGTGATTCGAGTCAGTTAGAAACTATGGGTTTTCGTAATAGAATGATAAAATTAAAAGGGCCCGACGCCTACGATTTTTATCTGCTTGTTGCCGGATTTCGTAAACCTGAAGTTTTATACAGTTTTGGTAATATAGTTCTAATGACTCATAAAATGTATAACAGCAACATCTCATTTTTGTTTATATGCACGCAAAAAAATGCTTTTCCGATAAGTATGGCTCAATGGAGCACAGACTGTTTTTTGTATTATGATCCTGATAAAAGTGACAAAAAAGTGCAAATTCAAAGCCGGGAACAATATGTTCGCATTGTGTTCAAAGATCCCAGCTTTGTGGCTTATATAAGAAAATATTTAATTGCAGAAAAAGGCCGTCGCAACCCTGGTCGTTCTTATCGGACCAACGAGTTGGTTCCTGTGCAATTGAAGGATGAACCAAAACCAGTACCTCGTGTGCGGGCCTACTTAAATTGTTCCGCCACTGAATGTGATTTTCGGGGAATACCAGAGCCGACAGACGATCCGCTTTAGGATCTTGAAATAGAAAAACGCGGTTCAAATAAAGCCCCGCGTTTTATAAAATAGCTTCAAATCAAGCGGCTTTTTTGTGTGCAGAAGCAGCTGCTACAAAGTGTTGATATTTTTTATCAAAGTCCACGGCTTTGTGGCCTTCTTTGGTGATCAAACCCTCTTTGAACCAATCAAAATGTTCTTTGCAAAATCCAGCACGCAAGCCGGTTTTTTTGCAATCATCGGCCAGACATTTGGCTGTACCCAACTGAATCACATTGTTCGGAATTTGGGCGGTTTCTTTTTTAGCAGGTTTAGCTGATGTGTTGTCTTTGCTCATGGCTGTCTCCTTGTATGTATTATCTATCGGACAATGATCCAGGAAGTTTATAAAAACCCCTACAAAAGTAATAAAAGCAGCACGTAAAAGTCCAGCATCCGCACTAAGTGTTCCAAAACAATACATTTTTGCGATCTAGCCGTGCTCTTCTTTCTGCCGCGGGGCTGCCATGGCAGCCTAGAGCCGATAAAGCCGCTTGCGACGGGCTGGGGCTCGCGATAATCCTTTAAGCATGACAAAAGAACTGACTCCTTTAATGAAGCAATATTGGGACATTAAATCTTTGCACCAAGATAAAATTCTGCTGTTTCGAATGGGGGATTTTTATGAAATGTTTTATGAAGATGCGGTGAACGCAGCGCCGATCTTGGGGATTGCGCTGACGCAAAGAAATAAAAAATCCCAGGATGAAACCCCGATGTGTGGCATGCCTCACCATTCCGTGGCAGGGCCCATCAATAAACTTTTGCAGCAGGGTTTTAAGGTGGCCCTTTGTGATCAGATCGAAGATCCAAAAACGGCCAAGGGCATTGTTAAAAGGGCTGTCACACGTATTTTGACCCCAGGTATGGTTTACGACACCGACACCTTGGACAGCACTCAGGCGCATTATTTGATGTCTATGGATGAAAGAAGTATCAGCTTTGCTGATACTTCCACCGGCGAATGTTTTTATTTTACTTCAGAAAATATTTCTAAGACTCTAGAAAAAATAAAATTTCTGCCGTTGGCGGAAGCTGTTTTGGCTCCCGAAGATTTTGCGCAAACAGCCTTGCGCGCTGGTTTAGAAAGTATTTTTAAGGGATTGTTGTTAAGCTCTCACGAAGTCAATCCTGTAGCTTTGCAAGACTATGTACAGTTGTTGTCAAGCCTGGCCGCGGATCCTTCTTCCATAGAAGATAAAACTTTGCCTGTATCGGCTCAAAGACTGATTTCTTACATCCACAGTTTGGGCGGGGCCGAAGCTTTAAAAACTTTGACTCCCTTTCAGCCGCGCAGCTTTGAACAGCGCTTGCATTTGTCAGCAACGACTTTGCGCCATCTTGAAGTGTTTCAAAACTACAAGGGCGAAAGTGATGGGTCTTTATTTGCGACCATCAATAAAACTCAAACCTCAGGCGGAGCAAGGCTTTTAAGACAATGGCTTAGCTTTCCTCTGCAACAGACTGAAAAGATAACTGAAAGATGGGCTGCCATCGATTCTTGGCGGCAGCATCCTGTGGCTTTAAAAAGCTTTCGTAAAACCCTAGGACAGATGGGGGATTTGGAAAGACGGTTGGTTAAAATTTCGCAACCCCAGGCCAATGGCCGTGATCTGCGCTCTTTAACCACTTCTTTGCAGGCCGCTTTGCAAGCTTTGCACGATGTGGCCCAGCAGACCAATTTGCCTGCAGCGGGAACTCCAGTACTGTTTGAAAAATTGCATCAATTGCAAAACAAAATCGATCGCACTTTGGTGGAGGAACCACCGCTAAGTACTCAACAGGCTTACTTGATTCAAAAAGGCTTTTCTGCACAGCTGGATGAGCTTATCAGTTTAACCACGGATTCCCAGGCCTTATTGCAGGCCATGGAAAATCGCGAAAAAGAAGCCACTGGCATATCCAGTTTGAAAATCCGTTACAACAATGTTTTTGGCTATTATATCGAAATCACTCACTTGCATAAAAATAAAGTGCCAGCCCACTACCAACGTAAACAAACTTTGGCGGCTGCAGAAAGATACTGCACGGACGAGTTGCTAGAGTTAGAAAGAAAAGTTTTAGCGGCGCAAAATCAGCGCGCCCAATTGGAATTTGAAATCTTCACTCAATTAAAAAAAACCACGCTGGATCATTCTTCGCAAATTTTACAACTGGCCCAGATCTGCAGTCAGTGGGATGTGTTGGCGTCCTTAGCGTGGTTGAGTTTAGAAAACAATTATGTGCGGCCACAGATTTTAGCTTTAGGCGCGCCCTTGGTTTTGCAGGGCAGTCGTCACCCGGTGGTCGAGAAAAAATTGAACGGTGAACGTTTTGTGGCCAATGATATTGAACTTTCAGCGGCGGGATGTCTGCTGATCACCGGCCCCAATATGGCGGGTAAAAGTACGGTGATGCGCCAAGTGGCATTGACCGTGTTGCTTGCGCAAATGGGAAGCTTTGTGCCAGCGGCTGAAGCTAAACTTCCTTTGTTTGATGCCGTATTCACTAGAATTGGCGCTAGCGATCAGCTGTCCGAAGGCCTTTCTACGTTTATGGTCGAAATGACCGAAACCGCAGAAATGCTGACCACGGCCACATCCAGATCTTTATTGATTTTGGACGAAGTGGGGCGGGGAACCAGCACCAAAGATGGATTGTCTTTAGCGCAAGCAATACTTGAATATATTTTGCTAGAATTGAAGTCTTACACCCTTTTTGCCACTCATTATCATGAGCTGACGGCATTGGCCGATTCTTACGTCGAGCTAGTGAATGTGCATATGGCCGTGGATGAAAATTTACAACAGCAGCAAGTGCGTTTTTTGCACAGTCTGGTTTTGGGGCCGGCACTGAAATCTTACGGAGTGCATGTGGCAAAGCTTGCGGGCTTGCCGGCATCCATCATTCACCGGGCCGAAGAGCTGATGTTGAGCGGGGGCGGAGCAGTGGGCGATTCAGTGATGGCGGTGGCGGTGCTGCAACAAGAGGCCATGGTCTTAAAGTCTAATCAGTCATTGGAATCACCGACGAAAACCAGCGCGCCTGTTTATACAGCCCAGCAGCTATCGTGGTTTGATACTGCCGCAACGGAAGCTGCGGCTGGTCGCGGTGGCAATGACTCAGCAGCTGGGAGTGGCAGCAACGAGGATGTCTTCGTCGCCCTAGAATCCAAATTCAAAAATATTATTCACGAACTTAAAAAGTTTCCCATTCCAGAAAAGACCCCCTTACAGGCCCTGAATCAAATCTCGCAATGGCAAAAAAAGATCAAAGAATCAGGGGTTGATTTGGTTTAGTGGGTTTCAGATGGAAGTGCTGCCGCCGCAAAGATTTATTTGAGGACACGCCCTAACTATTTAAATCCAAAACATTTTTTAATTTTTCATCCACGGCTTTCATTTGCGCCGGGGATAGCTGTGCGGCTTTTGTTAAAAAGAAGGATTTTTCAACAGAATAAATTGAACCGCAACGAAGGATTGATTTTTTCTTCAGCTGGATGACAACATCTTCGGCAATATTGATTGGTTTTACAGATCCATCTTTTCGTTCTAATGATGTCACTTTCACCACAACCACATCCAAGATATTTGCAGCGCTATTGCGATGATCATTACTGACTATCAATAACGGCCGATTTTTTTTCTGCGGATCATTGGGCCAAACACCAAACCAAATCTCACCCCTGAGCATTAGACGAAGTCCTCGGTCTCATCTTCAGCTGTGAAGGCGGATTCTGACATGAATGATGAGGTTGAGGGTTTGGTCGGTTTTAGGGCCAAAGCGGAGTTGTAATTCTGATAAGCGGAGGCCACTTCTTGCTGCTTTTCTAAAGACAGCCCTTTTAACAACAGATCGTTGACCCTTTCGCTGAACTTACCGCGGGGGATATGCCGAAGCTCAACTTCAACTTCAGTGATGGGGTAAAAACTGTGTTTTTTTGCGCTTTTCATAGGGGCCTCCAAGTTAAGTATACCTTAAGGCGATAAATCTGTCGACTTAAAAGAGATACTACTGGGGTCTAAAAAAGCCAGTGAAATTAGATATTTGTGCCTATTTTAGATTTTATGACGACGAGTCCTGGGGATACGGGGTGGCGGACTTGATTTATAACCACAGTGAAACCGTGATAGGTGCAAGTGCTTTCAGATTAAGGAAAACTGTCTTCCCTGGTGATTTGCGATTGCACTATCAAATACTCGCGAGTAAATGATAGTTGACTATCAAATACTCGCGTTTTAAATTATGCTATGAGATACTTAAAGAATGAAATTGACCAGGTTTTAAAAAGAAAAATGGTCTTTATTGGTGGCCCCAGACAAGTAGGTAAAACAACCTTTTGCCTTTCTTTTTTAGAGAAAAAAAGTCCGCTCAAAAATCCTGCTTATTTAAATTGGGATGATGTAAACAGTCGAAGTTTAATCAAGTCTGGCGAACTTCCAGATAAAAAAATCATTTGTCTGGATGAAATTCATAAGTTTAAAAATTGGCGAAGCCTTGTTAAAGGTTTTTTTGATGTTTATAAAGAACACCACCAGTTTTTAGTCACAGGATCTGCTAGACTAGACCACTACAGAAAGGGCGGGGACTCTCTTTTAGGTCGATACAGGTATTTTCGTCTGCATCCTTTTTCTTTGTCTGAACTTGGTGCATTTACTGAAGATAATCTGAATCAACTTTTAAAATTTGGCGGGTTTCCGGAGCCACTCTTTCTACAAAGTGAAAAAGAACTTCGACTGTGGCAAAAAGAACGATTGTACAGAGTTGTACATGACGACATTCGCGATTTAGAAAGAGTCAAAGAAATCACATCTCTTGAGCTTTTAGCGGAAGCCTTACCCCCAAGAGTTGGCTCACCCCTTTCCATCAATAGTTTATCTGGAGATTTAGAGGCTCATCACCAAACTGTAGAAAAGTGGACGCAAATTTTAGAAAATATTTATTACTGTTTCCGTATTTCATCTTTTTTAGATGATAAAATTCGTCCAGTTAAAAAAGAAAAAAAACTATTTTTGTGGGATTGGAGCCTTATTCCTTCTGAAGGAATTCGTTTTGAAAATCTTGTTGCAAATCAACTATTGAAGTATTGTCACTACCTTGAAGATACAGAAGGCTATAAAATGGAACTTAAATTTATTCGCGACATTGATCAGCGAGAGGTTGATTTTATAGTGCTTAAAGATAAAAAACCATTGTTTGCTGTTGAATGTAAAACCGGAGATTCTGAGATATCTAAACATATAGAATATTTTGCAAAAAGAATTAAATACGTTCCTGTTTGGTATCAAGTTCATCGAGGACAAAAAGATAAACGAATAGACAAAAACATACGAATGTTGCCCTTTGTTAAATTTTGCCAAGAATTAAACATGCCCTAACCAAGAATCTTGCGCTATTTGTTGCCATCAAAGCTAGGGTTGTCCATCATTTGCTTTTGAATCAAAGTGATTTGTTTTAAAACTTGGTCCCGCAAAACAGAACCCAGATTCACGGGTATATCATCCCTGGCTGAGTTTTTGATTTGAAACAATTGGTCCGATTGCACCAGGGTTTGATCTTTGCTGAAAAATGAAAACTCATTGATGATCAATGAATCAACAAAGATTTCATTGTAATTGTTT
>JBMOJS010000314.1:0-2825 GCA_049315665.1 Pseudobdellovibrionaceae bacterium | reverse complement strand
AAAACCTACGGTAGATAAGCTGAAGCAGCATAAATTTAAAAAAGTAGTGGCCGTTGCTGGCACACCGACTTCTATTGCAGCCATAGAGGTGGGCGATTTTATCGAAGAAAAGGTGCACGGTTTTGTTTTAAGCCAAGATAGACTGAAGTATTGGTTGCAAAATTTTGCACAAAAATCTGTGAAAGAAAAGCAAGACAAGTATCAGTTAGGTGGCCGCGCTGATATTATTTTTATAGGAACATTAATTTTGCACACTTTTTTGGAAATGTTGAATCAGGATTCACTTTTGGTATCGACCAAAGGTGTTCGCTATGGGTTGGCTGAAGAGATGCTCAGAGCAAGCCATTCAGCAAAAATATAAAAGAGAGTTTTATGAAATCAGTTATGTCCTTAGTCGTATTTTTATTTTTTCTAAATTTTGTTTCTCAGGCTGAGGCTTTTCAAAAAGGTATTGTACAAATAGGCAAAATTAAATTTTCAGTAGAAATCGCTGAAAACACCGTGGATCGCGAGACTGGACTGATGAATAGAAAGAGTCTAGGCCCCAATCAAGGAATGTTGTTTATTTTTGAAAATGAACAGCCATTAAGTTTTTGGATGAAAAATACTTTGATTGATTTAGACATTGGTTTTTTTGATGCTCAGAAAAAATTAATTGAAGTTAAAACCATGAAAAGTCCGGTGAAAAATAAAATATCTGTTGAAGAAACAATCACCCAAAGCTCCCGTCCAGCAAGGTATGCGCTAGAGATGAATGCGGGATGGTTTAAAAAAAACCAGATCAAAGTAGGAAGTCAATTTCTGATCATTCGACATTAGCCTAGAGCCTGCAATTTCTTTGCACGCCTGCATCAATCAGAATAAATTAGTTATGTGAAACGTAATTATTCCGATGCATTAATCAAGGATGAGGGCGTGATGAAAAAAATTATATTACTATTAGCAGCGATTGGTTTTTCTTTGCAACTTACGGGTTGTACTTCAAAAGAATCCAAAGATGACGCTGAATCAGCAGAGATTGTAGATGAAAGCGGTAGTTTAGAGGAGCCTAGTGATAAACCAGCTGACGCTTCTGCGGATCTAGCCACAGACGGAACAACATCTGCTGAACTATCAGAAGATAATTTAGATGCTCCGATTGTTGAGGAGCCGGCTAATGATCCTGTTTTTGCCGAGGCCCCAAAAGAGGAAACACCTTCAGAAGCTCCTCCAGCTGTAGCTAAAGCCGAAGAGCCGCCAGCGCCCCCTATTTCTGCAGATCCTTTGATGGCAGCTCCTGGCGAGGGAATGCCTGCTGATCCACTGGCTTCTGGCAATACTACAGAAATTACACCACCTGCTTTCGCGACCGAGCCCTCTGATACAACAGCCAATGTTGATTCGCCCTCTAAAGCGTCTTTGCAAAAAGTTGCAGCAACCCCTTGGAAATCTGGTAAAGTTTGGGTGAATGCCGTGTATTTTGCAAAGCCCAGTGAAAGCTTAGAAAGTATCAGTAAAGAAATTTATGGCAACACAGATAAAGTGACTGAGCTGGGTAAAATCAATCCCCGCTATGTCAGTGGAAAATTACGAGCTGGTGATAAAGTTTATTACAACTCGCCAAAACGCCCCGATGATTCGCAAAGTGTATTGACCTACTATGAAGATAAAGGAATTGCGCCAGAAATTTATGTGGCTAAATCCGGAGATAACTTAAAAAAAGTTTCTAAAGAATTATTAGGCTACGATGGTGCTTGGAAAGAAGTTTGGTCTAGTAATCAAGTAGAAAGCAAATCCGAACTCAGTGATGGAACAGAAATTCGTTATTGGAAAGTGGCTGCTTCAGAAGTCTCTGTACCTTCTACAAGCGAAGCAGAAGTGAGTAACCCACAGCAACCAGTTGCAGAGGCACCACCGGCGATGGATGCGTCTTTGCCACCACCACCAATGGCTGCGAATGAATTACCTCCACCGCCGCCAGCCATGGAAGAGCTGCCACCACCAGCGATGGATGCGTCTTTGCCGCCACCACCAGTGGCTGCGAATGAATTACCTCCACCGCCACCAGCCATGGAAGAGCCTCACAATGATCAGAAATCCAAAGCCGCATCTGGCATGACAGAAGAGGCCACAGCAAGCACCGGAGAAGAGTCACCTTTAGATGATACAACAACAACAGCTTTGGCTGGCGTGGTTTTGTTAGCAGCGGGTGCGGGTCTTATAGTTGTGGTTAGAAAAAGACGTAAACAAAAAGAATTTGAACAAGCTATCCAAGATACACAGGTGGGCACATAAGGCCCACTTCATAAATTAAGCGGCAACTTTGTTTAGAATCTGGTCTAGAACACCACGCCGTCCGTCGCGTTGATTTTCTACATAATAAATCAAATCATCGATAATTTGCACATCGCGATTGTTTGCTGGTAAAAACTTGATGCCACTGCCATTTGAATTGCTCCAAATGACCTTAGCAGAAACTTTTCTTTCACGGCCAGCCACCACAAAAGTAAGGCTTAACTTATCTTCAATTTTAAGCTCAACTGAATAGCCTTCGATAAAGGCACCAGAAATGCTAATATTTTTGAGTTCCGCCTTAGCCGCAGTTCGAGCGTAATTTTTTTTAAATTGCACTCGTAAGCTAAGGGGGGTGCGGGGTGCAGGAATTTTTTTCGAATTAACGTGATCCGACATAAAGACTCCTTCAATAATGCTATAAAGTGAACCTTATAAGGCCTTATCGGCTGTCACAGAGATAATTAATAGGTCTATTTGTTTTTAAGTGGATCAAATTGAGGCGAAAATAGATTTTTTATGTGAGGATAAAATCTGACAGGGAGTAAACTTCA
>JBMOJS010000313.1:0-2826 GCA_049315665.1 Pseudobdellovibrionaceae bacterium | reverse complement strand
TTTTTCGCTGATTTTTGCCTAATTTGGGGAACATCTAATATGAGTCAATTCGCGGCTCTTTATGACCTCAGGTGACTATTTTGGGCTCTATTTCAGTTGTTTAGACACTTTAAAAGCTTCAATTCAAATTAAATCGATTTTTAAATGGAGTCATTTTTGCAAACGTTTGTCTAAAAACCCACAAGTCAGTAAAGGAAAATAAATTTATGATAAACATGAAAAAAACAATGGGATTGGCTATTCTATTTTTTTGCACATCGTCTTTTGCTCAAACTGTGGTTCAAAATAATATATTTTTTTATGGCAACAAACCAGCAGCAGCTGATAGTCAAAAAAAATCTATAGTGGCAATGATACAAGCTGTTAAAAATTCATCATTGCCTGATGCCGAGAATTTTAAGATGGGTCGTTTGCAGTTAAATCTAGCCATTGTAGACGCCAATAAAACAAGCTTTAGTTTTCATGCTTATATAGATGAAAACAGCATCGACGGAAAGGCTTGTTGGTTGCAATTGGACTTTGCAGTCACTGCTGCCAATCAAAATATCAGTGATATCAATGCACAGTATTCTTGCGATGACACTACCGAAGATTAGTAGGCAAGGCTTTGTTCCCAGCGAGCGGGGCCGCCCCTTCGATTTCTAATAAATATTTTTTAATTTCAAGGCCGCCGGAATATCCGCCCAGCTGGCCATTGCTGCGCACGACTCGGTGGCAGGGGATGATAATCACAAATGGATTTTTACCATTGGCCGATCCTATAGCTCGCACGGCCTGTGACTTCATGGCTTTGGCTTGGTCACCATAGCTTTTGGTTTTGCCAAAAGGAATTTTCAAAAGACTTTGCCAGGCCTTTTTTTGAAAGGCCGAACCATTAAGTTGCAAAGGCAAATTAAAGTCTTTTCTTTTTTTATTGAAATACTGCTCCAGTTGCAATTGTAGTTTTTTAAAAACCGGCAAATCGCTTTCGATAATTTCTAGTTTTATATTTTTATAAACTTTTTGAATAAAATCATTGTGTCTAAAAAAAACTCCAACTAAGGATTTACCATCGGAATAGGCCACTACTGGGCCTGCTGAAGTTTTGATATTTTTTTTAAAAAGTTGCATGCATCACCTTTTTGATTTTTTGTGTTTATAATAGCTCGGCTGGGCTTATGTCTAGGCAAATCCGCGTGCCATTGATTTGGTTGGGGAATTTTTTGCCTTTTTAAATTCGCTGTGCTGAGATTTTTAAATGAAACAAAAAATTAATTTTATCATTTCTATTTGCTTGCTTTGCAGTCTAGTATCTTGTGGCCCATCGCAACCCACGTCCTCGGGTGATGATGGCAGCAACAAAACAAGCACCAATAATCCTAGTAGCGGCAACGAAGGTCAAGGCGGCGCTCCGGGCGGTGATCCCAATCAAAAACCCAATGCCTATATCAGCGGCTATGTGGGACGTTGTGTGATGGCAGTCAGTGAGGATCGTGCAGAATTGACTTATCTGGTGAACTGTTCAGAAATTATGACCGCCAACAACTATGACACCTTAGCTAGAATGCTGGCAGACTGGTCCAATAAAAATTGTCGTAAAGTAATACCAATTTTGAATTCAAGTTCTCAATTCAATAACTGCAAACTGCGCGTAAACCCCACGGTGATGCCAATGAGTCAGTACTCCCTGGCTTACCAAGATGGCGATTGTCCGGCAAAAAAAGGGCTTAGTTACGGCAAAGTCTTTTGCAATTGATTGTCTAAAAGTCCTTAACCTTTAGTAGATAATTTTTGTTTAGCGATAATTTTTCCCAGTTCAACACCGGGTTGATTGAAGGCATCGATGCCCATGGATTGGCCAAGACCTGACACTAGCAATTGAAAATACATCATTAAAAAACCAAGCCCGGCCTCATTCAAGGAAGTCATTTTTAAAGTGATACTGTGAGTACCATTCTGATTCAAAGCCTCTTGCGTGGCCAGGGCTTCTGCACGCAACAAATCCCCCATGCTTTTATTTTTTAAATCTTGGGTTTCAGTGAATTGAGGATCCTTAATTCTTATTTCTCCGGCTTCTGCATCTAAAATGCGCAGAAAAATAATAAACTTATCTTTTGCCCCTTCCATCACTTGCTGCAAAATGGAGTGTTGATCCGTGGATCCAGTGGCGCACATCGGTGTACTGGCTCTAGGGGCCGCGTTGCCTTTTAAATCTAATTTTTTGCCTAAAGATTCGGCCCAAAGTTGCTGGTACCACATTCCTAAAAATTTTATTCGTGAACAGTAGGGCCATAAAAGGGTGATCCATTCTTCGCGTTCAAAACTTTCTTTAATTTGTGCTATCATTTCTGTGACCAGATTGTTTTTTTGCAAAGCCTGCATGGCGCCAAAGCGAAATTGCCCTAAATCCAAGCCCATAAAGGCAGCGGGAAACATTCCTACGGGGCTTAATACTGAAAAGCGCCCTCCCACATTCAAGGGAACTTCGCAGCGGGCCACTTGATGCCGGTCTGCCCACTGGGTTAAACTGCTGGGTTTGTTTTCAGAAATAGCAATGCAGCGTTCGTAAAAAGAAATATTTTGTTGCAGATAAAATTGTTCCACCAAATCTAAAGCACACAGAACTTCGATGGTGTTGCCACTTTTAGAAATAAAGGCCCAGCAGGTGTCTTGCAAGTTTATACGTTTCAATAAATACTCAAACTCCAGGGCGTCCACGTTGTCTAAAAAATGAACATGAGTTTTACGAAAAACTTCAGCAATGGCTTTTGGTCCTAAAGAGCTTCCGCCAATGCCCACAACAACCAGGTCAGAGTATTTATTTTTAAATTTTTCCGCCAAGCTTTG
>JBMOJS010000312.1:0-2829 GCA_049315665.1 Pseudobdellovibrionaceae bacterium | reverse complement strand
CTCCTTCTTCAGTGCTTCCGCACGAAGCTTTGCAATTTTTTCTGCTTTTTGCTGTTCTAGCAAAGGAATGCACCAGCGCAGTTTTTGTCGGGTTTCTGCTCGCAATAAGGCAATCGGATCATCATGCGCATGATACCACTTGTCGGATAAATCATCATAATAAGAATTGTTTACTAGTTCTCGATCTGTATTGGCCGTGATTGTTTTTGTCACAAAGATCCTTTTGCTGATGAAATATTTTTTTGTGGCTGATTTTTATGCTCAAGGGCTAAGTCCTTTTTTGTTTTTGGTTCCCACCAATTCCAAAATAAAAATTGAAATACCATCACCACTGTCAGCACCATTGAAGTTGTTTGTAAAACTAAATAGTTTTTATCTAACAGATTACGGTAGGCCATGAATAAAACTATAGGATGAAGAATAAATAATAGACCATGCACCAAACCTTCAAATCCTTTGATCCTTCCGGCATGCACCCATTCGTCCTTTAAAATCACTAAGCAGCTTAAAATACACAGACCAATAAAGTGATGCTGTGAAAAATCCCCTTGCAAAAAACCACCTAGGGCCAAAGGCAAAAGAAAAAAGAAAGTGTCTACAGGGTGGCCCCAGCGCTCCCAGTTTGGCATTTCACGCTGTCGATGCAAAACCGCCTCATCATAGATCAGTAGGGCCCCTTGCAAAAGCAGTAGCCATAAAAACAGAACTCCGCTGGACGAAAAGACTTGCTGGTTCAATTCTGTAAACACAAAAGACTTCCTGCAATAGTTAATCCCGGGCCAAAAGCCAATGACAGCACATAGGGACTTTGTTGATTTTGGTTGTTTTCTAAAATCTCTTTCCACATAAAGGGCATTGTCGCTGAAGACATATTTCCATTTTCAAATAAAATTTTACGACTGACCGCCACTTGTGAGTCTTTTAGACTCAATAGATCTTGCACAGATTCTATAATTTTGGGTCCGCCAGGGTGAATGGCCGCGGTGATTTGATTCATTTCTGAAATATCTAAATTGGCTTTGTGAAATAGTATTTTTAAAAACGCTGGTAAATAGGCAGCAATTTTTTGTGGCACTTCTCGTGATAAAGTCATGGATAGACCAAAATTAGCCAATCCCCAAGTCATATCTTGCTGCGAATCGGGAAGAATCATTTCATGGGTGGCCAACACCCGCAAAGACACCAGATCTTTCGGTTCTTGAGCCGTGGCTTGATAGGCGATGCAGGCATCAGCAAATAGACTTTGCACCACCAACTGCTCGGGTGTGGTAGAAAGCAAATTTAAATGTAAAGAACAAAATTCCGTGTGCAAGATTTCAACTTGCGAGGGATCTTCAGTTTTTAAAATTCCCTGGGCTGTGCGAATAGCGGGAATGGCCGCATAACAGCCCATGTGGTAAATATGTTGCACAACAGTACTCCAAGATTTTTGAATCACCAGCTCTTGCGCTAAACTGGGCGAGGCATAGCCCGTGCAACTGACATGCAGCAAGTGCGAAGGGTGCGTTGCTTCATTGTCTTTATAAAGATTTTTTACGGCCAGACGCAACTGTTTTTGGTAAACCTGCATCCGATCTTCCATACTGGGCTGTTCATTTTTTACGGAAGGTTTGGTAAAAAGTATTTCGCTGGGTTCTGCTAAAAACTCAGGAATCCAAGTGCGTCTTTGTTTAATTTTACTAGGTCCACAGCCAAAGCGTTCAATCATTTTAACTAATTTTTCTTTCTCTATACCAGATCGATAACTGTGCTGTTCGGCCAGCCACAGAATGGCTTCAGTTTGGGGAACAGGCTTATTAGACAGATCGTTTTTGAATCGGGATAAAAACATACAGTTTAATCCTTTCTAAACCCCCAATGGGGCGGACTTCAGCATTGTACTACATCGAATGAAAAATAGCTGAAGTATCAGATGCAGTTGTTTTTTTACATAGACCAAAGCTGCAAGTTAAGCTAAATTGATCTGAGCCAATGCAGTGAGGTTATAATGGGTGGATTCAGTTTAACTCATATTTTAGTATTAGTGGTTTTAGCTTTGATTTTTTTTCGCCCCCAGCGGATAGGGGCTGCTGCCAAGGGCTTGGGCCAATTTTGGCGCTCTTTAAAAAATGAAATGAACACCATCGATGCTGAAGCCAAGGATTTGACTCCGCAAAAAGATTTAGAAAAAGATCAGCAAAAAAAATAGCCTACACTGGTTTGAGCCTGATATTTTTTCCTAGCTTTTAGGTTGTGATCAAATAATCCAATCCTGCAAAATACCAATCCTGCATCGGCGGTTGGTAGATAGAATCTCTGATCATTTCCTTAGCAGTTTGACAGTATGGGCCCTGGGGCAGATCTTTATCCTCAGCACAACTTTGAATCCAATCGATGCTGGCTTCGGGGTGAAACTGAAAAGCCAAAATATTTTTTCCTAAAACAAACCCCTGATTACTGCAAGCGGAATTCCCGGCAATGAGTTGAGCCCCTTCAGGCAAGGCAAAAGTATAACTGTGGTACTGAAAGACCATAAGACTTTCGAACTTGCTTAAAACTGGCGTGAACGGAATAAGGTTCACTTTATGCCAGCCCACTTCGCTATGAATATGACGATTCACTTTAGCGCCTAAAACATCAGCGATCAACTGGGCCCCTAAACACAAACCAACCATTTTTTTATTATTTTTAATAGCTGATTTAATAAATTCTTTTTCTGCTATCAACCAAGGGTGCACATGGGTTTGATCCACATTCATACTGCCGCCGCAAATAAATAACATATCAAATGAATCTATCGAAGGAAAATCTAAACCCGGTTGCCATATTTGCACAGCAAAGCAATTCATT
>JBMOJS010000311.1:0-2831 GCA_049315665.1 Pseudobdellovibrionaceae bacterium | reverse complement strand
ACTTTTTTCATAAAAACTCCTTCGTTTTTGTTTATTACGACAATTCGTAAACTTCTGCTGACTGACTACTGCAACCCCGTGCCAAGCTTTTTGCCGGCTTTTATTGTCTATATTTGAGACAGTTTGAGTATTTGCCCGTATGTGTTCTTGAGTTAAAACAACTGCTTATATGATTTTTTACAGTTTTATGTACAAAGTGACAGGATTGGCTCGATGATGGAGTTATTTTTGCTCAGGATTAGAGATTTTTTCGCCAATCAAATATATAGCAACAGCTTTTTCTTGATCAGACAAGGCAGCAGCTTTAGGACCAACTATTTTTTCTAAAGCTGAATATGCATTGTTCAAAGTAGCTGATGGCTGTGCGCCAGGGTTTTGCAAATAAGCATTGGCATCATCTTTGGCAATCACAATGGCTTCTTTGTAGACTGTTCCACCGGCAGCCCATGATGATTCAGCTCCTGATTTGCCCAATGTAAATAAAGCCGCAGTGGCGATTAAAACTATTCCACCTACGGTTACTGTGGGTCCAGAAACTATACAAGTTAAAACCCAACCTGCATTCTTACTGCATCTTTCTATATTAGAATCTACAGCTTCTTCAAACGGACCATTCGCAAACGCTGTGGTCGATAAAGAGAGACTCATTAATAAAGACAGAACTTTTTTCATAAAAACTCCTTCGTTTTTGTTTGTTGCGATAATTCGTTAACTTCAGCTGACCCACTAATACAAGTTCGTGTGCCAAGTTTTTTAACTGCTGTCTTTGTCTAGGACGCCCAGATCCAGAGCAGATATCTTTCTTTTAAAAACACTCTGTGTTTTGAGTCGCCTTGCCCTTGTATGTACAGCACTTGGTGTTATTATTTCTACTTAGAAAAAAAAATCGTCGAAATAATTAAAAAATAGGTAAGCCTAAGAATATATAAATGATAATTGTGACCAAACATGAAGAATTGGGTTTCAAATGGAAGTGCTGCCGCCGCAAAGAATCTTGCACAAGCATTGCATTGGCAAACTGAAGTGGCCTTCACCGGGCACGATGGTGCACTGGGCTTGGGGGATCAATGCTGACATCTGCAGCGCAATCTGTGGCGCTAGGATCTGATCTTTTTCACCATGCCAAAAATGAATAGGACCAGTCAATAAAGACAAATCTTTCGCCCAGGGGGAATGAAAGATTCTGGCGTCGGCTTGGGGGCCTTTGGCGTTTTGCTGCAAAGCCTCTTGCAAAATCAATTGCATGGATTTTTTTGTGGCCGAAGTAGTTAAAGCCGTCAGATCTTTTGGCGAAAAAGGCAAAAGTTTTTCCATAAAAACAGATCTTGAACGCCCAGGCGGTGGCAGCAAAGCTTTGCACACCCAATCCCCTGGCAAATCGGGAATGAATTTCAAACCCCAATAAGCAATGGGTCTAATATGGCGGCGAACCTGCGGCTGGTGTAAAGCTCCTAGTCCACAGATCACTGTGCTTTTTACAATGCGCTGAGGGTTTTGCATGGCATAGATTAAGCCCAAGGGAGTCCCACCACTGACGGTGACGATTTCAAACTGTGACCAGTGAAAATGATTCAGCAAGTGATCGATGATGGCCAGATTGTTTTGTAAGGCGTTGTGCGCGGGGTTCTGTAATTCAAACAAAGTTTGATTATATCCATAACGATCAAAAGCAATCACTTCTATTTTTTCGCCTGATGAGTTTTTACTGCCTGATGCGGCAGCCAACTGAACAAACATATCGATTTGTAAACTAGATCCCGGAAAGCCATGAAAAAATAAAATACGCCGGATGGACTGAGTTGCAGGTGAAGAATCACCGGTCACTTCAAAGTTGCGCCAAGTTCTGTAAGAAATATCGCCATGGGGTGTTGCTAGAATTTGCACAGGCACCTACTTCAGCTTGTTTTCCAATTCGGCCCAGCGTTGAAACTTATGTTCAAGATTAGTTTGTAAGCTGTTCAATTGCTGGGTCAATTGCAAAAGTTTTTGCGCATGGCTAGTGACTTCGGAAGATTCTAGCTCTGTCTTCACCGCCAAAATTTGTTGTTCCAGTTCAGCGATACTGGACTCCATATTTTCGTACTCAAACTTTTCTTTAAAGCTCAGCTTTTTGTTTTTATTTCCATTTGTGGCCGTTGTTGATGCCTTAGAATCAGAGCTGGCCTCAGCAGCAGCCTGCGATTGACCCCCGCTATTTTGTTTTGCAACGGTAGAACCACCGCCATCAACAACAGATTGCTGAGCGGTGAACCACTGTTCCCATTGAAAATAGCTGGCAAAAGTCAATAATTCTTTGTTTGTCGAATCTGGCTCTGGAAAAGAATAAATCTGTGTCGCCACAGAGTCCATAAAAAAGCGATCATGGGTGACCAAAATCACGGCCCCCGGAAAGTTTTGAATCGAATCCTCTAAAACATTCAAAGTGTCCACATCCAAGTCATTGGTGGGTTCATCCAGAATCAATACTTGTGATTCGCGCAACATCATTTGTGCGATCCTTAAGCGGGCTTGCTCGCCCCCAGAAAGTCGGGACACGGGCAGTTCCACATGTTTGCCAACAAAAAGAAATTTTTCTAGATAACTACGCACATGAATAAATGTCCCCCGGTAGTCCACGTAGTCGCCATCCGGGCAGATATTTTTTAAGACACTTTTTTCGCCGTCCAGTGTTTCACGGTTCTGTTCAAAATAAGAGATCTTGATTTTATCTGCCAAATAAATACTGCCTTGATCTTGTTTTTCTTGCTCTAATAAAATGCGGATCAAGGTGGATTTGCCACAACCATTGTCACCCATCAGGGCGATGCGGGATTCAGGGCCAATAAACATAT
>JBMOJS010000065.1:0-12716 GCA_049315665.1 Pseudobdellovibrionaceae bacterium | reverse complement strand
TTTTATTTTTATTAGCATTGATTTGGCGTGTAAGACTTTACTGGCGACGGCGAAAATTTTATCGCCAGTTGAAGCAGTTTGATGGGCCAACGTCTGCTTTGTTGCAATTTTATAAAAACTTACGATCTTTAGAAAACATTGAAGACCCTGCAGTTAAAGTCAAAAACTTGCAAGATCATTATAAATTGTTTATCACTCGCCATTGGCAAATTCCTGCAGCTTTATGGACCAATGCAGAGACTTTAAAAGAATTGCGGCGAAAAAAAATTGCAACTGAGTTTTTGCGTTCGGTTAAAAAAACCTTGCAAGAGCACGAGGCTTCCTACAAACGCATTGGTCAATTGAAGCCAGAAGATATAACTATGTTGATTCGACAAACACAAAAAAGCGCTGAAGTTTTGGCGGAGATTAAAATATGATATCTTTTGCCAACCCGTGGTTTTTTATTCTGCTGTTGGCTGTAGGGGCTGCTGGGCTATGGTTTTTTTTGCAAAAAGAAAAAATCATACCTACCTTGCAAGTCAGCACCACGGCTTTATTTCCTTCGCCGCCATGGTGGCAGCAGCTGTTGTTGCATTTGCCTTTGCTATTGAAGTTGGCGGCTTTGATTTTGGTGGTCTTTGCCTTGGCTCGACCACAAATAGCCAACACCAAGATTCGCCAGAATGTGCAGGGTATAGATATAGTGATAGCTTTGGATATTTCAGACAGTATGCTGATTGAAGATATGAAGCCCTTGAATCGTTTAGAGGCCGCAAAAGAAACCATTAAAAACTTTATTGCTAAAAGAACTTCAGATCGCATTGGCTTGGTGATTTTTGCCGGAGAATCTTTCACCCAAGTGCCCCCGACATTGGATTATCCGATTTTATTGCAAAGGGTGGATGAAATCACCACTGCAGCCAGTGCCAATATAAAAGATGGCACCGCCATTGGCGTGGCCATGGCCAGTGCTGCTGGACGCTTAAAAGACTCGACGGCAAAAACCCGGGTTATTATTTTTATGACTGATGGAGAAAATAACAGCGGAACTATTGATCCCGAAACAGGTTTAGAGATTGCCAAGGGCTACGGACTGAAAGTTTATTCCATTGGCATGGGAAGGGACGGTCCGACTAAATTACCGATTTATCAAAAAGATGTCTTTGGACAAAGAATTAAAAACTATGTTCCCTTTGAAAGCACCGTTAATGAAGATTTATTAAAGCTAATGGCCTCAAGCACTGGCGGTAAATTTTACCGCGCTAGCAAAGAAGATTCTTTAACAGGAATTTTTAATGACATTGATCAGCTAGAAAAAACTAAAATTGATGTTAATAAGTACACCAAATACAGCGAAAATTTTTATTGGTATTTAGGCTTGGCTTTGATTTTATATTTAACATCGATCGTATTGAACATGACAATCTTAAGAAGGTGGCCTTGATGTTTCGCTTTGCCGAACCCACTTACCTTTATGGACTGCTACTGGTGCTTGGTTTGTATTTGATGTATTTTGTTTTGCAAAAAAGGGCCAACAAAAAAATTCTACAGGTTTTGGGTCCACACGTTTATCCAATTTTGGCGCAGTCTTTGTCTTTAAGTAAGCGAAAACGCAAATGGCATTTGCAGATGCTGGTGATTGTTTTGATGATTATTTCTTTGGCTAGGCCCCAGGTAGCCGGATCTAAAGAAACCATTCGCAGCGAAGGGGTTGAAATTATTTTGGCAGTGGATGTTTCTGAAAGTATGTTGGCTGATGATGTCAAGCCAAGTCGGCTAGAGTTGGCAAAGATTGATTTAGCCCGCCTGGTGGATCGTATGCCGGGTCATCGCTTTGGATTGGTGGCTTTTGCGGGCAGTGCTGGTTTGTCGTCTCCGCTGACCAATGATCCTGCGGCCATTAAAATGTACATCGAATCTTTGACCACGGATTCAGTATCGACCCAAGGAACCAATTTTGAACAAGCCATTAAAACATCTATGCAGGCTTTTCAAAGAGGTGGTGTGGAGTCGGATGATGCGGTGAAAGTGACTAAAGTGATTTTGTTGACTTCGGATGGCGAGGATCATGAACCCAATGCTTTGACCGAAGCCCAAAAAGCCGCCTCCCAGTCCATCCGTATTTTTTCTTTAGCCTATGGGACACAAAAAGGGGCACCAATTCCTGTGCGCGACGGCTTTGGTTATTTAAAAGGTTATAAAAAAGATCGAAAAGGACAAACTATTTTAACCACAGTCAACGGTGAAGAATTGAAAAAAATTGCAGAATCGGGGCAAGGATCTTTTTTGTTTGCTAGCCCTGGCAGTGATTATATTTTGTCATTGCAAAATAAAATCGATCAATTGGAAAAAACGCAATTCGAGTCGAAGACGGCCGTCAGTTATGCTGAAAAATTTCAAATCCCACTGTTGCTGGCTTTTTTGCTTGGCGCCTTAGAGCTTATTCTGGGCGAGCGCCGTGCATTGCCGCGGTTTTGGAAAGGTCGATTTGAGGTTCCTGAAGTATGAAAGTTTGGATTGTTTCAATTCTATTTTTATCTGTTGGTTTTTCTGCGCAAGCGCAAAACCAAGCCCAAGCGCAGGATTCCTTTTCCTGGTCCGCTTGGTGGAGCAATTTAAAAGGCAATCAGCTGTTGCGCGATAAACAAGCCTCGGAAGCTTTGAAATCTTATGTGCAGGGTTTGTCAGCGGCGCCCTTTCATCCCGACTTGCATTTAAATTTAGGACTGACTTTTGAGGTTTTAGGACAAAATGACAAAGCCTTGTCTGAATACAAACAGTCAGAAAAATTTTGGTTGCCCAAAAAAGATGCTAAGATTTTTTACTCCTACTTCAATCAAGCCCAAGTTTTAGGAAAAGAAAAAAAAGTCGAAGAAGCCCTAGAGCTTTATCAGAAAGCCTTGGCCATAAATCCGACCTCGATGGAAGTGAAAACGAATATAGAGTTGTTGACTCAACAACAGCAGGGTCAGGGGCAAGGTGAGGGCAAGGATCAAGATCCTAAAAACCAAGATCAAAATAAACAGAATAAGCCTGAAGATAAAAATAACGACTCGGACAAGGACAAGTCAGAAAAAGACAAAGATCAAAACAAAGATCAAAACAAAGATAAAGACAATAAAACTCCCAAAAACAGTCCCAAGTACAAGCCTCGCCCTTTCGACGGCAAAGAGATTTCGGAACAGGATGCTAAAAAAATATTGGGAGAATTAAAACAGCAAGAGCAAAAAATTCGCGCTGAATATAATAAAAGGCAGAATTCCAAGGAGTCCCCCCGTGACAAAGACTGGTGATTTTTTATGGGCCTGTGTGTTTGTTGTTTATGCCAGTTTCGGTTGGCAAGCCCATGCCGCGGAAGGTGTGCAGGTTCAGGCCCAGGTCGATCGCAATGAAATGGCCTTGGGGGATACATTTACTTTAACCGTATCTGTGGCACAAAAAGGCAGTGCTGATATTCAAACACCTAGGATACCTGATTTCACTGATTTTGAAATGTTGAACAGTTGGGAAAGTTCGTCTTCGTCTCATCGCATGATGCAGACAGCGCAGGGAATGAAGTATCTGAGTGAAAATCGTAAAAATTTTAATTACATGTTAAGCCCAAAAAAAATGGGCTCTTTAAGTATTTCAGCTGTCGATGTTAATGTGGATGGAACTGTTTATAAAACTCAACCTGTTTTGATTAAAGTTTTACCACCAGGTTCTGCCCCTGCCGCTCGCAAGGCCGTCCCCTCGCCGGGTGCGGGAGCGATAAACCCCTTTGATGATATGGAAAATGAAGAGGATGATATTTTTAATCAATTGTTGCAACAAAGACAGCGCATGATGGAAGAGGCCTTCGGTGGGCGCGGCGGGGGTAGAGCCGAGCCCTCCTTGCCTTCAATGAAAAACCCTCAACTACGAACTTTACCACAAAATCCCAGTGAGGCTTTTTTTATTCAGGTTGAGGTCGATAAAACCACCGTTTATGAAGGGGAACAAATCACTGTAAACTGGTACTTATATACAAGAGGTCAGATTGAAACTTTGGATCGATTGAAGTTTCCAGATCTAAAAGGTTTTTGGAAAGAAATTATTGAAGAAGTGCCAAGTCTGCAATTCACTCAAGAGGTGGTGAATGGCATCCCCTATAAAAAAGCCCTGCTGGCCTCCCACGCATTGTTCCCGATCAAGGCGGGGCAGCCCGTGATTGATGAATATAAAATCCGTTCACGGGTGCGGGTGCCCACGACTTTTGGTGGTTTTTTTGGCACTCCTTATGAATTTACTAAGTTGTCCCAGCGAGTAAAAATCACGGCTAAGCCATTACCCACTGAAGGCCGCCCATCTGACTTTACTGGGGCTGTTGGGCAGTTTGAAGTGCAGGCCCAGTTAGAAAGTAAAGAGGTTTATGAACATCAACCCTTTTCTTTAAAAATTCGCTTTGAAGGTGAAGGCAATGCCAAATTGATTGAATTGCCAAAGTTGGATTGGCCGGCGGGACTTGAGGTGTACGATACAAAATCGGATGCTAAATTTTTTAAAAATGGCAAAAGCTACAAAGAGTTCGAAGTTTTATTGATCCCCCGCCAGTCGGGAAACATTCAAATTCCAGAGCTTAATGTAAGCCTATTTAATCCCCGTACGGGGACCTATTATAAAAAATCAACTCCGGCTTTTACGGTGCAAGTTTTGCCCGCAGAAAAAGGAACTGACAGTCCTGTGGTCGGACCAGAAGAAAAAAAAGCAGACGTCAGTAAAAAAACTTCTGAAGCTAAACTGATTTTTTCTTTGCAGGCCGGACGATACAGCTGGTGGCAGAATATTTTGAATGAAGTTTATTTTTGGTTGATTTTATTTTTACTGATTGCTTTAGGGCTACTGGTGTATGCGCAAAGCCAATTGCAGTTGTGGAAAAAAAATCGCGGACTGTCTTGGCAGATAAATAAAAAACTAAAAATCATCGATGAGTCCTTAAAAAAGAATGATTTTAGAGCTATTGGCACTGGATTGATCAATGTTTTTTATCTTCTGATCGTTAAATCCACTAAAGATATGAATGCTGACTTTAAAGCCTTGGATTTTAGTAGCTTGTCGGATCATTTAAGCCCTAGTTTGAAGGCTGAAATTGGTGATGAATTGAAAAAACAATTTGAGATTCTGCAGGCCTTGGCTTTTGCTCCTGAAGAGTCTTTGGGTAGCATAAAAAATGAATCTATTTTGAAAACCAATATAGAGGCCAGCAAAAAATTGATTCAAAAAATACTTCAACAAATGGATGAACCCCATGCTTAAAAATAAATCTTCTGGCTTTTTACACTTTAGGGTCCTCATCTTGATATTTTTATTTTGCTCAATGCAGGCTTGGGCTTTCGATTCTTACAAACTGGATTTTAAAAAAGAGCTGTCTCAAATCAAAACCGTCAATCTTTATGATAAAAGCAAATCGAGCGGACTGTCGGATTTAGAGCTGATTAAAAAAGCCCAGATTGAAAATCAAAATGAGAGTTGTTTACAACTTGTACAGAAAAAAGGCCTGGTGAACAAAGAACTGCGTGGTTGGGTGGTGCTGGTGGCTTTGCAGTGTGGTTCGCGCTCGGAAAAAAGCAGCGACTTCGCGCTGGCCCTGTCCATTTTGCAAAATAATTCGGCCTTACTCTATCAGGGACCTTGGGCTAAAGATTTAATCGGCGAGTTCAATGCTTTAAGTTTGAAAGTGGTGCAGAATTTTTTAAATGATAAAAATAAAAGCATAAAATCTAAAACAGCAGCAAAAGATATAGATAAAACCTGTGAACTGGTGTTGGCTCACCCCACATTGACCAATAAAGATTTGAAAGCTTCGTGTTTTCAAATTCTGGCTGAAGCGGCTTTGCAGCAGAAAGCTTATGAAAAAGCCTATGGCTTTTTTTTGCAAAGTTATGAAAACAAAGCACAGAAAAATATTTTAGATCAACTAGAGTCTTTAAAAAACAGTTTAAAGACCAGCCCCTCTGTTTTAGCCAAAGAAAAAAAATCCAAACTGGCTGCTCCGTCTATAGGTGTCAGCTTAGAAGACGAAGATGTTGGCAAAATTTTAGAGCAAGCCCAGGCCAGTCATCGAAGAGCAGAGTATACCAACTCGCAGAATTTTGTAGAACAAATTATTGGTCTAAAATTACCACGCTCTTTACGGCAAAGTCTTTTGTGGCTGAATGGACGTAATTTGCAGTTTTTAGGCAAGTATGAAAAAGCCTTAGTCCCTTTTGATGAACTGGCTATTAAGTTTGCTGGTTCTGACGAGTCTTTTGAAGCTTTATTGCGTATGGGGCTGATACAATTGCGATTAAAAAATTATGCAGCGGCTACTGCTGTTTTTAGTCGTTATTTAAGCAGCAGTGATTCCGCTGCTAAATCGAAGTATGAATTGTCGGTGAAGTACTGGCGCATTCGATCCATGCAATTGCAAAAACAAGAAAATAAAGTTTCACAAGTCGATGGCATTGATGTTTTGATAGAAGAATTGATTCGTGAATATCCGTTTTCTTATTATGGTTTACGCTTATGGTCGGAACAAAATCAAGGCGCTTTACCAGATTTTGCTGAAAATAAATCTTTGTTTAAAAATCCTCAAGCCGTCGCTGTTTGGTTGGTGGGAGAGCAGAAAAAGGCTTGGTCGCGATTTAAAATTTTAGCTCAGTCCGGTTGGTGGAGTGAAGCCTTGTCTGAGCTTTCTTTAATTCCTCAGCTGCAAGATACCAATTACAAACTGCTTTTGGCTTATTTTTTGTCTAGCCACCACTTGTACCAGCCCGCGATTCGTTTGGTGAATGAACTGATGGATGAAAATGAAGTTTTACGCAATAAAACTGTTTTGCAATTGGGGTTTCCGAAAGTGTTTATAGAAGATTTTCAACAACAAGCAGCCAAATATCGTTTGAGCCCCTATTTGTTGCGCAGTTTGACTCGGCAAGAGAGCGCCTACAATGTCCGTGCGGTCAGCAGCTCCAATGCTTTGGGCTTGATGCAATTGATACCGCCAACAGCCATGGATGTGGCCAGGTCCTTGTCTTTGAAGTCTTTAAAAGTTCCTGAAGATCTTTTTCGGCCTTCAATCAATATTGCTATGGGTTCTTTTTATATAAATCAAATGCTGCAAGAATTTTCTTACAATGTGCCAATGGCTTTAGCCGCTTACAATGCTGGGCCTAGTCGTATGAAGATATGGCTAGACCTACGTCCTGAAGTTAAATCACAACGGGATCAGGCTTCATCGATGCCAATGGATGAAATATGGTTTGATGAGCTTCCATGGAATGAAAGCAGTTTTTACATTAAAGCTATTTTACGAAATGTGATGCTTTATCAGGCCCTAGAAAATCATTCGATCAAGTTAAAACCAGTCCTTTGGCAAGATCTTGTAGAAAAAAAGTCAGACCGCGGTGGGTAGTTGATTGAAAAATTCGAATCCCTTTTGTAGGCTATTAGTTCAAGGCCGGAGGCATAATGTTTAAAAAAGTTCTAATCAGTTCACTTGTATGCTTTTTAGCGGCTTGTGCTCACAAATCACCAGGTACAGACAGTGCTGCCACAAAATTGTACAAAGATGATGGAAGCATTCAAGCTGAAGACAATAAAAGTTCAACATCGGGGCTTCCATCGCCAGACAAAGACATCACCTCTTTTCGACTTAAAGAAGAAGAAAGTAAAAAAGAAATTGTCGATAAAGAGTTGGAGTCTATCCCCACAGAAGTGAATCCATTGGTGGAAAAGTGGATCAACTATTTCACCGGGCGTGGCAGTCAACATATGGAAAGATATTTGGCTCGTTCGACTCGTTATGAAAAATTAATGAAAAAAGTTTTGCGGGATAATGGTTTACCTGAAGATCTTTTCTATATTGCCTTGATTGAATCCGGCTTTTCTAGCAAAGCCACCAGTCATGCGTCGGCAGTTGGGTATTGGCAGTTTATTCGCGGTACAGGGAAACGTTACGGTTTAGAAATCAATGCTTTGGTGGATGAAAGACGTGACCCCGTGGTTGCCACACAGGCCGCAGCAGATTATTTCAAAGGTTTGTACAGCATTTTTGGTTCGTGGTACTTGGCCATGGCGTCTTACAATGTGGGTGAAAATCGCGTGAAGAGAGAAGTGATGCGGCATTACACCAGGGATTTTTGGGAGCTAGCTAGAAAAAAACGTTTGCCTGCTGAAACCATCAATTATGTTCCGAAATATATTGCAGCGAAGTTGATTGCCAAAGATCCAGCCAAGTATGGCTTTGGGGATATTGATTATTTGCAACCGATTGAGTTTGATCAAATCACGGTGAAGCAGCCCACCAATTTACGATTGATGGCTGAAAAAATGAATTTAAACTATGAAGATTTTAAAGCTTTGAATCCTAAATTTAAAGGTGAAATAGCTTCTTTTAAAAAAAATGAAAGCAATTTTACATTGCGTATTCCACCAGGCACCAACGAAGCGGCTTTAGTGGCGGCCAATGACAGCGTGGCTGAAAAAGTGCAATACATTGCAGACACTGGGGATACTCAAGTTTATAAAATCAAACGCAATGATTCTTTGTATACAGTCGCTAGAAAATTTAGAACCACGGTGGCTTATTTGCGGGATTTGAATGATATTCCCCGGGGCAAAAAACTGCGTCTGGGTATGAAGATCTATGTGCCGGATCGAACACCTGTGAAAGAAAGAAAAAGCAGCACTCTGGTGGCTAGCCAAGCCAAATCTGCAAACGGGGCTGGTGACTCTGTCAGTAAAAAAGAGGTGGTGACTGGCGCTAATGCAGAAACCACTGTTAAAGTTTCGAACGGCGCCAAATATTATATTGTGCAAAATGGAGACTCTTTATTCACTATTGCGCAACGCTATGCCACCAGTGTTCAGGAATTAAAAAAATTAAATAAATTGCGTCGGGGGCATTTGATCCGCGCAGGAGTTAAACTAAAAGTTCCACAGACAGCCAAGGCCGATGAAGAAAGCAGTGCTGAAGAAAATAGCAAAGGCAGTGTTGGATCAGGAATGCGCAGTCCTGCTAGCAAGAAGAAGTTTCATGTTGTTCGTCGCGGTGAAAGCTTAAATCATATTGCGCAAAGATACCGTATTTCTGCGCAAAATATTCAAAATAAAAATAAAATTTCTAATCCATCCAGACTGTTGGTGGGAAGTCGACTTTTGATACCCGAAGCCCGCGCTAGATAAGTAGGGCTGAAAAATAAAAAAGTCTGCAAGACCCAATTTCCTATGGCCCTGCAGACTAAGGGGAATGAAACCAATCTAATTTATAAGAAATTCCTTCCATCTCTCACCTTAAATCCTCAGGCGTTTGTACCTTTGGCAACTGGCTGGCTTAGTTATAAAAACTTTAGCCCCTTTAGTTTTGCGCCCTAATGTTTCCATTAGTTTGCCTTGAGACAAAGAAAGGATAAATCATCCTTACATACCCTAAGGACCTCCTTTGTATAAAAAGTTATATCTGGGGGATTTTTTTCGGGCTCATATACACCTCGAAACGTGAGCCCTATCGTTTCTTTTTAACTATCCTTGTGTAGCTGTCTTCACTTAAATGGTTCATCATGAAAGTCATGAATTTTTTCTTTCATAGCCGGCTCCTTTTTCCTGCTTGAAGGGCCTCGTCCCATGCACAAAACTAACAAAGTTTTGTTGAAGCCCTTCAGTAACGTTCTTATATTTATAATATTACCTAGACCAAGGTCTGACGTCCACAAAAGCAGAAAAAATTCTCATAAAAAGGCATAAAATTTTAGAACCGGCGTCTTAAATCAAGAATGAGAAGCTAAGTACTGTGCTATTTTGAAAAACTCTTGGGATTCAACACCGCTGGAATGACTTTCAACAATGGGGATACCGGCTTCTGAAGCCATGCCCACGGACGGGTTCAAAGGAATCGCGCCAATTTTGGCAATCGCTTTGCTATCTAAATAAGATTCCAATTCGCCCTTGGGGAAGATTTGAATTTTTTCTTGCGTGGCGGGATTTAAAAAATAAGACATATTTTCAACCAAGCCTAAAATTTTAACATTCACTCTTTGAAACATATCAATGGCTTTTTTAACATCAGCCAAAGCCATATTTTGTGGAGTAGACACCACTACAGCGCCAGCCAATGGCACCTTTTGCGCCAAAGACAATTGAATATCCCCAGTGCCAGGGGGAAGATCTACTATGAGATAATCCAACTCGCCCCAGTCTACATCACGTAAAAATTGATCCATGGCTTTAAACAACATTGGACCGCGCCAAACCACCGCCGCATTTTCTTCGATTAAAAAACCAATGCTCATTAATTTTATTCCGTAACGAATCACCGGCTGCAGTCTTTGTTGTTCATTGATGCCGGGTTTTTGATTTAACGCCCCCAACATTCTAGGTACACTGGGGCCATAAATATCGGCATCTAAAAGACCTACAGAATATTGTTTACTTAAAGCCAAAGCTAAATTGGCCGCTACCGTGCTTTTACCAACTCCCCCTTTGCCTGAACTGACAGCAATGATTTTTTTAATTCCAGGAATAGCTTTTTGTTGTTCGAAGGGGTTGGGGGCTTGGGCCATGATAAATGCTCCTTGAGTAAAATATGCTTTTATTCAATAATGGGAATTCAATGAATAGCCAAGAGTTTTTGTTTTTAAATGGCCTGGTGATGGTGATTTTAATTGCCATTTTTTTGCGGGCAGGGCGTCAGCGGCAGGCCACCCGTTTAAAGCTTAAAAATGCAGCGGGTGAACCCTCTTGGATGCCTGCGACGGTGGCTAACAAAAAAAGTCCGTCAGCATCGGTAGCACCCGTAACTTCACTTGCCTTTGAAAATCGCACTGAAAAAAATTTGAATGTGTTTTTTCAACATCACGGACAAAACTATGAGGCCCACGAGGTTTTAAATATTCCTGCCGGGGCGTCGATAGATCTAGCGACCAAGGCCTACCAACAGGCCTTGCGGAAGTCGCCTGATCCAGCTCAGTTAGAGCTTATGAAGCTGGCCATGAAAAAATTGGTGGATCGATTTTAGAATTATTTTTGCTGATGCTTGTATTTCAATTCTCCACGGTGGCACATATAGCAACTGGCTTCAGGGCCTTTTTTTCCGTCTAAGCCATTGTCTTTTAACATTTGAGTTAATTTTAAATGCTCTACAGAGATGATATAATTTTTTTTGTCGGTTTTTTTAAAATTTTCGGTGTCATGGCATTCGATGCAAGTCACGCCCAGCTGTTTCGAAATAGATAGCATTTGTTGGCGGATCTGTTCTTCTTTCTCTTTGATTTTAGAAGCGGTTTGGGCGTGAGTGTATGGAATGGCTACGAATAAAATCAGGACCTGTTTTAAAAATTTTCGTAATAGCATCGCACAATCCTTGTGAAAACAAAACAGCACAAGAGTTCCAAGCCTCTGAATTAAAAATACCGACAGGCATAGCTTTGTGTCAAAGAAAATGAAGCACACAGACGAAGCTGGCCAGACGCCCAAAGCTGGGAATACCATAGGTCATTCAAAGAGTTATTTATAAAACTAAAAAGTGAGGGGATTTTTTATGATTATTGGTGTGCCCAAAGAAATTAAAATCAGTGAAAACAGAGTCGGTATGACCGAAGCCGGTGTTCGTCAGTTAGTTAAAGAAGGGCATACTGTTTATGTCGAAAAAGATGCCGGTCTTGGTAGTTTAATCACCAATGAACAGTACGAAAAAGCGGGGGCTAAAATTTTACCTAGTAAAAAAGAAGTCTACGCCAAAGCCGATATGATTGTGAAAGTGAAAGAGCCCTTGTCTGATGAATATGAGTTGTTGAAGGAAAATCAAATACTCTACACATATTTACATTTAGCTGCTGAACCTAAATTGACCAAGGTTTTGGCCGAAAGAAAAGTCAAATCTGTGGCCTATGAAACCATTCAATTAGATAACGGATCTTTGCCATTGTTGGTGCCGATGTCTGAAGTGGCGGGGCGTATGGCCACTCAAATCGGAGCCTTTTATTTGCAGCGCGATCATGGCGGCAAAGGGGTTTTGTTGGGTGGAGTCACTGGTGTGCGTCCAGCCAAAGTAGTTATCATTGGTGGTGGGGTTGTGGGTACCAATGCTGCAAAAATGGCCGTGGGCTTGGGTGCAAATGTAACTGTTTTGGATGTAAACACGGCTCGTTTAGAGTATTTGGATGATATTTTTCAAGGCCGTTGTATGACTTTATTTTCTAACACCAAAAATATTGAAGAATCAGTCAAAGATGCTGACCTGTTGGTGGGCGGAGTTTTAATCACCGGGCAAAAAGCTCCCACTTTGGTCAGCAAAGAAATGATTGCTTCCATGACCAAAGGATCAGTGGTGGTGGATGTGGCCGTGGATCAAGGCGGCTGTATTGAAACATGCAAACCCACTTCCCATCAAAATCCCACTTATGAAGTGGATGGTGTGATTCACTACTGTGTGCCCAATATGCCTGGGGTTGTGCCTAGAACTTCAACCTATGCTTTAACCAACGTGACTTTGAAGTATGCCTCAATGATTGCAGCATTGGGTGTTGAACAGGCCATTGCCAAAGACAAAGCTTTGTTTAAAGGTTTGAATGTCTACAACGGATTTGTTTGTTACGAACCTGTAGCTAAAGATTTGGGTATGGAGTATAGGCCCTACAAACCCGCCTTTTAAAGTTTTTCTTGGGCAGATAAAGATTGGTAAAAAATCTCGACCAGCATCTTGTTGGCCATACCGTAGCGGCGCAGCCGATCGAATGCAGCGA
>JBMOJS010000310.1:0-2854 GCA_049315665.1 Pseudobdellovibrionaceae bacterium | reverse complement strand
GTTCGGACAAGAACTGTGAATAGATTGTATGACGCTGGCCTCATTTGCTTGAGTTCATTTTGGATCTTTTCAATTTCATCTTCGTTCAAAATATCTTTTGCTGAAACTCTAGTGAGTTCTGATCTTGAATACTGCGGGCATTTTTCAATTTGCTTTTGGTTCTGTCTGCCCACCATATCCAAAAAGCGATTCAAAGATTTTATAACTTTATTTTGTGTGTTCAAGCTGAGGTTGTCTTTGTTCCACTTCAAAGGCTTGACCGTCTTCAACCACTCTTTGAAACTGTCGTAGTGAATTGACCAATTCAGATAATTATTTGAATCCTTGGTGCTTAAAAAATAATAAAAGGCGTACTTTTCTAAATAGTAAACGTCATTTAAATAACTATTTGGCGCAGACTTCTGTTGGTATTTAGAAAATGCCTCAAGTAGGTCTTCAAAGTTAGAATACTTTTTTCGCCATTCTGATCGCTCTTTTGCTCTGTGCTTTATCGCATCCTGTTCAGCACTTTGACTGGCACAGTATTTTTTCACCAACTCTTCGTCTTGCGTTTCAAGAATGTATTGCGGTAAGGCTTCACGCTTAACAGGATCATAGCGAAGCTTTGCGGGATTATATGAGCGGAACTCAAATCGCCAGCCGATTCGCTTCTTCGTTTTTCTGTCAATTTTTTCAAGTTTTGCGTATTTCATATTTTCCCAATCCACTATCGGACGTTAGTCTCATAAACCTTATAAGACCAAGGTCTAAATGATCTGCCGCGGATTGGGTGAAATGCCAAGAAAAAAGGCTGCGTGTTATACGCAGCCTGAAATCTAAACTCTAAACTCAATTCTTTTTATCTTAGTTTTTAACTGCTTTGATGGACGCAATAATTTGATTTTTTACGTCGTCATCGCTTTCTTTTGTGAGCTGATCTTGCAGAGCTTCTAATGAAGATGGTGACTTAATCTTTCCCAAAAGTTTGGCAACATCACGACGGACGGACCAATTTTGGCTTGAAAAGTTTTTCTTCAAGTTGGCGACTGACTCTGCAGTGAGGCTTCGTGCCGTTAGCTGAGTAACGATAGTATTTCTAACATCTTCGTCACTATCATCCATCTGTTTGATTAAAGAGTTTGTTGAAGACAGACCGGCAATTTTTCCCAGCAATAAAGATACATCTCTTCTTACTGACCAGTTTTGGCTCTTGTATTGTCCTGCCAACGCTCCAACCATTGATTCTTTCAATGGCTTCTTACTCAATTGCTGAACAACAGTTTTTCGCACATCTTCATCGCTGTCATCCATTGCTCCAATTAAAACCGAAAGTGACGCATCTGAACCAATTTTTCCCAAGAACTTAGCGGCATCATTGCGTACGGACCAATTAGAACTTGTCATTTGCTTTGCAAAAGACTGAACGTACTCATCATTCAAGTTTGATTGGCCTAACTGACTAACAACTTGTTTTCGGACGTCTTCGTCACTGTCATCCATTTTTCCAATCAATTCTTTTACCGAAGCTTGGGAATTGATGCGACCCAAAAGCTTGACGGCTTCAGCCCGAACCCACCAGTTAGAGCTATTTGAAAGATCCTTAACAGACTGCAAGTGGCCTGCTGCTAAACTAATCTTAGCCACGGCTTTGACGGCTTCTTTTCGCACATCTTCATCTTGGTCATCGACTTTCGCAATCAAAAGATTTTCTTCAGCAGTAGTCTTGCTTGTTTTAGAAATTGCTGAAATCGCTTTTTTGCGGATATCCCAGCGTGTGTTATTTAATGCCTCCAGAACCATTGCTTTAAGCTCGGTCCGATTTGGCTGAGCATCCAAAATAATTGTAGCCGCAATTTGCTGAACATTTTTTGAGGTGGATTTGATGAGACCTTCACAGATTTCAACTAAAACATCTGCCTTCAATTGTATTTCATTTGTGATCAGAGATAAAATTTCTTCTTGATAACGAACATCACTACTTTGAGTAATAACATTTTTATTATCTTTTATTGATACCGCTATTTTATTTTTAACTTGCTGATAGTTGTTCGTCGCCATTCCGATTTCCAACAACATTTTGCTCACATGATAAAGTTCTCTAACATCACGCGGCTTTTGCAAACGTTTTAAAGCGCTCTGCTGGAAATCATCCGCCAATGTTACCTTTACAACAGGTGAAAGATTTGAGGCATCCTTTAAGTAATCTGAAATTTTTTGGCCATTGCGAGGCTTTAAGATTTTAGATACTTCAAGTAGTTTGACTTTTACCGACGGCTCAACTTGATCAATAGCAAATACAAAGGCGATGGGTGAATTGATGCCTTTGATTTTCAGTTCAGAGTAAAAAATAAACTTGCCATCAACTTCATTCAAAGTTCCACCATAATTACCAGCATACGTAACATAGTCTAAACATTTCGGTCCAACATAGCTAAGTCCACAGCTCATCAAATCTTCTGCGAACTGATTCACAGCCTCTTTTTCTTGGCCAGAAAGTGTGTTTGCCACGGCGTGAGTCTCTACAAGAAGATATTTTAAAGCATTTCGGACTTTTTCTTCTTTTGCGTAATCAACATTATTCTGTGGCGGATTCGTTGGTGGGTTTGCTGGATTTGCCGTTTGATATTTCGGACTCCAAGAATATCCACTGCATTTTTTATTGAAAAAATCTTGTCGCAACGGTTCAGCGCACGAACCATTTAATACGTCATCTTGAAGGGCATCACAAAGTTGCTTCTTCGTTTCCTCTGCGCTTGAATTGCCAAAATCGTGTTTGCCAGTATCACAGCCATTCAAGATAAATCTGTATGACTCTTTGTGGTCTTGTGTCTCCACATCACCTTGTTTATTAGGATCGCCGCCGTTGTTACCGCCG
>JBMOJS010000309.1:0-2880 GCA_049315665.1 Pseudobdellovibrionaceae bacterium | reverse complement strand
CTTGTGCTAAAGATTTTGCCGTTGCCCGGAAGCCAGTTACATTGAGCTGTTCTAAGATAGCGGTGTCATACCATTCTGGTATAAGTGCCATCTTTTCATCGCAGATTTGACTGAAGAATTCTGCGTATTCTTCTATTGGGATTCCCAGACGTGTTAAAATGTTGGCCTGGGCGCGAGGGCCCACTTTTCTTTGACCGGTAAGGATTTTAGATAAAGTTGAAGGGTCCATTTTAATGGAACGAGCAAAAGCTCGTAGGGAGTAACGGTGGTTATTCGTCATCCTTCGGTTGAATTCAGTTTTAAGAAGTGCTGATAAATCTCTGTCATTCATAAGGCGCAACATAAATTAAAAGTATCTATTAGCCAAACTTTTTGCCCACAAACTGTGGGCAAACTTTGACCACGGCTAAATTTTTCATGTCGAACAAACGCTATAGGGCCTTGGGCCAAACGAGCATTCCAGCAACTGTCAAGTTGGCGGACACGTGGCGGGAAAGCTTGAGGTAGGCTGGTTTGATACATTATTTCGTTGTCAAAAAGTTTAACGAATTTCAACGGCACTCATAAAGTATGTAGACAGCTATATACATGAATTTACTGTGTTTTATTTTGCTTGTAGCAAACTGCTACTTTATGCTACAATGTGCTTGTATCTAGTTCATTAAAAGGAGAAGGTCATGTCTATCCCAATTCGCGTGAGTGACGAACTGCTAGAAGATGCAAAACAACAGATTAAGATGAGCTACAGATCTCTAACTAAACAGATTGAGTTTTGGGCCCAGATCGGAAAGGAAGCTGAAGTGAACATGACCCCTGCGGATGTTGCAGCTTTAGTCAGTGGTGAGGTCGAAATTAAAGTGGTAAGAAAAAAATCTGAGCCTGTCGATTTTGATGGCGTATTTGATGAGATTGAGTCTGATCGAAAGGCTGGCACAATCAAATCAAAAGTCCTTAAAGATAAGGTTTGGTACGAAGAGAGCCCTAAAAATCCAGGAATGTTTTTTCGCATGACTACTGAAGGAGAGCAGACACTCGGAAAATTCTCTGACGGTAAATTTATAGCCAAAAAAGCCATAAAAAAGATGGCTAGATAGGTTTTCAAAGATGAAGCAACTTTGGATTCTTGCTGGCGGAAACGGAGCTGGCAAATCAAAATTTTACGACACATATTTAAAAGATAAAAACTTATCATTTATAAATGCTGATCGCCTGGCAAAGGAAATTTCAGAAGAACAAAATGATGCCGTCGCAAAGACGGCTCAGCAACAGGCAATGGATGCGTGTCTTCAAAAGATTTTGAATGGTGAAACTTTTTGCTTCGAAACAGTTTTCTCCCATGAATCCAAGCTCGAACTCATTAAAAAAGCCAAGGTAAACGGCTACGAGGTTATTATTGCATTCATTCACCTCAACAAATCAGAACTTAATGTCTCAAGGGTTTATCAAAGAGTCGAAAATGGTGGCCACAATGTACCTTTTGATAAAATCATAAGTCGCATACCAAGATCTGTTGAGAATCTCAAAAAGGCTATTCCTATCGTGGACAAGGTTGCTCTAGTTGATAACTCGTCAACTCAAGATCCATTAAGAGTTGTTGCCCGAATTAAAAAATCGAAAGTTATCCATATTGAAAATCCTTTACCAATGTGGGCTAAAGATATTCTAAGCTCAATTTAAAAAAATCTATTTTTACCGAATCCAGTCAGTGTTTCTCTGTGATTGGAAACTATTTTATTGGATCGTATTGTGTGCCAATAACCTTCATAAAGTGTGATGTAAAAAAATCAGTTTTTTCAAACAGATCATGGGTCTTTTTATCCAAAAAAATATCGCCGCCTTCGCTTTTTATAATCCCAAAGGGAATGCAAAACCGATAGAAAAAACGAACCATCAAGCAGTGACACAATTCGTCTTTTATTTCTTGATTTATGTTTTTAATTTTTTTCGAAAAGGCTTCATCAAACAGCTGTTCTGCTGTGATTGTTAATGATGGCGACTTAAAAAGCAATTCGATCAAATACTCTGCTGATTGTTGAATGAATTCATAATCTGGATAACGATCTTCATAGGCCCAGTTCCAACCATGCATTACTGTATTTAATATATAGCAGTACAGTTTGTCCAGAGAGTTATTTTCTATGAACGCTTTGCCCTTTTCAGTTAAGCAGATTTTAGCTTTATATTTGCGTACATATTTATTGTCTGACAGCAGAAAATAGATTCTAGTTGCTTCTGCGCATTCAAGCTCTCTGGTTGGACGAAAAATAAGATCGCCTTCTGATGTTTTAATATATTTATCCCAAAGTGCCTGAACAAAATGCCGTCCTAGTGATCCGGTCTGGGTGACTTTGATGCCATTGGCACTGCCAGCCTCTTGCAAAAAAATATCGCCTGTTGGATGATCGGGATTTTATTCAAGTCGGTCATATGTAGATGAGGTAACATAATTTTTCTGCCCTGACCAGAGTAAGTCACGATACTTAAAACTTCGCGACTGGGGGGGTAATTGCTTCGATGCTATCTGCATTTTCTCAGTTACAATAGATGTGACAAAATCACAGAAACAGGACATGTCAAAAATAATTCTTGACGACCATTTTTGATTGCTAAACTTCATTGTATCAATAAATTATTTTCAGCATAGGACGGGGATTGTGTTGAGGAAATAAACCTTATGGTGAGGCAATAACAGCGCTATTCGCCGTTAGTTTTCTCAGTTTGTGATCTACATTTGCAATCTAGAAATACGCAAAAACTCATTTTTAAAAACCATGTTATATAACTTGGGATGGGTCAATACGGTTATGGCTTATCATAAAAAGCCACCGCCGTAGCGGCTAACGTTTCCCCACAACTTTTGATTTCAGGGCCATGCTGTAG
>JBMOJS010000064.1:0-12967 GCA_049315665.1 Pseudobdellovibrionaceae bacterium | reverse complement strand
GCCAGGGCCCAAAGAAAATCAGAAATCTGTTCCAGAGCAGGGGACTGAAGTTGACAGAAGTTTGGTGTCCCAGCAGCCTTCGCCGCCAGTCCTAGATCCGACACCCACCCCCGCTGCCGCCAAGACCGAGGCCCCCGCCACTGCCACTTTAAAATCGGCCTTAAAAAACACTGAATCGCATTTTTTGGGTCGCATCAAATCTTTGTTCTCTGGCGGTGTGCCCGCTGAAGTGATGGATCAGATTGAAGAGGTTTTGTACACCAGTGATCTGGGGCCACAAACCGTGCAAAGTCTTTTGCAGCAGATTGAAAAGGATCTGTCTTCCCAGCAGAAAAAAGATTTTTCGGTGGTGCGGGATTCGTTAAAAAATAAAATCAAAGCCATTTTTGCCGAGTCCGCACTGACCCATGCCCCTGCCGCGGCCCCCAACCCGCCGCAAGTGATTATGGTGGTGGGGGTGAATGGAGCCGGCAAAACCACCAGCATTGGCAAGCTGTCGGCCCAGTGGGCCCAGCAGGGTAAAAAAGTTTTGGTGGCGGCGGGGGACACCTTTCGGGCAGCTGCTGAGGCTCAATTAAAAACCTGGACCGAACGGGCCCAGGTCGAAATCTTTTCTGCCAATAATAGCAAAGATCCCAGCGGTTTGGCCTTTGATGCCGTCACCAAAGCCCTGGCGCAAAATTATGATGTGGTGATCATTGATACTGCCGGGCGTTTGCACACCCAAAGCCATTTGATGGAAGAATTAAAAAAAGTAAAAAGAGTTCTACAAAAAGTGATCCCCACAGCGCCGCACGAGGTTTGGATTGTGTTGGATGCAAATTCTGGCCAAAATGCTATTTTGCAAGCCAAAGAATTCAATCAGGCCTTGGGTTTAACCGGCGCTATTTTAACTAAAATGGATGGCACCGCCAAAGGCGGGGTGGCCGTGGGCTTGGTCAATGAACTTAAAATTCCTATTAAAAAAATCGGCATCGGTGAAAAGATCAATGACCTGCAAGATTTTTCTGCCGATGATTTTGTGGAATCTATTTTTGGTTAAGCAGGTTGTAATGACTAAAATCTATATTGATGCCGACGGATGTCCGGTGAAAGAAGAAGTCTATAAAGTTGCTGAACGTTACAAATTGCATGTGGTTTTAGTGGCCAACAAACACCTGAAGCTCCCAGCCAATTCTTTACTAGAAATGGTTGTGGTCTAGGGTAATTTTGATGCCGCCGACGACTGGATCGTAGAAAATTCTAATGCCGATGATATTTTGGTGACGACGGATATCTTGCTAGCGGATCGTTGTATTAAAAAGTCGGTTCGCGTTCTGACTCCAAAAGGGGACGAACTGGATGAAGATAACATAGGCTCTGCTATTGCAAATCGCGAATTGATGCAAAATCTACGGCACATGGGCGAGATGCGCGGAGGCCCCGCGCCCATGGACAATAAGGCCCGCTCTCGATTTTTGGGAAGCTTAGATCAAATCATCCAAAGCTTAAAGAAAAAAGGCATAAAAATCTAGCTTCGTTAAAGCTGTTTTAGAAAATATTGAAGCAGGACCGCATTCACATTTTTGTCGTCTGCATCAGTGACAAAATAAAAGTGCAATCCATCGGCCTCTTTTTCAACCCAAAGTCCTTCGGGCTTTGCTGGACAATTTGAAAGTTCACATTGGAATTTAATGGCGCCCGTAGCGTCCAGGCAGCCTAAAACAGCTCCTTGAAAAAGACCATCTTCATAGGTCGATTCGCCATTTTCCGCCACCGCTAAAAACCAAATCTCGTGATTCAAAGAACAAACATCAGTAAATCCAAGCCGACAGCCATTAAGCAAACCCAGATCATAATGACGAATAGATTGTATTCGCTCTGCTCGGATCCGACCTAGATTCAAAATATCTTCCAAGAGGCCTTTACCATCCAGATCAATCACTGCCCCTTTTCCCATCAACCCATTCCCTCGTTGAAAAAGCTTCAAGATATTCCCTTGGAAACAAGCGCCCTCGATATTAAGATCTGTGATTTTTTTTGCTAGTTGTTCAAAAACTTCGGAAAAGTCCACAGTGTAAGGCTTTAAACCCTTTAGATTTTTGAATTCGCAAAAAACACCTTGGACTCGGTTTGGTCTTGATCCTGATGGAATCGCCAAAAGTCCCCTTTGAATGGAATGATCGTCTGCTATAAGCAACAAAGACTCCCAATCAGGCTTTATCTTTTTGCGTTCTTTTTGATCCTTCGGCAAAGCTCCGGAAATAAGTGGAATCAAAACTTCTTCAGCGTTCGATTCTAACGAGAAAACCCCTAAAGACAATTCGTCATCGGCAATGACGTAAAAGTTTTTGCCGACTTTAACTAAACCACTTGCGGCCTGAACGCTTAGGGGATTTGCATGGCCCGTAAGCTTCAGTTCACGAATTTGTTCTAAATAAATCTTGTTCACTTTAAAGCTGTTTCCTTATTTCAGAAATATCTAGCCATAGGCTAGGATCTCTGCCCAGGGCTTGAACAATCCGAGCTTTAAATTCAACATTCTGGGAGGGATCTATAAATAATGACCTGAGTTCCAAAATCACTTCCCTTTTGATCTCTGCAAGTTGGGAGTTGTCGTCATCCACAGCTTCGTCAATTTGCACAATCAAAGTGGATAGTTGTTTCAACCATTCGAACTCTGAATCTGTCAAAGTCAGATGCAAAAACTCATGAACTGAAAGTTTTTTGCCATTTTCCTCTTCATAGAGTTCTTTTTGAAAATGCAGCAGCCCCTTGTGAACCTTGGCGATCGCTTTGCTTAACATTGTCAGCTGTTGTTTTTCATCACTTCCCATAACCACGGCCCTCCTGCAGACCCTATTCCCTTATTCTAAGAAGGTCGCCTCTTTTGCGTTAAAAAAAACAGACCCACCGCGATCAATATTAAACTGATCCAAGAGCTTACGGATTGATTAAAAATAAATTCACCACGGTTGTCGGCGCGAAATTGTTCGCTGAACCAGCGGCCAAGGCCGTGGCCGATCAGGGCCCAGCAGGCGGCAGCTCCACCAGATAATCCTCGTTGCCGTTCAAAAAACAAAAAAATCAATGCCAAAAGTAAGCTCCATAAGGCTTCATAGGCCGCCACAGGATGCAGGGCCACATAGGCCGGGGCTTCCAGGCCGCCAGGATACAGAACCGCCCAAGGCACATTGGTGGCCCGCCCATAGCAAGATCCCGCCATCAGACTTGCGATACGACCACAGGCATAGCCCACTAAAAAAACCGGCACCGCCATATCGGCCCAAGACCAAACATCTTGTTGTTTTTTTCTTAAATTGTAAATAGCTATGGCGATGGCTGGTAGGGCTCCACCAAAAAAAACAAAACCGCCCTTCCAGATAGCAAAGACATCCCAGGGGTGTTGTAGGTAGTACCTAGGTTCTTCATAAATAATATGAAACAGGCGTGAGCCAACAAAGCCCACACATAAAATTTGCAGCACCAATTGAAATGCCAGGTCTAAGTTTTTATTCTGTTTTTGTGCCCGCTCGATCCACCACCACAGTGAAAAACTAAAAGTCAGGCTAAGAATTAAAAAATAATAGGGTAGAGAAAAAAATCCAATATCTAGGCTGGGTTTAAGTAGCATCCCTAGATGCTACTATTTACATTGCCTCCACACCATAGAAAAACTTTGTTTCACGCTTAAATCGGCAGAGTCTAAAGCCAGTTGGGCTAAAGATCGGTCGGTGCTGCGGGGAAGAAAGCTGACTCCTAGTTGGGAATACAAAGTGATGGGGTGTTCTTTTAAACCACAGGGGGTCCAAACCATGCGTTCGGGTTTTTGTTCAATATGCACTTGATAGTCTTGATTGAAGGGGCCTTTGATCGTGGCCTCACGCATAGAACTGACTTGCTGCAAGCTATTGATATAGGTAAAACGGTGAAATCCCCAGCTGCTGGCAGGTAATGCTGCAAAGCCCCGGTAGTCGATAGCTTTAAAGGCAAAAGACCAATTGGCGGGAATACTGATACGTAAACGGATTTGACAGTTTTTTTGCAATTGAGTTTGTGTGATATTGCTGCCTTGACCGATTTCAACACTATAATTATCAAACAAAACGCTGAGGTCTTTGAAATCTGGGGACAAGGTGATGCTGGTGTTTGCTGCGCTGCACCCATTGCCCACAACATCCACCGTGCTGATGGCAGCGTTGGGCGGTGTGGTTTGGGCCCCAGCCGCTGCTGAAATCAATAGCAGGCCAAGCATTGATGCGCTTAAAATAAGGTTTTTTATCTCGTTCTTTTGTTTCATAATCTCCCCCAAGCTATTAAATCCAAATTCATGCAGGTCTGCTGCAGATACCACTGGGGCAATGCAAGCCTTGGGCCTGAAGCCAAGGTGCATAATGACACCTAGGCTCGTAAAATAATCTTGATCAAATCCTGACAATAGCTTTATGAGGCCTATGTTACCCTTCCCACAAATTTTGGAGGCTTTATTTATGCATGCACCTGCTCGGTTTTCTGCAGTAGTCGCAGTTTTGGCGTCTTGTTTGTTGTCTTCTTTTTCTGCAAGGGCCGTTGTTCCTGTGATCAAGATCGATGGATCCAGCACGGTTTTTCCAATCACTGAAGCCGTATCTGAAGAATTTCAAATAGCACAAAAAGGGGCCGTTCGGGTCACAGTGGGGATTTCTGGTACCGGTGGTGGCTTTAAAAAGTTCTGCCGTGGTGAAATTGATGTGCAAAATGCCTCAAGACCCATTTTAAAAGAAGAGTTAGAAGCCTGTCGTAAATCAGGCATCAAGTTTATTGAATTGCCCATTGGTTATGATGCCACTGTTGTTGTGGTTAGTACTAAAAATACCTTTCTTCAGTCTATTTCAGTCGAAGAATTAAAAAAACTTTGGGAGCCAGCAGCCCAAGCTAAAATTTTAAAATGGAATCAGGTCAACGCAAAATGGCCCGCTGAACCCATAAAACTATTTGGCGCCGGAGCCGACTCTGGAACCTTTGATTATTTTACTGAAGCTATTATGGGCAAAGCCAAATCCAGCCGTGGGGACTACACAGCCAGCGAAGATGACAACACTTTGGTTACTGGTATTTCCAACGACAAAAATGCTTTGGGTTATTTGCCTTTGGCTTACTTTGAAGAAAGCAAAAGTAAATTAAAAGCTTTGGCCATTGTTACTGCTAAAAACAAACAGGGTGTTTTGCCTTCTAAACAAACTGTTGAAAATGGCCAGTATACTCCGCTATCAAGACCTGTTTTTATTTACATCAGTGAAAAATCTTTGGCGAAAAAAGAGATCATTGATTTTACTAATTTTTATCTGCAAAGTGCCGCTAAAATTGTACCACAGGCCAAATATGTCCCTTTGCCAGCTAAGGCCTATCAAATTGGCTTGCAGCATCTAAAAAATCGCAAATTAGGAACTGTTTTTGAAGGTCATTCTGAAGTGGGATTAAAAATTGAAGAACTTCTTAAAAAAGAAGGGAAGCTGTAATCCTTGTCACAGTCTAAAAAAGCGGTGTTGATGTGGAGACTGATTTCTGCTCAACACCCCGTACGTCGATGGCGCGCTGGGCGTGAAAGCTTTATCGAGTTTTTACTGTTTTGTGCTGCGGTCAGCTCGGTTTTTATAACCTTGGGCATTGTTTATATTTTGGTGTCTGAATCTTTGCCCTTTTTTAAAAATGTTTCGATGGTTGAATTTTTAACTGGTACTGAATGGACCCCTTTGTTTGCCGAAGCTCGCTACGGTATTTTACCTTTGGTGTGTGGAACTTTTTTGTCGACTATTATTGCCTTAACCGTGGCTATTCCAGTGGGTACAGTGGCTGCAGCTTATTTGAGTGAATATGCCGGCTCTAGGGCTCGGGAAATTTTAAAGCCCGTAATGGAGCTTTTAGCAGCAGTGCCCACAGTGGTGTATGGTTATTTTGCTCTGTTGTTTGTATCGCCGCTATTACAAAAAGTATTTCCACAAATGGGTGGCTTTAGTGTGTTGAGCGCGGGTCTGGTGATGGGGGTTATGATTGTTCCTTACATCAGCAGTTTGTCCGAGGATGCCTTACGGGCCGCTCCGCAACACTTGCGAGAAGCTTCGATGGCGTTGGGAGCATCTAAACTACAAACTGTTTTTAAAGTGCTTATTCCTAGCTGTTTTTCTGGTATCACTTCGGCCTATATTTTGGGCATCTCTAGGGCCTTTGGCGAAACCATGGTGGTGGCCATTGCTGCGGGCATGCAACCCAATTTGACTTTAAATCCTACAGAACCAGCAGCGACGATCACGGCTTTTATTGTTCAGGTAAGTCTGGGCGATTTGCCCCATGGAAGTATTGGCTACCAATCTATTTATGTGGCTGGTTTGACTTTATTCTTGATGACCATGACGTTTAATATTATTGGCCTTTGGGTACGCAAACGCTATCAGGAGAAAGACGCATGAGCGAACCTGGCTGTAGTCCTGGGATGATGAAAAATCTAGCCCGACGACAATTGAAAGATCTGTTGTTTCAATGGTTGGGTTTGTTGTGTTTATTGTTTGCTTTGACCACTTTGTTGGCTTTAGTGCTAGATCTGGCTATGACTGGCGTGCCTCGTTTATCTATGGATTTTTTTCTGAACTTTCCATCACGCTGGCCTGAAAAAGCGGGAATTTTATCAGCCTGGGTGGGTAGCTTGTGTGTGATGCTGACCACCGCTTTGTGTGCAATCCCCTTGGGTGTTGCCGCAGGGGTTTATTTAGAAGAGTATGCGCCCAAGAATTTTTTCACCACTATCTTGGAATTAAACATTATTAATTTAGCAGGCATTCCTTCGATCATTTATGGTTTGATGGCTTTGGGGTTTTTTGTTTATAAGTTACAATTGGGGCAAAGCATTTTAACGGCGGGTTTAACTTTGGGTTTATTGATACTGCCAATCATTATTGTTTGCACCCGTGAAGCCATTCGCACCGTGCCCAATATTATTCGCGAAGCCGCCTATGCTTTGGGCGCCAGCAAGCTGCAGGTGGTTTCAGATCATGTGCTGCCTTATTCTTTTGGTGGAATTTTAACTGGGATGATTATTTCTTTATCTAGGGCAGTGGGTGAAACAGCTCCCTTGATCACCATCGGTGCTTTGACTTTTATTGCTTTTTTACCGACGGCCCCAGTTTCGGATGTGTTTCCTTATTTATCTATGCAATGGATCAAAGATCCATTCACGGTGATGCCTATCCAAATGTTCAATTGGGTCTCTAGACCTCAATCTGAATTTCATGTGAATGCAGCAGCCACAGGTTTGGTTTTATTGTTTATGACCTTAGCGATGAATTTAGTGGCTATTGTTATTCGCTATCGCTTTCGCAAAAAAATGAAATGGTGAGATGATTTTATGAGTTTAGCTTTACGTGCTCAGGTGAATAATATTGAATTCAGTTATGGTCAGAAAAAAGTTCTTAAAGGGGTCACCATGCCCATTTATGAAAAAAAGGTCACCGCCTTAATTGGGCCTTCGGGGTGTGGCAAGACCACGCTGCTACGTTGTTTCAATCGTATGCATGATTTGTACAACGCCGTTGACTATCATGGTGAGATTTTACTTTATCCTGGGGAACAAAACATTTTAAGCTCTAAGATGGATCCCATGGAAGTGCGCATGCGCATTGGTATGGTTTTTCAAAAGCCCAATCCTTTTCCAAAAAGCATTTATGAAAATGTGGCCTACGGTTTGCGAGTGCGCGGTGTGCGCAAAAAAAGTTTTATCGATGAGCGGGTTCAGTACTCTTTAGAACAAGCGGGATTATGGAACGAAGTGAAAGCCCATTTGCAGGATTCAGCCACGGCCTTGTCTGGAGGACAACAGCAACGTCTGTGTATTGCTAGGGCTTTGGCGACTGAGCCCGAGATGCTTTTGTTGGATGAACCCACTTCAGCCTTGGACCCAATATCCACAGCCCATGTGGAAGAGCTGGTGACTGAATTGAAAAAAACAGTGACGATTTTGATTGTGACCCACAATTTGCATCAAGCGGCCCGGGTGTCTGACTTTACAGCTTTTATGTACATGGGAGATTTGATCGAATTTGGATCCAGCGAACAGATTTTTACCAATCCGAAGGATCAGCGCACGGAGAACTACATCACCGGCCGCTTCGGTTAAAGTTTTCTAAAACAGGCAAATTCTGCGTTGATCCCTCCTTTGCTTACTTGCGAAATAGGAGTACTATTCCTCAGTCGCTCAGTCAGGCTCGCCTTGACTTTGCCTGTTTTAAAAAACTTTAAGGTACTAGTTGCACACTTCCGCGTGATTTGGACTCGTCGCCTTGCATCTGCCCACTTTTGAACAGCAGGAATTTAGATCTATAAACCACGCCTCGGTCTACTTTTTAAATGACCCTGAGCTGCTAGTGCGCTCCAGATAAGCCAAGTTTTTGCATAGACGGCTTTCGGGTGCCGATGTTAGTCTTACAAAATGAATTCAGCTTTGATTAAAAGAATTATTGGCGAGCTTTGGCCTTACCGTGTGCGCTTGTTGGTGGTGGCCTTTTGTGGGATTTTAACCTCGGCGGCCACAGGACAAGTGGTGGTGCTGATTCAACGACTGCCAGATGCATTGGGCTCTAAAGACATTAACAAAATGTATGTGATCTGTGGTTTGGTTTTAGGGGCCGCATTAGGAGCTGGTATCACTCGCTACTTTCATTTTTATGGCATGAAGTACATCACCGAAATAGTGACCCAGAAGTTGCGTTCGCGACTGCAGCAAAAATACATGCGCTTGAACTGGTTGTATCAGATGGAACATTCTTCCAGCGGGGCTTTGCTGTCGCGGATGATGAACGACATCAATATCATTCAACAGTACTTAAGTTTATTTGCAGATTTTTTTCGTGAGCCCCTGCTGCTGTTATTTTTATTGGGTTGGCTGTTTCATTTGAATTGGAAGCTGACTTTAAGCATTGTCTTTTTATTGCCCTTGTTGGTGTTTATTTTAAAAAATTTAGCTCGGGCGGTGGCCAAATACAGTCAGCGCGCCCAGCAGGCTTTTGAAAAATTAGTGTCTGTGGTGAAGGAAACCTTGGATGGTCTGCGAGTGATTCAGGCCTTCAATCTGCAAAAATGGATGTCTAGTAAATTTGACCAAGAGTTCAAAGATTATTTAGAAGCTAAGTTAAAAGTGCACAGCCGTATGGAGTTTGCAGGCCCACTGACAGAACTGATTGCCACAACATTGATTTTGGGGATTTTATTGTACATGAGTGTTGAAATCTCTCATGGACGAGCCACCTATGGGGATTTTGCCTCTTATATTGCCACATTACTTATTATTAATAAGCCTTTGAAAGTGCTGCAAGACAGCTTTGTGAAGCTGCAAGAACTGTTTGTGGCCTTTCGTCGGACCTATGAAATTTTAGATGATCCTAGGGAGTTTGCAGACCTTTACCAGGGGCAGGCCTTTCCTTCGGCCTGGCAGAATTTAACTTATAAAAATATTTATTTTCAGTATCATGACAGTCCAATTTTAAAAAATATCAATTTCACTTTACAGCGTGGTGAGGTTTTGGCTTTGGTTGGCGCCAGCGGTAGCGGTAAATCCACCATAGTGAACTTGTTGGAACGATTTTTAGAGCCCAGTGCCGGGCAGATTTATATTGATCAGACCCCGTTTTCGCAAATTTCTTTGTACGAACTTCGCAAAAATTTGGCTTTGGTCACCCAAGATGTTTTTTTATTCAATGACTCTGTAGCCAATAATATTTTATCTGGCAAAGCGGATTTGGATGATTTGCTGGCTGCGCATCCTGGGGATCTTCAGTTGTCTGAACACGATGAAAAAAACATGCGGTTGGTGCAAGATAAAGCTCGTCAGGCTTTTGCCGAAGATTTTATTTTACAAAAAGCCGGGGGGTATGGGGCCAAATCTGGCGAACGGGGCGGTTCTTTTTCTGGCGGAGAAAAGCAGCGTTTGAGCATCGCCCGGGCCATGTTGCGTGAAGCGGCTATTTTGATTTTGGATGAAGCCACCAGCGCCTTGGACTCTGTCAGCGAACAAGAAGTGCAAAAAGCTTTGGATGTTTTATTAAAAAATCGCACGGCCATTGTTATTGCTCATCGTTTGTCCACCATTATGAAGGCCGATCGTATTTTAGTGATGCGTGACGGAGAGATTGTCGAACAAGGCAGCCATGCGGATTTGCTAAGTCTACGTGGTGAGTACTTCAAGCTCTACGAACTGCAGCGGTTTTGAGTGCCCGAATAGCCAACGCTTTGCAATAGTTGTTGGAAATTGGCCATTTTCAGGTGACTTTCATTACCTGAGTATTGAATTGAATCGCACTACAGAAAGGCCCCTCTATGTCTTCATCAAAAATCGAGACCACACCAGAACTTGTCCAAGATGTGTATAAAAAAACAGCACAAAGAACAGCGGTTGTACGTGCTAGGCTGAATCGTCCTTTAACTTTGGCTGAAAAAATTCTTTTTGGTCATTTGGATGACCCACAAAATCAAGAATTGGTGCGTGGACAAAGTTTTCTTTTATTAAGACCTGATCGTGTGGCTATGCAGGATGCCACAGCGCAAATGGCTTTATTGCAATTCATGTTGGCCGGAAAAAATGAGGCTGCTGTGCCTTCGACCGTGCATTGCGATCACTTGATCCGGGCACAGTTTGGTAAAGAAAAAGACATGGGCATTGCCAATAAAGAAAACGAAGAAGTGTATAATTTTTTAGCCACAGCTTCTTCACGCTACAACATTGGTTTTTGGCACCCTGGGGCGGGAATCATTCACCAAGTGATTTTAGAAAACTATGCTTTTCCCGGTGGTCTGATGATTGGTACGGATTCTCACACTCCTAATGCCGGCGGTTTGGGAATGTGTGCCGTGGGTGTGGGTGGTTCTGATGCTTCGGACGTGATGGTGGGTCTGCCTTGGGAAGTTAAAAATCCAAAATTAATTGGCGTGCATTTAAAAGGGAAATTGAATGGCTGGTCTTCAGCCAAAGATGTGATTTTAAAACTGTGTGGATTACTGACTGTAAAAGGTGGCACCGACAAAATTGTCGAATACTTTGGTGAGGGCGCTGCGGCTATTTCTTGCACGGGCAAGGCCACCATCACCAATATGGGTGCTGAACTTGGGGCGACCTGTTCAGTGTTTCCTTACGATGCTAAAATGGGGGATTACTTGCGCGCCACTCAGCGTGGTACCTTGGCTGACTTGGCTGAAAAAAACAAAGATTTGTTAACAGCAGATAAAGAAGTTTTTGCAGATCCAAAAAAATATTTTGATGAATATTATGAAATTGATTTGTCGACTTTAGAGCCGCATTTGGTGGGTCCACATTCTCCGGACATTGCTATTCCCATTTCTACTATGGCCGCAGTGGCCAAAGAAAAAGGCTATCCCGTTAAATTGTCTTCGGCCTTGATTGGTTCTTGCACCAATTCTTCTTATGAAGATATTGGCCGCGCCGCCCACATCGCCAAACAAGGCATGCAGATTGGTTTGAAAATGAATCAGCCTTTTTTGGTGACTCCTGGATCCACGCAAGTGCAAAAAACCATCGAGCGTGATGGTCAGATGGAAACCTTCAATGCTGTGGGCGCCACAGTCCTAGCCAATGCCTGTGGGCCTTGTATTGGGCAGTGGAAAAGGGATGACATAAAATCGGGCGAAAAGAACACCATCGTGACTTCTTTCAACCGCAACTTTCGTGGTCGCAATGATGCCAATGCTGAAACCTTGGCTTTTATAGGCTCTCCCGAACTAGTGATGGCCTTGGGCTTAGCTGGTCGAGTGGATTTTGATCCTATTCATGAAGAGCTTGTTGGCCCCAATGGCAAAATTAAATTGCAACCACCATCGGCTCCAGAATTGCCAAGCAAAGGTTTTGTGGCTGATACTGAAGGCTATCAAAAGCCTGCTGGCGCACAAGCTAAAGTGGCCGTGGCGCCGACTTCGGATCGTTTGCAGTTATTGACTCCATTTAAAGTTTGGGATGGCAAAGATGTTGTGGATCAATTGATTTTGGCTAAAGCCAAGGGCAAGTGCACCACGGATCATATCAGTCCCGGTGGGCCTTGGTTGAAGTACCGCGGTCACTTGGATAATATTTCAAACAATTTGTTGTTGGGTGCTGATAATGCTTACACCGCCGAAGTGGGTAAAGGCAAAAGTCAATTGACTGGAACAGCTGGTATCGAGTTTGCTAAAATTGCCCGCGAATACCAAAAAGCCGGACGCGGCTGGGTGATTGTTGGCGATGAAAATTATGGTGAAGGATCTTCCCGTGAACACGCGGCCATGTCGCCACGCTTTTTGGGTTGTACCGCGGTGATTGTAAAATCCTTCGCAAGGATTCATGAAACCAATTTAAAAAAACAAGGTGTACTGGCTTTGACTTTTGCAACGCCTTCAGATTATGAAAAAATTCAGCAAGAAGATCATGTGTCTTTGTTGGATTTAAAAGATCTAGCCCCGGGAAAAAATGTGAAGTTGGAATTGAAGCACAAAGATGGATCTAAAGAAGTTCTGCAGTTGAAACACACTTACAACGAAGAACAATTGAAATGGTTCAAGGCAGGATCAGCTTTGAATTTGATCCGCCAAAGTTAGTGGGCTTGTGTGAAGCTGAGTGCAGCAGAACAAAAAGTAGTTATTAAAATATTAGAAAATACGGTGGAGCGCTTTGAGCCCGAGGATTTAATTCATATGATCAATGGTCCTAAGTATAGAAGGATCATTGATGAGCTTTATACCGAGTGCTTCAGGCCTCATATTAAGTACGGGTGATGGCGCTTGAGATTCTTCAACATACTTGCCCTGTTTTAGGGCTATTGTGAAAAATCGAGTCCATGAAGAAAACTCAATTTCGGACAATCAAGACGTTATTCTGTTAATAAAAAGATTATAGACAAGAATCATCTTTGCATAAGCCAAGCAGTGACCCCTGGCTTGTGCAAAGATGAGTGCATGCCCCTCCTTAAAAAAGAGGTAA
>JBMOJS010000308.1:0-2894 GCA_049315665.1 Pseudobdellovibrionaceae bacterium | reverse complement strand
GCATGAAAAATCGGACTTTAAATTGGGAGTGCCGCGAACCGAGGTGCGCAGCAAGAATAGTGATTCCCACTTAGGTCATGTGTTTAATGATGGCCCTGCTTCAACGGGAACTCGCTATTGTATGAACTCGGCAGCCTTGCGTTTTATACCCAAGGAAAAAATGAAAGAAGAAGGTTACGGACAGTTTTTGAAGGAGTTTGAAAAATAGTTATGCCGGATGTTTTTTGGGCCATATTTTTCTCGACATTTGTTTTAGAAGATGTGGCCTTGATCGGCAGTCTTACCCTTGCAGCAGAGCATAAGCTTACCCTTACGCAAGGGTTTTTGGCCTGCTTTTTAGGGATTAGTTTGGGCGATATTGGTCTTTATTTATTAGGTCGTGGTGCTAGATCTTTTCAATCGCGCTTTCCATTTTTACAAAAATCACAGTTGTTAGCTAAAGCTCAGAAAATTGAAATTAAAAATTTGAGTTTGAGTGTTTTTTTATGCCGATTTATACCAGGCACTCGGCTGCCGGTGTACTTGGGGGCTGGGTTTTTGAAATTTGATTTATTTCTTTTTACACTGCTCACGGTTGTATCTGTATTTTTGTGGGTGGGCGTGGTTTATGTCGGGGGTATAGCTTTAATTCACTACTTCCAAAATCATTGGTTGGTTTTGGTGCTGTGTTTGTTTTTTCTATTTTCTATCAGCAAATTTCTATTGGCTCAGCTTTTAGATCCTTGGAAAAGAAAATCCTTAAAATACTTTTGGATCAAATGGACTCAGTTTGAGTTTTGGCCCTGGTGGTTGTTTTATCCCCCCGTAGTTTTTTATTATATCTATTTTTCTTTAAAGTATCGTAGCTTTTATTTGCCCATGTATGCCAACCCTAGAATCTTGCATGGCGGGTTGGTTGGTGAATCCAAGTGGGATTTTTATCAGCATTTGCAAGATCAAGACTTCACCTTAAAAACTTTTTTAATCCCTGGCGTAGTTTCAAATCCAGTGGATGGTCGCTATGATCTAATTGTACAAAAAGTCCTCAGTAAAGAAATAAGCTATCCCTTTATTCTAAAGCCAGATATGGGACAGCGAGGCTTTGGTGTAAGAATTATTCGTAGTGATAGTGAATTGCAAAACTATCTGCAAATTGCAAAAATGGATTTGATTTTACAAGAGTATTGTTCTTGGCAAAATGAAGCTGGAGTTTTTTATTATCGCATTCCTGGAAAGTCGCAAACCACTTTGGCAACAGATGTGTCTGAAGGGAAAATTCTATCCATCACTGATAAACGATTTCCAGTGGTTGTGGGCGATGGGGAGCGCTCCTTGGGGGATCTGATTTTGCAAGATCCACGGGCGCGTATTATTGCGAATGTTTATTTTTCCCGTCATCATGCAGATTTAGATAGAGTGCCAAAAGCGGGAGAGGTCATGCAAATTTCTGAATGTGGCAATCATTGTCAGGGAGCCATCTTTTTGAATGGAGCCGAGTTGAATAGCCCGCAGTTATTGGATGCAATCGCCCGCGTGGCCCAGCAAATTCCTGATTTTTATATTGGTCGTATTGATATTCGCTATGAATCTGTAGAGAAGCTTCGCCAAGGACAAGGTTTTAAAATTATCGAAGTTAACGGGGCTGGGTCTGAAGCTACACATATTTGGGATCCTAGCACTTCGCTGCTAGAAGCATATAAGGTTTTATTTCAACAATGGGGCTTGGTCTTTCAAATCGGCGCAAAAGTGCGTGAGCTAGGGCTGGTGCAAAGACCTGTGCGGCTGCTCATTTTATTTAGAGATTGGTTTTCACTAGCAAAAACCAAAGAGGATTTACAGGTGAGTTCTTAGGGGGGGGCTTGGAATATTTAATCTAAACTTGAAAAAAGTCACAAGTCATACAAACCATAATTTCTTCTTTTGCTGGCCCGGCCAAATGGGCAGATTCACTAATTAGCTGAAGTATCTTTTCTTTAATTTGATCATAGGTTTTAAGATTCATCGATTGCACCACCGTATAGTGAAGACTTGTTGGCTTTTTTTGTTGAGCATCTAATACGGCACGTGCCCGCCAGTTTTGATGGTGGAGTACAACCAGAGGAGAATCTTTGCTTACATGCAATTCTTGACCTGCAAAAGTCCAGCGAGAATTTTGTTTTTTAATAAGGCCAAACTGCTCGAGTTCTTGAAGAGTTTGCTCCGTCCAATTTTTATCTAGATGCAAATACTCGGCTATACTTGAAGTTGTTTGGTATTTGGGAATGCTTACTAAAATGTGAAGTGCACTGTAGTACCAAGCCGAGTAATAAGTAAACTCTTTTTGTCCCAAAGAAACGATAGGGCGTTGCACCCTTTTCTGAATATTCTCATGATCCGCTTTGAGATTTTTTAATTTTGTTTCTATCTTATTCCGATAAGAGGCCGATGAGGCTTTTTCTTTTTCCAACAGAAGTAAAAAAAAATCAGCCTCATTTTCCGGCATCTGCCAGTATTCACTCAGATTATGAATATGGTCAGCAGTTAAATGAACTTCTGAATTGAGCATGCGTGAAAAGTAGGAACGCTGGCAATCAGCAGCTTCGGCAAGCTTAGAAATATGTCCCCAGGAATGAGGCGCGTATTTTATTCTTGTACGTATAAAATCCTTATAGTCGTTAAAGGTAAACACATTGTTTTTAGTCATAAAGAGCTCACTTCTAATTGGTAATAAATTGTAACATAAATCGTTACTTTGTTACAAAAGTTATATAGCGCATTGCGCAAAGTTGTATTAAAACCAATGAACTTACCTATGGCTTCGGTTTTGCTGCAACGAAGTGCATGGATGTTTAATTTAACTTGCGGCCTAGAGAGAAGGTACAAAATGGACGTATTGACTCATAGATAAATGTCCCTGAACTAGGATCTGGTTACGC
>JBMOJS010000307.1:0-2902 GCA_049315665.1 Pseudobdellovibrionaceae bacterium | reverse complement strand
GATGTGCAAAATCTAGCCCAGCATTTTAAAAATGTAAAAGTGGGTTTGGTTGTTGAATTGCAACAGCATCCCAATGCCGACAAGTTGACTCTGTGTCGGGTCAGCACTGGCGAAGATGTGCATCAGATTGTGTGTGGGGCAAAAAATCATCGTGCCGGTGACCGCGTGGTGGTGGCTTTGCCAGGGGCCGTACTGCCAGGAAATTTTGCTATAAAAAAATCTATGATCCGCAATATTGAATCTGCAGGGATGTTGTGCTCGGCCAAAGAATTGGGTTTGGCTGGCGAAAGCGAAGGCATTGTGATTTTACCGGCAGATGCCCCGGTGGGGCAGGATTTTGCGGTTTATGGTGAACTTGAAGATACAGTTTTTGAATTGAAGGTCACGCCCAATCGTGCCGATTGCTTAAGTCATTTTGGTTTAGCTAGGGAAGTCAGTTGTTTGTTCAAGCGCCCTTTAAAGTCTTTAGCGCCAGAATTAAAAAAATTAGGCCCAGCCACTGCAGATGAAATCGAAGTTTTGGTCAAAGATGCAAGTCTTTGCCCCCGCTATGCAGGTCGGGTCATTCGCGGTGTAAAAGTCGGGGACAGCCCGACATGGTTGAAAAAAAGTTTAGAAAAGGTGGGGCATGCTTCGATCAACAATATTGTTGATGTGACCAATTATGTGATGTTGGAGTTGGGGCAGCCTTTGCATGCTTTTGATCTAGGTAAGATTTCAGAAAAACAAATAATTATTGATAAATCTAAAGCGCAAGAAAAGTTCATTACTTTGGCTGCAACAGAGGTGACTTTATCAGGGGCTGAATTAACCATTCGTGATGCCAAGGGACCTTTGTGTATTGCCGGCGTTATTGGTGGCCAAAGTTCTGGTGTCAGTGTTGATACCAAAGATATTTTTTTAGAAAGTGCTTATTTTACTGCCCAAAGTGTGCGTAAAACTGCACGCCATTTGGGGATTGATACTGATTCTTCTTACCGCTTCAGTCGTGGGGTTGACAAGGCTGCAACCTTGTTGGCATTGAATCGGGCCACAGAATTGATTTTACAAGTGGCCGGGGGCTTAGCTAGTGACAAACCCTATGATGTTTTTCTGCAAGACACGACTGTGCATAGTGTTCCGGTGCAACTGTCCCATGTCAGCCAAAAATTAGGCTATGCAGTGAATGAAAGTTCTTTTGTCGAATGGATGACCGCTTTGGGCTGCCAAGTCCAGGGCGAAAAGGGTTTGTATAAAATCACTGTTCCCAGTTTTCGATCGGATATCGAAGCTGAAGTGGATATTATTGAAGAGTACGCGCGCTTGAATGGTTATGAACATATTCCTGAAACCTTGCCAATAAATTCTGTGGCTCCCACTGCACATGACAAAAATTATTTATTTAATAAGCGGATTCAAGATATTTTAAAACAGCAGGGCTTTTTTCAGGCCAGCAATTTACTATTTGTTTCGCAAAAAAAAGAGGAAGCTTTTTTGGCTGATGTAGAGGTCTTGAAGTCGGCTGGTTTGAAGACTGAAAATAAGTCTGTGGCTTTGTTAAATCCGTTGAGTGAAGATTTAAATGGTCTTCGTCGCAGCCTCTCTTTTGGTTTGGTGCAAAACTTAGTGCAAAACTTCAATTATGAAAATCACGCGGGGCGCTTGTTTGAACTAGGTAGTGTGGTGCTGCCAGACTATTCAGAGTCTTCGCGCCTGGCCTTGGTGCAATGGGGCCGTTCTGAAGATTTATGGAATAAAGACAAAACGCCTTTGGTGTTTCATGTTAAAGGCGTGATTGAAAATCTATTAAAATTTTTGGGCATCAGTGCATTCAAATGGGAAGTGCTAAAGGTGGCACCGGCTTTTTTACATCCAGGGCAAAGTGCAGTTTTGGTGGTTGAAGGACAAAAAGTGGGTTTTTTAGGACATTTGCATCCACAGCTTTTGCAAGACAATAAAGTGCGTGAATCGGCTGTGCTTTGTGAGTTGCAGTTGGACGGTTTGTTGAAAGGTCAACCTAGGCCTATCAAAGTGAAATCTATTTCTAAATTTCCCATTGTTGAACGAGATTTTAGTTTTGTGGTTAAAGAAGATATTGCGGCGGCAGATATTTTAGCGGATGTGAAAAAAACAGCAGGGGCTTTGCTGAAAGAACTCAAAGTTTTTGATATTTATCAAGGAGATAAAATCAATGCGGGGTATAAATCATTGTCATTGCGCCTAAAGCTGCAAGGCACAGATCAAACTTTGCAAGAATCGCAAATCAATGAGTTGCAACAGAAAGTTTTGCAAGCTTTACAGAAAAATTTTGCAGCAACTGTAAGATAAGCACTTGATTGTTTTGGATTCATTGTTAGGCTTTAAAAAGAGCAAGGGGATTTTTATGGTAGGCCAAAATGTAGGAAAATCAACAGTCACTAAAGCGGATATTGTCGAAAAAGTATATTCACGCATTGGATTTTCTAAAAAAGAAGCTTCTGAATTGGTGGAGTTGGTTTTTAATTCACTGAAGCAGCAATTGCATTCAGGACAAAAAGTAAAAATCTCGGGCTTTGGTAATTTTGTTGTGCGCGGTAAACACGAGCGCGTGGGGCGTAATCCACAAACGGGGGAACAAATCAAAATCTCGGCCCGCAGGGTTTTGACCTTTCGTCCATCCCAAGTGTTGAAAGCCATGTTGAATGGTGAAGAGTATTCGCATTTAAGTGATGAAGAGGATGATAATGATTAATCCTTCGGAAGCTCAAATGGTTTTGGATATACAAAGTGGCGTTGAAGATATTTCTACTGCAGCCACTGTGTCTGAACAAAGCTTTGTAGATGCTTCTGGAACAGAGCCCTTGTCTTTGCCTGCGGCCTTGTGTGACAGTCAGTTGTTACAAGAAATCCAAAATATTCCCGACAAAATGGGTTTTAAGATCGG
>JBMOJS010000063.1:0-13039 GCA_049315665.1 Pseudobdellovibrionaceae bacterium | reverse complement strand
GCGTCAAAATTTCAAAAGTCCCAATGGCGGGAAAGCGTTGCGGCGGAAGTGCCGACTGCAATTAAATGTGATGGGCCCGTGGCTCTTTCATCCTCACAGGGATGTCAATATATAGGTATCCATCTTTATGAGGGGGAAATAGGGAGGCACGTTGAGCAAATTTAAACTTCAAAAAGAAATTCAAGAAACTTTGAATATTTCTGAAGGTGATCTGATCGATACAACAACAGTCGGAGATATCACTAAACGCCTGAATGCAGTTTTTGCGTTAAATTAACGCCTGGGTATCCCTCACAAAGATGTCAATATATAGGTATCCATCTTTATGAGGGAGACAGGGCTCTCTTTCTGGATGCGATATTCTGAGTAGAAAATTCATCGCATGGGTTCACTACCCAACATAAGATCTAGGGCCACGGACGGGAGTCCAGCGAAAAAGCATAAAACTGAAACTCCACGGCCTCTAAATCTTAAACAAAACACTGTACATGGCTTTTAAATATTCAGGATCATAGCGGCCTTGCAGTTTATCTTTCATCATTTGCAGATATATGCCACCTTCTACACGTCAAACGAAAAATTACTGTTATTGTGAAGCTCTAAAAAGAATATAAAAGTTAAATTTTTCTCCGATAAGTTTTTTTGTCATGTAGATTGTTAAAACTGTATAATTTTTCGACAATCCGCCAATAATGCATACATCAGCTGTCTAAAAAATTGACATATAGAAATAAAATAAAATGTAGTGTATAACACTTTTTAAATAAATTAGATTTGCATTTATTCATGCTTTTCATGGGAATTAATTTGGAAAATAAAAAAACTATTTTTACTGTAGCAGGCAATGATTTAGTAAAAAAATATCAGATTAATTTCTTGATAAGGTTTTTGATTTGGTTATGCATATTTTGTGTTTGTTTACTTGTGCCCACATTTGTAAGTATGCAGTATTTACCAATACTTTCCTGTATGTTAGGCCTTATCATTGCCCATGGGATTGAACTGCAACATCAGACGATACATTATTCAGCTTTTAAAAGTAAAAAATTAAATATTATTATTGGCAATATTTTAGGGCTTCCTATTTTAAACTCATTCTCACATTATCAATATGTTCATAACTGGCATCATCAACATGTTGGGTCAGCAGCGGATATTGAGTTCTTTTCAGAGCATCGGTTGAATTCGAGAATCAAATTAGGTGATCTTTTATATAAACTGATTTCTATCCATATATCATATATCTTAATTTTCAAAAGATTCATTTTTTACAAAAATACAGTGAGCGAAAAAATTAAACGTGAATTTTCTTTGCATGTTTTATGTCATTTGCTATTTATATTCATTTGCATATCGAACGTGTCATACGTTGTTATTTATATAAACTGGCTAATGTCTTTAGCATTCTATCACGCTTGGCATTTTTTATTTGAGTTTCCAGAACACTATTTATGTTCACATGAAGTTAAGTCTATATTTTTTAATACAAGAAGTATTCAAACTAATAGTTTCGCTAAATATCTGACAAATTTTAATAATTTTCATGCTGAACACCATTTGTTTCCTAAAGTACCTATGGTTTGCCTAGAAGCTATTCATAGACAAGTTTCTATTAAAGTTAAACACAAAAACACTTCATATTTCGATTTTTATAAGTCTATTTTTACAAGGAATTTGATGTGAATATATTAGTTCAAGGATTTTTACTTGGTTTGGCATACGCTTCCCCTATTGGCGTGCAGAATATATTTGTTTTAACTCATACATTTAAAAAAGGTCTTATAACTGCTATATCTATCGCTAGCATTGTTGCAGCCATGGATATTTCATTAGCTTTAGTTTGTATTTTTGGTATCGGTACATTGCTGCAGGATTTTAAAGTTCTGCAAATAATAATAAATATAGGAGGGGCATTATATTTATTATTTATCTCTTATCAGCTTTTTAAACAGGTTATAAAATCTGATACAATTGAACTTTCTGATGCTAATAATGTTAAATGGTCTGATATAATCTTCAAATCATTTTTGTTAACTTGGCTAAACCCTCATGCCATTATTGATGGGACAACAATTTTAGGTGGGTACTCCGTTTCATTTAATAGTTATAGTCGTGGTATTTTTATCATTGGGGTAGCCTTAGCTTCTTTGTGTTGGTTTATAAGTATATCAATAATGTCAACTATACTTAGTAGTACTAAGAATAGTTATAAGTATTTTAACTATTTAAAAATATTTTCTGCTACTTTGATTGCAGTCTTTGCAGTCAAAATGTTTTTTAATTTAAAGGAATTAATATGAACTATTCATGCTTTGTAACTGATATTGGTAAATCTACATTGGGACAATCTATTAACTTTTGGAATTTTAATAGTAATCAAAAAACAGAAATTCTTATTATAGGTGGCGTCCACGGCGATGAGCTTGAAGGCGTTGAATTAGCTGAAGCACTTGTTAAAGAAATAATTACTTGTGATAAAGAAGTTAATTTAAAACTTAAAGATAAAATTGGTGTAATACCTTGTTTAAATCCTGATGGAAAAATTTTAAATAAAAGATCAAATTATAATAATGTGGATTTAAATAGAAATCTTCCCACTTCAAATTGGAAACGTGATGCAACAAATGAACGTTATCAGCCAGGGAAAGAAGCTGGAAGCGAGCCAGAAACAAAAGCTTTTTTAGTATTTTTAGAAAAGATCAGACCGAACATAATTATTTCATTGCATTCATATTCAAAAAATTTAGTTCTATATCCTGTTAGTGAACTCAGTTTAAAGTACAAAAGTGCTATTGATAACTTTGCGCGAAAACTTACTTATCCTGTAGTTGAAGCTATGGATTATGATATTTTTGGTAATTTGAGCAGATTTGGCATTGAAAATAAATATGTAACTATGACTTTAGAATTACCAAAGGGGTTTCAATTAGTCGATATAAAGAATAAATTTTTACCTCCACTTATAGAGTTGTTAAATGAAGTATCTAATTAGTTATATTCTTTATAATTCCATTTTAATTTTCTTTACAGTATTGGTGAAGATTGATTTTTCATACGCAGAAAAAGTGAAAAATAAAAATCTTATATTTTTAGACAATAGTGTTTCGAATGATACATATATACCCTCAAATAAGGAAGGGCAAATTGAATCTGCGTTTGATTTAGCACTTCGCGATCTTAAGGCAATGTATCCATCCTGTCATATAACTTCAAAAAAATGGATCGAAAGAGCGAATCCCCTTAATATTTATAAGCAATCTGAGAAAATTAAAAAGGATTTTGATCCTAAGCAAACTTTAATAATTGGAATTATTCATTCTTCGGAGGCAATGCTTGGTGCAAAAGCATTTGATAAGTCTGATTTTGTTGCTTTGTCTAGTGGGGCTACCACTGAAAACCTAAATTCTATCAATAATAATTTTTTTACGATTGCTAACCCAGTAACAATCTTTATTGATGAAATATCAAAATTTATTATTTATAAAGATGTTAAAAAAGTAATAAGTCTAGTTCCTGGAAATTCTAGCTACGCAAAAGAATTTTCTGATGCTTTCAGTGAGATGGCTAAGCATAAAAATATAGACTTTAAGCAAATTATGTACAATCCATCCCATGTCGCATCTGACTTATTACAGCATATTGAACTGATTAAAAATTCTGATTTAATATTTACACCAGGGTTTATTCAGCAGTCTTTAGCCGCTGTTTCGGCAATTGAAAAGTATGTGCCAAATAAGCCGGTGTTAGGAACGCCAAATTGGGGGCGCTCTATACCAGATCTAGTTAATATTTATAAAAGTCTAAATTTTAAGAATAATCCATTGTTTTTCCCGGTAAGCTGGGTTGCTGGTGAATCTGATAGATCAAAAAAAATTGAGAATAAGTTCAAACTTAGTTCACTAATGGGTACAGCAATTTATAGCTACGATGCTGCAGTTATTGCCGGCTACTTTCTTTGTAGCCATAAAGAAGTTAATTCTAAAGAATTTAAAAAATATTTAGAAAAGACTGATTTTCCGCAATTCACAGCTAGGCTTTATAAGGGCTACTCTGCGGGTCATTTATTATCCAAAGTATCTATTGTAGAGTTTAATAGTGAGTATCAACTTAAGACGGTAAAAATGTCAGAAGCGAAGAAAGTAAAAAAATGAAAAAACAATCTCTTATGACATTTATGAGGAAAGAATATATTTTGTTTTTTTCTATTTTTTTAGGGGTTTTTATAACTGCACTTTTCACAGCTTTAATATTTAGTTTATATCAAAAAAATTTGCAATTTTGTGATTCATATCAAATGAGGGCCAATGATTTGAGCGAAATTATTGCCCGTGAAAGTTTAATTGGCTCTGCTTCAACTATTCAATTTGAATTAGATAAGTTAAAGCAACAATTCAATCTTAGTAACTTGTGGTATAGCAAGGAAAATTCAGTAAAAAACAAATACTGTAAGGCGGATCATTTAGGTTTTAATGCAATACTTCCTATTACTTTTGGTACTCAGTTCATAGGTGAAATTCATGCACAAAAAAAGGGGTCTTTGAATGATATATTTTTAAATGTGGGATTTATAGTGCCATTTTTTCTAATTTCTTTTGGGCCTTTGTTGTTGTTTATATATTTAAACTACAGGTTTAAAAAACTGATTTTAATTCCAATCGAGCAAATATCAAGTGAGGTTTCAAAAGTTTCAAATTTTGAAGTTATTAAAAACGATAATCTAAATTTTAATGAATTTTTAAACCTAGTAAAAGCAATTAATAGTATGGCTTTTGAAATACATAGTTCTACGCAAAAAATTAAAGAACTAGAGCTTGCTTCCAAAATTGCTGACACAGCACGACAAGTTTCCCATGATATTCGCTCACCACTGTCAGCTCTAAACATGATACTTACATCCTTACATCAAGTTGCTGAAGATAAAAGAATTGTAATCCGCACCGCAGTTCAAAGAATCAATGACATTGCCAATCAGCTTTTAGAAAAAAGTAAACATATGCCAAAATCGTCTGATGACCAGTTGATTACAAATTTATCCATTTCAAATAATTTAAAAATTGAGTGGGTTGCCCCGCTCGTGGATGCTTTGGTTTCTGAAAAACGCGTTCAATTTCGCGAAAAGCAAGGCGTATCAATAGAAGCTCAAATCAATCAAGGTTATGGTTTATTTGCAAGAGTCAACTCTGTTGAGCTCAAAAGGGTTTTGTCCAATCTTATTAATAACTCTGTTGAGGCTTTGCCGCAAAGCTGCGGAAACATAAAGATTGTATTGGGCACGGAAAATGAATTTGTTCGGCTACAAATTCAGGACGATGGGGCCGGTATACCACCTTCAATTCTTGAAAAATTGGGGCAGATGGGAGTCAGTCACGGCAAAGAAGGAGCGGCCAGTGGAAGTGGTTTAGGGGTTTACCATGCTAAAAAATCCATTGAGTCTTTTGGTGGCCAGATGAATATCTTGTCAAAAGTGGGTGAGGGAACTGTCATTGGTCTATTGCTACCCAAAATAATGGCGCCAAGTTGGTTTGTAGAAAAATTAGTATTCACCTCGCAATCATTGATTGTTACAGTGGATGATGATTTGTCCATACATCAAGTTTGGCAAGAGCGCATAGCTGCAAAAGGTATTAAAGATAGCGGTGTTAATCATAAAACCTTCACTTCTGGACAAGACTTTAAGTCCTGGTGTCAGGTGAATATGAAAAACGCTATGGAAAATCATATTATTTATTTAATGGATTACGAGCTTTTGAATCAAGATTATAACGGATTGGATCTTATTGAAGATTTAGGCTTACCGCCGCAAAATACAATACTTGTGACTTCACGCTATGAAGAATTAGAAATTCAAAGCCGCTGCCAAACATTGGGTATCAAAATTATTCCCAAAGGTATGGCTCCGTTTGTACCTATTGAGATTTTAAAGCCTAAGAAATTTTATGATTGTGTGTTGATTGACGATGACACATTGATGGAAATGACTTGGCAAATGAGTGCCAATTCACATAACAAAAAATTTGTATATTTCAATAACCCAGAAGATTTTTTTAAGTCTATCTCACAGATTTCTTTTGAAAGTCCGCTTTATATAGATGCAGATCTTGGAAAAGGCATTCGAGGAACTGATTTGTGTAAAAAAGCATTTGATTTAGGTTTTAAAAACATTTTTCTTTGCACTGGGTATTCGGCCTCTGATTTTGCTCATATGCCATGGGTTAAAGCCATCGTGGGTAAGGATCCGGTGTTCTAAAAACCATGCTTCTAATTTTAACGCCCTTTTAGAAGCAGAGTCCAGCGAAAAAGCACAAGCTTAAACTCCACGGCCTCTAAATCTTAAACAAAACACTGTACATGGCTTTTAAATATTCAGGATCATAGCGACCTTGTAATTTGTCTTTCATCATTTGCAGGGCCTCGGTGGGCTTTAGCGGAATATTGTAAGATCTTTGTGTGGTCATGGCATCATAGGTGTCGGTGATGGCCACGATGCGGGCAAAGGGGTGGATTTCATCTTTCGCAATCTGTTGGGGGTAGCCATTGCCGGCCCAAGATTCATGGTGTTCAAAACAGGCAGCTTTGATGGCCTCAGAAATATTGGGGTGATTGTTTAAAATCATCAAGCCGTACTGGGGATGCATCTTCATCTGCTCCCACTCCGCATCTGTCAATGGACCTTGTTTACATAAAATATCCAAACTGACTTGCCGTTTACCAATATCATGAAACAAAGACCCCACTCCCAGTTCTTCCAGATCTTTTTTGTCAAAACCTAAAACTTTGCCTAGGCCCAAGCCATATATGCTGACATCCAAAGAATGATTGTAGGTGTAAAAATCATGTCCCGACAAAGACAGCATAAATCCAACCGACTCTGGAGCTTCTTCCATAAATTTCATAAAATCGGTAATGACCCCGCGGGATTCATCCAAGGCTTTATTTACATCTGGGTTTTCAAAAAGATCTTCCAATAGGGCGATCGAACTTTCGCGCAAAATTTTAGCTTTGTCGTCGGGGTGAACCGTGGCGGAATTCAATTCTTCTTTGACCCACTCCCGATATTTGGCTTTGTCTTCATCTTTAACAAAAAAAGAATCCCCGGTGTCTTTGCCATGCAGTTTTTCTATCTTGCCGGCAGAGATTTTATCCCCAGCATGCAAGTACAATATAAAACTGCCATCCACTTGTACAAAAATATCAAAGTTGGTTTTTTTATCAGCACGGATGGTGCTTAAGCGAATGCGAAAATAGCCTGAGGAACTGGGTGAGCTCATAAACTACATCCTGCCATGATCGCGTTGCTGGGTCTACACATTGACAGGGGATAGAAATAATACATAATCCAAACATGCCCTTACGTCCAGACACCAGTTTGCAATATCTTAAAGGAGTTGGCCCAAAGTTGGGGGAGCTTTTGGCTCGCAAAGGTTTAAGGACCATTCAAGATCTTTTGGAGTTCTATCCCCGCACTTATGAAGACCGTCGGGCTGCACGAAATATCGCTAGCCTTCAAGCCGACGAATCGGTCAGTCTGAAAGCGCAAGTGATCAAAGTGTCGTCGATCAGTATGGGGCGATCATCGCGCAAAATGTATGATGTGACTTTGCAAGATGCTTCGGGGCGCATTCATTGCAAATTCTTTCGTGTGCCTTACAAAGGTTATTTTGAACGCTTTCGCCCCCTGCAAGAGATCCGGGTGGTTGGTAAAGTCACCGATTACCGCGGACGTTTGGAATTTCATCATCCCGATCTGCGTGATGTTGAAGCCGATGAGGAACTTCAAGATAAACTAGTTCCTATTTATGTTGAAATCGATGGTATTTCTAGTGCTAAGCTGTGGCGCATGATTCAAGCGGCTTATGCTGATCTAGAAGGGGCTCCCACAGAAGTCTTCCCCGAAAGTTTTTTAAAAAAATATCAGCTAATACCTAAATTTGAAGCCGTCAAACAACTGCACTTTCCGGACAACACCCAGTCGCAGCAGCTGCTAGAGATGAAAACCTTAGCTCATCGCCGCTTGATCTTTGAAGAGTTTTTTTGGTTGGAATACCAACTTGCGGGTCGTAAATCCACCGTACAAAAAAACTTCACTAAGGCCTTACCCAAGGGGGCCGCGAAAGTGCGCCAGTTGCAAGACTCCTTGCCTTTTCAGTTGACGGGGGCTCAACAAAAAGTGTTTGCAGAAATTGCAGCGGATTTGCAGAAAAATATTCCAATGTTAAGACTGGTGCAAGGGGATGTGGGCTCTGGCAAAACCCTGGTGGCTTTTATGGCGGCCTTATTGGCAATTGAAAATCAATCGCAAGTGGTCTTGATGGCCCCCACTGAAATTTTAGCCGAACAGCATTTTAAAAATGCGCAAAAATGGCTAGTGCCTTTGGGCTGCCGGTTGGCGATGCTGACTGGCAAAAGCAAGGCCAGTGAAAGAAGATCTTTATTAGAAGATTTAGCCAGTGGAAAAATTGATTTTTTAATCGGCACCCATGCTTTGATCGAAGATCCAGTGATATTTAAACAGCTGTCTTTGGTGATTGTGGATGAACAGCACCGTTTTGGAGTTGAACAGCGGGCGGCTTTGCAGGCCAAGGGGCAGCACCCCCACACCTTAGTGATGACGGCCACGCCTATTCCGCGGACTTTGGCTTTGACGGTGTATGGTGATTTGGATGTGTCCACCATCAACGAAATGCCGGCGGGGCGAAGCCCGATTCAAACCCGGGTGGCTTATGAAAGTAAGCGGGGCCAGGTCTTAAAATTTTTATCCGAACAGATTGAAAAGGGCCGTCAAGCCTATGTGGTGTATCCGCTGGTCAGTGAAAGTGAAAAGATGGATTTGAAGGATGCCTTGACTGCTTTTGAAAGTTTGAAAGAGCATTTCCCAAATTATTCCGTCGGACTTTTGCACGGCCAAATGAAGTCGCAAGAAAAAGATGAAGTTATGGATTTATTTCGAAAAAATAAAATTCAGATTTTGGTCTCTACCACAGTGATTGAAGTGGGTGTGGATGTGCCCAATGCCAATATGATGATCATCGAACACTCTGAAAGATTTGGTCTGTCGCAGTTGCACCAGCTGCGCGGTAGGGTGGGGCGGGGTGAGCACAAAAGTTTTTGCATCTTGATGCTGGGCTATGCCGTGTCCGATGAGGCCCGCCAGCGGGTCGAGATGATGGAAAGATCCACCGATGGTTTTGCCATTGCCGAATTTGATTTGCAGTTGCGCGGCCCCGGAGAATTTTTAGGCACCCGGCAATCAGGCCTGGCCGGATTTAAGTTGGCCTCGCTAGTGCGCGATCAAGATCTGTTGCAATTGGCCCGCGAAGCGGCCTTCAGCCATGAGGGCCAATTTGATCAGTATAAAAAAGATTTGCTGTTGTAAGATCAAAAGCAAGATCTAGCCGATGCCTTACTTACCCATATCAATAGTCGTTTGCGCAGAAGTCAGACAAAACGTCGACTGAGTGATTTGGGATTTATTTACTTTCGCCGGTAGCTGACGAATGACCGGATTGTTGCTCGCTGCCGAATTGCAGAAACCCACAATTGCAAAAGAAACGTTTTTATTTTCTTTATTTATGGCGACCAAATCACCAATACGTTCTGTTTTAAAATTAAAACTATAAGTTATATTTTGATTATCTGTAGTGGACCTTAAAGCAACAAACTTTTGCCCGTGTTCCCAGCGAAACTTAAAATTTTCACTCAGGTCCGGATGCCCAAAACCTTTGACAAAATAACCCATTTCAAAATCAACAGAGCTTGCATTGGTAAAATGGATTTGTGCAGTTTCGGCTAAGCCCACTTGGGTCAAAAAAAGTGTTAAAGCAAAGATGATTTTTTTCATAAAGTCCTTATTATTTAGTGTGTGCCAGGTCCTGTTTCGGGACGCAAGGCGTCCCGAAACAGGACCTGGCACTTTCGTTCTGTGCTGTTGTTATTTGCAATTAAGTGCAAAACCTGCACCTATTGTATAGCCTTGTTGTATTTTTCTGTAAGAAAACTGCCCTTGTCCTGTACCCAGATCAATTTTTAGCTCACTTCTTTCTGCAAAATTGCCTCCTGTGTTAAATTGGCCGGGATCGTTCTTTAGTTTGGCAACGATAGAATTGTTTTCAAGCGTCACGCGGCTATAGCTTCTTTTACCCACGCCATATGCGCCATCTGACAGATCACCTTTATTGGCAAATAGTATTGAAGAATGAAAGCCCGCCCAGTCTTCTGTAAGTTGTTTTTTGTTAGCATCAAGAATACTCACCAAAATTTCTTTAGCTGCTATGTTACTCTCAATGGCGACATGCTTTGCCGCGCTAAAAGAAGGATGACTATTTGACTCTATAGATGCCACATCACATATCGCTGTTGTTTTTGATTCTGCTTTGGCAATTGTTGCTGCTAAACTTAAAAATGTTATAAATAAAATATGTTTTTTCATAAGATCTTCTTTCTTGTGTTTGTAATTAAATTTATTTTTCTTCTGCGCAAATCAATGCGTTATTGCCACCAGCAAACTGGACATAGCTTCCACCAAATAATATTATATTCAAATTCATATTAAGATAATTAATAGGATTTGGGTTAGTTGTTAAAATCAAACCAGGATCAGGATTGCCACCACCAGTTAAGGCCTCATTATAAGATGGGATGATTGTTAGTTTGATTTTTCCAACACTTTGTTGTGTTGTATGACTGCCTGCTACTGGCGCACCAGGAGTAATTTTTGTGACTTGAACCAATGAGTTATTTTTGCCTGTTTCCAATTTCCAATACGGCGCCGCAGTTCCCATTCCGCCTGTATTTAAGGCTGTTTTAAATGTGCGGTCATTTTGATCATAGCAAACATAAGTTGCCGCTTTAGACACCGAACCCATCAATAAAGATGCTGACAAAACACTCCATAAAACTTTTTTCATAAAAACCTCTTTCTGGGTGTTTTTACAACACCCTGTAATTGTTATAGACGGGATAATAATGCATAATGTCAAAACTGTCTATAGCCGGGGTCTAAGTTCCGTACTCTTGATGAGAACAAAAGTTCTAACAGTTGAATTAAACTCGAGTTTTGCTAGGTGCTTAAATAGCGAAATAAAATCAATCTAGTGCCCACGGGCCCCGCGAATCAAACACCTGCCGCAAAGTAAGCATCAAGATGTTCAGCCTGAAGCATAGCGTCTTTTGCTGAAAGGCTTAGTGCAAGGCTTAATGCAAGGCCAGGACAGGGCCTTGTACTCTACAGGGGTACGGCAAATCAATCAAGCCTCTACCTGAAATGATAAAAATCTCATAGCCTGACATTATGAGTATTCAATGGCAGGTTCCGCATATTTTAAAATACGATGATGTTCCCCAATTATTTGCTGATTTTTTTGAACTGAATAAGTCCAAAACCAGAGGGTTTTCTCACCGCTATTTTGCACAAAAAGCCAAATGGCCGATGAGCTATCTTTCAGATTTGATCAAGGGTCGAAAGCCCTTAACCTTGACCCGTGCGGTGCAGTTTTCACAACTGGTGCGCTTGGATTCACTACAAACAGAAAGATTGATTTATTTGACCTTATTGAAAGCCAAAGAGATTGAAATCCAAAAATTTGCCAAGAAAAAAATCAGCGCCACCATTGAAGGACTTTATCATAAAACCTGCAAGGTGCCTTACTCTATGATTGAAAACCTAGAGTACGAGGCTGTGATGACTGTGCTGGTCTGGGCGCGAAAAAAAATCCCAGCCCAAGAAATAAAAAAAAGACTGTTCACTTTTGAAGACTTCAGCGAAGAGAAAATCAATGCAGTCATTAAAAAACTAGAAGAACATAAAGTTATTAGTTTTGATCAAAAAGGTCATTTGAAAGATTTTTCATTTATGGTCTTGGATGAAAGTCGCGATGACCCCACACAAAGTGCCAAGGCTTTTAGCACTGGGGTTCACATCCATAAAAAATATGCTGAAAACTTTATTCAGTTTGCTAAAAAAGATCTGGCCCCGTCCTTTTATACTTCTGGCTTTGTTGAAATTCCTAGAAAAGATTTTAAACGTATAGCTGAAAAGTTTTACGAATTGCGCAACTGGGTTTTAGAATTTGGTCAGCAAACTTCGTTGCAGAAAAAAGAAAGTGTTGAAGACACGGTGGTGTTTCAAATGACCATGAATTTATTCACCTTGCTTGAACTTTAAAGCTCGGCCAAGTCAATGCACAATACGCAGGCGGTTTCTTCTGGCGAAGGTCTGACCAGTTGATCTGTTTGCAATAAAAATTCATGAATTTGCCTTTTTAGTTTTTCTAAATCTTTTTTAGACAGTGAGTGCACCGAAGTGTAAGTCACCAGATCCATTTGCATCCGACTAATTCTTTCGCTGGTGAAAGAGCGCCAGTTGCGGTGATGCAAACTGGCTAACCAGTTTTTATTGGATAAATGCATATTTTTTTGCGAGGCCCGATAAGCTTCCCCCGATTTTTTTTCTACCAAGCCCATACGCAGTAAGTGGGTCACGGCGGATTGAACAGTCTCTAATTTTATACTTAAACGTCTAGATATCATTTCAAGGCTGGGGGGTGTTTGCAAGGTCAGTAGCATATGTACGGCAGAGTAGATCCAGCTGATGTAGTATTCGCTGTCTTGATTGGGATTGACTTTTTCAGCGGGCAGCATATCAGCAAGATTGTTTTTTTGCTCTTTGATTTGCAGCAACTTTTGCTCAACTATTTTTTTAAAAGCCGGTTGTGCTGCCCTGGTTTTAAAGGTCAGCCATAGAAAGTATTCTTTTTCATCCGCATTCAAGCCCCAAAAATCCGCCAAGCTGCAGGCTTGATCAGGGTTTAAAAGCGCACTGCCTTTGCACACTTTGGTGATATAGCTGGGATGCACTTGTATTACTTTAGCCAATTTAGTTTTATAGCCATGGTCAGATCGATGGGATTTTAAAATATTCTTAAAATAATCTTCGCTGTTAGAGTAGGTGTAGATGCTCATGTTTTGACCTCAGGTAAAAAAGTTCTTACTTTTTTTACCAAAATACAATAGGCGGTCAAGGTCGGCTGAGTTAGAGTGTTAA
>JBMOJS010000306.1:0-2920 GCA_049315665.1 Pseudobdellovibrionaceae bacterium | reverse complement strand
ATGCACAAAATAAATTGGTGGGACTTGTAGAGGGGGCGCCACAAAATTTAGAAGTTCGAGCTTTATTGTGTTTAACATATAAAGAACTATGGCCGCTAGCTTATCAAGATGCTCAAGATTTAAAAACTGTAGCTTTGGTGGCACAAATGACTAAAGTTCAAAATGCCGTAAGTCCTTACAGCCAAATTTGTGATGTGGTTAAGTTGCAAACCCAAGGCAAGTACAATGAAGCTCGCGGTGTTTTAGATACAATTTTGGATGGTCCACAGTTTTCTTTGTCTGCCGTAGCTAACCAATTTAAGGGTGAGATGTTAGATGCTTACGGCGAATCCAACCATATGTATGCAATCAATTATTTTCAAGTGTCCTCACAGTTTTGGCCCGCATGGCTAAAGCCCCAGGTTCAACAGTCACTCAGTCTACTAAAAGCAAATAAAGCGGTAGAAGCAGTAGCATTGTTGCAGGCAGTGTTAAAAAAAAATCCAATGCATGAGCGCGCTAGAATTCACTTAGGTTTGATACAAAAAAAAATATATCATAAAAATGAATCAGCATTGTCGTTACTTATAAATGCAATCGATAGTGGACGTAGAATAGATCTGAATTTACAACTGAAAGCTTACAAAGAAATTGCAGAAATATATCTAGTTAAGGGAGAAAAGAAAAAAGCGCTTGAATATGCTCAACGAGGTTATCAAAAAAATCCAAACAATACAGACTTAAAAGATATATTGGTTCGACTTGGTGGCGATCTGGATGGGAAAAATAAATATAAGAATAACGAAATGATGTTTTTAGGGGATGAACTGGTTCGTCAGGGTAAGCATCTAGATGCCCAAGCAGAATTCAAAGCCGCCTATGAGCTTGATAAAACCAATGCCGTTGCAGCAATGAAAGCTGCTAAAAGTTTATGGAAAATCAATCAAAGTTATGAAGCCATTGATTGGCTAGGCAAGGCTATTAAAGCAGACCCTAGCTTCATTACTGCTTATGTGCTTCAGGCAGATTATTTAAGTCAGCGTTTTGATTTTAATCGGGCTTCACAAGTGTTAACAAAGGCTTTGCAAGCTTCAGGACAAAATTATGAAGTTTTTAAAGGTTTAGCTTTGCTAGAAATGCGCAAAAATAACATGCTAGCGGCAGTCCAGTATGGACAGCGCTCTTTAAAAATCTATGATGCAGATGTAGAAACTTATATTATATTATCCACTGCAAATACCAGCCTAGCCACTTCAATTGTTCCTTCGACAAAAAGTGAGATTGAGCGAAAAGAAAATGCGCAAAAAGATGCTATTCGCTTTGCAACGAAAGCTGTCGAGTTAGACTCAACTAATCCTGATTCACAGATTGTTTATGCAAAAGTCATTGCTCAGTTCAGTGGGGCTGACCAGGGAATTTTATATTTGAAAGAATTAGAAAAAAAATTCAGCTACACATTGGATTATAAAATAGCTTTAGCCGAAGTTTATAAAAATGAAGAAAGATACAATTTATCTTTAGCTAAATATGAAGAAATTGTGGACATAGACCCTAAAAATAAAAAGGCTTGGCTTGGGCTGGGTGAGTCTAGTCATTCTATGGGATTAATGGATAAGGCTTTAAAGGCATTTTTAACAGCGGCAGCAAAAGACCCCTCGGATGCTGAAGCCATATTTCAAGCTGGAAAATTATATATGCAAACTCAGCGTTTTGCAGAAGCCATTAAGGAATTTGAAAGAGTTCAAAGAATCAATCCCAATTTTCCTAGAACAGACTATTACATTGGCAAGGCCTTTTTTGCCCAAGGCGATTTCGCCAAAGCCATCCAGGCCGCACAAAATGAAAAAAAGAAAAATCCAAATTTAGCAGACTCCTATATTTTAGCAGCTGAAACATTTTACGCTAAAAAACAATACTCTGAATGTTCATCCGAATACTCTACTGCGATGAAATTGCGTCCACAAGGAGCCGAAATCTATGTAAAATCAGCCCAGTGTTACCGTTTGTCTGGGTCCATTGAAATAGCTGAAGATATGTTGGCTTTGGCCTTGGAAAGAGAAAATGGTTATGCTGAAATATATAAAGAGCAAGGTGCTATTTATGAAATGAAGGGCGATACTAGATCTGCCATCCAGTCCTATAATAAGTACTTGGGACTGGCTCCGAATGCATTGGACAAATTAGAAATTGAAAATAAGATCAACAAGATTGGAGGACGCTGGTGAGTATAGTTAATAAGGTTCAAGATGGGCTAAAGTCATCATCCATGGCTATATTAAATGTTTTTCTACGACTGATCACTGGGTTTTTTCTGGGTTTTGTGCTGGCTTTAATCGGCCAAGAAATCATGGGTTATGGTACATGGTCTTTGCTTTTTTTAACTTTAATAGTAATGAGTATTGTAGTTAAAGGCATGGCTCAATGGGGTATTGCAAAAATACTGATTTTTGATTTGATTTGTGTTCTTGTCGGCAAGTTATTAAGCATGTATATACTGATAGCACCATGATCGATATAAAATTATTAGAAAAAAAAGCAGACCTTGTAGATGGAGCTCAATATTCTTATCTAGAAGATTATAAACAAACTTTACTATCTAGAAATTTTGATGCAAGCATTTTAGATAAAATCCTGGATTTAAGTAAAAAAAGAAAAGACTTAATCACTCAAGCTGAAACAGCAAAATCGCGACAAAATAAAATCAGTTCTGAAGTGGCAATACTTAAACGTCAGGGACAAGATGCATCGGCGTTGATGTCAGAATCAGCGGCTTTATCTGCTTCAGTCAAAGAATTAGAAATTAAAAGTGCAGAAGCGGATCAGCACGTGACGGATATGTTATTAACAATTCCCAATAAAATTCATGCTTCGGTGCCAGTGGGAAAATCAGAAGAAGACAATGTAGTAATTAAAAAGTCTGGTTCGCCCACTGTATTTTCGT
>JBMOJS010000062.1:0-13102 GCA_049315665.1 Pseudobdellovibrionaceae bacterium | reverse complement strand
GCGGTCAAATGGCGGATTTTTTGACCTGCAAGGAAGATCAAGAGGGTGAAGACATTACTGAATTGCAAAATGCGCTTATGACCACGCCTTTAAAACAAAGATTTTTCAATTCTACTAAAAATATAACTTTTGCCCAGCAAGTTTATAATATGCTTCCAAAAGGTTCTATTCTTTCTGTGGATGATATAAATGAAACTATAAATTATTGTCCCTTATCCACTGCAAAACCAGAGGGCAACAGTGCCGTCGGTTTTCGTGGAGGCGCGGTACCCCAGATCCCAAAGGCAGATTAAATTGATCAAAGGTCGTTCAGCTCTATTTTATATTTTACTGTTTTTGCATATAAATGCAAATGGACAATCGTTGAGTAGAACTGAGGATTTTTTTCCATCCAGTTTGGCGGATCATTCTGGGTTTAGTCTACCTAGTAACTTTGTACTTGCTGCTGACAGCTTGTCAGAACAGCCCGGTATAGTTGGTTTGTGTTCCTTGTACGATGACAACAATCAATTTTTAGGCTTTAAATTTGAAAATTGTATCAATGATAATACTCAAGAAAATAAATCCACGGACTCGAGCCGACGTATTTACGTGGGTGATGCCTTTCAAAATAGTCCGGAGTTTAAGCAAAATAAATTCCATAAATATTTGTCGCAGATTAAACAAATGCAAACTTTTTCGGGCTTGCGTTTTAATCCTTATTTTTATCAAGGCCGCCTTTATGCCATTCGTAGTGACTACCAGGTTGATATGGTGGATGAAGAGTCCTGGGGACTCAGTTTCTCTTTTTCAAGCGGCTCAAATCAGAAGCGCATTCGTCTAGGGCAAAAATTTATTATTGGCGCCAACTTGGATTTTAACCGTTGGCTGCCTTCAGAAAAGTCAGGATTAAATATTCTTCAGCCAGTGCAAAATATTATAAAAAATCTTCAAGATTTATCAAACTATCGCAGCTCCAGTGAAATTATTGAAGACACTTTAAAAAAAATGCCTGTCAGCTTAAATTATTTAAAAGAAAATGCTAAATCCAGATCTGTAAATACGAAAGGATATCGATCTGTGTATTTATCAAATTATATTCAAATCAATCAGAAAAATGTAATGTTAAACCCAAAAGAATCATCCAATCATGTCTTGATCAAATTGCAAGATTCACACTATCTAGATCTGCAAAAAAAACTAACAGAGAATATAAATAGTGAGTTGGCTTGGAGAAAAAAAATTCAACCCATTCTTCAAGACACCCTTGTGATTGATGATTTGCAACTACAAACTTTTATACAAAGCATTTGCAATCAAATAGCATCATCGTACCTCATACCCAGTGATTATTATCCCAGGTGTTATGTGTCAGCTTCAATGGTGCCTAACGCCTATACTTATCCAGGGGGATATGTATTTGTGACTGCTGGCTTTATCGGTCTATTAAAAAACTTTGATGCTTTAAGGTTCTTTATGGCCCATGAAATGGGGCATTTGTTAGCTCGGCATGTATCACTAAATTCTGAAAATGCAGATTTCAATAAGTATATCGGCTACGGTTTAGGTTTTTTTGCTGATACCATGTCGATACTATTTGGCTATGGATCCTTTGATGGCTCTGGATTTTTAATGGATTGGGTGAAGCCTTTGAGTGTGCAAAAAGTTGTTGGAATTGGCCAAAGTTTTTTTAATTTATCTATAGCCGCTAGTCATATGCATTTTTCAAGAGCCAATGAAAGCGAAGCTGATCATTTGGCTTTGTTGTATGCTGATGCCAATGGATTGTCTGGCACAGCTATTGTTGAAGGCTTTCAAGACTATCAAAATTTAATTGTTGATTTAGCAAAGGATCAAAATTTAGGATTTCTGGATCGCTTGCTGGACAGTCACCCTAGATCCATGGAGCGCATTAAGTCTATCCAGTCCTTTTCAATTTCTAAAAACTTGCAAAATAGTGACGCAGAAATTTTTGCTCAGTATAAAAAATTTCATCAAAATTATAAACCGGGCTTAGCGGCCTGGGTTTTACGCAATAAAATAAAGCAGCAATTAAAGACGACAAGTTCAGAACCCGAACGCAACTTGCTGAAATCCTTAGTCCAAGGCTGTATCTACTAAAATCATTTGCTACCAGCGAACACTTAATACCCCATAAAGTTTACATAGCTATATAACGCGTAGTATAAATTAGCCATAGATGATCTATGAAATTTTAAAAAATAAAAAGTCATTTCGACTTTTTATTCAACCAAATAAAGAAAGAGAGAGTTTTATGAAAAAGATGATTTTAGCATTGGCTATGATAGCAACAAGTTTGTGTTTAGCTGATTCGGAGGTTAAAAGCAATCCGTCCGAATCTGAATCGAACCAGCGGTTTGAATTGATTGTCGACGAAATGTTTTCACAATTACTTGTATCAAACGATGCATTGAGCGCAGAAGTAGGCCATTGGGTTAGACTTCATGGGACGGATGAATGTCCAGATAGGGTGCAAATTCTTAACAATCCAAATTGCACCATTATTAAACAAAAAATGTATGCTTCATTTCCTGAGATTGTTACTTCTGTTCGAAAATGCCAATAAACTTTAATAAATAAAAAGTCATTTCGACTTTTTATTCAAACAAATAAAGAAAGAGAGAGTTTTATGAAAAAGATGATTTTAGTATTAGCAATGATAGCAACAAGTTTGTGTTTAGCACATCCGGATCGCGCTACATCGATATCTGGCCTAGATTTAGGCACCAAGGACTTAGCACAAGTATATCAAGAACAAGAAGCCGCTTCTCAAAAAATTAAGGAGTGTTTTAAAATAGTTCCTCAAGAAAAATATAATGACATTGTTACAAATGCAAGAACTTCAGGGCTTTTGACAGAAGATCAGTACGCTGATTTTAAAAAAGTATTTGATAAAAAGTTTTATTTAAAAATTATCGATGTTACCGCCCCTGATTTTGAAGGAAAACCCCGTGCACAGATGCTTGAAGAGCATGGAAGTTTTGTGTGCCAACTTGCAGAAGAGACGCTTGGTCTTTTAATGCATAGTATGAATTAGCCATAGATGATCTATGAAATTTTAAAAAATAAAAAGTCTTTTCGATTTTTTAATTAACCAAATAAAGAAAGAGAGAGTTTTATGAAAAAGATGATTTTAGTATTAGCAATGATAGCAACGAGTGTGTGTTTAGCACATCCAGATCGATACACATCGATATCTGGCCTAGATCTAGGCACTGTCTTAAAAATTAATAGGGACCTCAATTTTCCGAGTGGTCACTATAAGACTTTACAAAGTGTATCATACGGAAGTGGGTACTACTCTGCTTTAGATAATATTGATGTAAAGTATAATTTTTATCTCAAAAGATCTGGATGTTATTTAGAAGTGTTTTCCAACAAGAATGCAAGGATAAATCATGATGTTCTGATTAAAAAAGACAGTCAATTGACTTTAGACAAAAAAGGCATTGACTATTTAAGAGGTATAAAAGTAATTAATTTGCAGTTTCTCACAGCCAAAAGAAACCGTTTAGTTATTACCTGTCAGAAGCAAGGAAATTTTCATTTTACAATTGGTTATGTTGAAGATCGAATTGATTATTTTGGAGATCTTTTATTTCCAACACCACAAGTATTTTAAGTCTATTTTTAGCGGCGGACCCGTAGGATTGCAATCCACGAGTCCGCTTCAATGCTAGAAAAAAATTGAGCTTGAACGTTGATACCTAAGTGCAGTTCTTGGGGCTGGTCTAAGAAGCATAAATTAGAGTCCACTTGAATTATGTCATGTATAAATTAGAGTCGAGTCTAATTTATACAAGACTTAATATAAATTTTTGCAATTAATTTGGTAAAAAATAATACAAAAAAGATATTACCTTCAATGCTAGAAATTCATGTAAAACTTCATCGTACTGTACCACCTATTCAAAACAACTTTAATGCTCAAAAAAAGGATGAAAAAGCATATTCTGTGCAGTAGGATCTAGGTCTTCCACAATTAAAGAAAGTAGCCCTATGATTTCTGATATTTTTAACAGCCAAGATTGGGAACTGGTTCCTGGTTTTAACTTTACCGACATCACTTACCACCGTGCAAAAAATCAAGGTACGGTTCGTGTGGCCTTTCATCGTCCATTGGTGCGCAATGCTTTTCGCCCTCAAACCGTGGACGAGTTATACACAGCTCTGGATCATGCCAGGCAAAGCAGTGATGTGGGTGTGGTGTTGATCACTGGCAATGGGCCTTCACCCAAAGATGGGGGCTGGGCTTTTTGCTCTGGTGGGGACCAGCGCATTCGCGGCAAAGATGGCTATCAGTATGAAGAAAAAAAATCGGGCCCAACCAGTTCTGCCGCTAGTCTTGGGCGCTTGCATATTTTAGAAGTGCAAAGATTGATTCGTTTTATGCCCAAGGTGGTTATTGCCGTTGTGCCCGGCTGGGCCGTGGGTGGAGGACATTCTTTGCATGTGGTTTGCGATCTGACTTTGGCTAGCCGCGAACATGCGATTTTTAAACAAACCGATGCCGATGTGGCTAGTTTTGACAGTGGTTATGGTTCGGCTTATTTAGCCCGCATGGTGGGCCAAAAACGTGCTCGTGAAATTTTCTTTTTAGGCAAAGACTATTCAGCCCAAGAAGCTTTTGACATGGGCATGGTCAATGCCGTTATTCCCCACAAGGATTTAGAAAAAGTGGCTTTAGATTGGGCGGCTGAAATAAATTCCAAAAGTCCCACAGCCATTCGCATGCTGAAGTTTGGATTTAACTTGGTCGACGATGGATTGGTGGGCCAACAGCTTTTTGCTGGCGAAGCCACACGCCTAGCCTATGGAACTGAAGAGGCCGATGAAGGCCGCAAGTCTTTTTTAGAAAAGCGTCCCCGGAATTTTAAAAAATTCCCTTGGCATTATTAGCCGTTACTACGGAAAATAGAAAAAATAACTTGTGTTTATGTAGCTAAAGAGCTACACTGAAGCCAGTGGAAGCTACAACAAAGACCCTCATCAATTATAAAACTGAAGATGGCAAAGAGCCATTCCGTGAGTGGCTTAAGTCCCTTCGAGACAAGGTGACAACCGCCCGGATTCAGTCTCGGCTTGAGAGAGTGAAGCTTGGAAATTTTGGTGATGCGAAGTCTGTAGGTAACGGCGTCAGTGAACTTCGATTTACATTTGGCAGTGGCTTTCGGGTTTATTATGCGCAAGACGGTGATCAGATTGTTGTCTTGCTGATTGGTGGTGATAAATCGTCCCAAGAAAAAGACATTCAACTGGCTCACAATTATTGGTCTGACTATACAAGGAGAACACAGGATGAAAAAAGTGAATAGAGCAGGTGTTTCCTACCGCGAAAGCCTTATCGAAGACATGCGGGGTGATGATGTTGCTCAGTTTGAGTATATCAAAGCCAACTTTGAAGAAAATGCCGATATGCCAGCTGCTATTCTATCGGCTATTCGAACAGTGGCTGAGGCTCGTGGCTTCAAAAATTTTGCAGTCGAAGCCAATTTGAATAGAGAAAATCTTTACCGAGTTTTGTCAGAAGACGGAAATCCTAGACTGGATACATTTTTCAAGATCCTTGATGGCCTGGGTCTTCGACTTTCTGTAGAGCCAAAAATAAAAGTCAGTTAATATTTAGAAAAGCGTCCTCGCAATTTTAAAAAATTCCCTTGGCATTATTGATTATATTAAAGTTAAATAAGGACTAGTTACATGAAAATTTCAATCATCGTTTTTACTATCGTAATATTATTTTCACCTTTGACCTTTTCTAAGGTAAAGATGAACACGGTCTACGATGGAAAGATTCCGACGAAAGATAACTATCGCATCAAATTAGAGATTCCAATAGATTGGAATGCCGATGCGGACCCTGGTGAGTTTACAACATTAATAATATTAAAAAATGGAAAGGCTGTATTTACCCAAACTGATCTGCAAGGTTCAAAGTTGGAAAATGTGGGTGAGTTTCCAATAGGCACGCAGCTATTAGGAAAATACATGAAAGTATTTTCAATTGGGCCAAAATTGGAGTCGCAATTTATCCTCGCTGCTTCTAATTGGTCAGGACCTGAAGCCGATCAACTGATTTTAATCAGTTTGTCGGATAAACAACCAAAAATCTTATTTCGGCAATCAATAGATAAAGCAGCAATTAGAGATTTTGACGGCGATGGCTTACTGGCAAGGCGCAAAATATAATGAAAAAATTAGAGTTGATAAGGTCGGACAATTAGTGCCCCAAAAATAGTATTTGAAATTTATAACTTTTATTTCGCTATCCAGATCTAATTAACAAAGTTGCCACAATTTCAGTATCGTGGTTACTTTGTTGTATGTCTTTTAAGCTATAAGAATCTATGATAATCAATACCAAACTCTTTTTCGATTTTCTTTGCAAGAGCTTTTCCGACCGGACGTTTGCCCTTTTCAATTTTTGAAACATCTGACTGATCAAGCCCAAGTTTTTTAGCAACCTCGGTCTGAGTTAAATTATGTTTAAATCGAATTCCACGAAAAATAATTCCAATTCTTTTTGCAGGGTCTTTAATGTTAGGCAATAAATCTTCAGCAAGAAGGCTTTCTTCTTTAGGGCTACTTTGCAAACCACGCAAGAAGCTTAGAAGACCGCGACCGGCATCAAAAGAAAATTTAAACTTCGTTGTCTCATTTCCTTGTTTAATTGTGATTTCAGTATGGCGCATTTTCACGACTCCCGACATAAGTCACCTCGATCAGTTTAAGTTGTTTATCCTCTTCGGTCCAAACGACCACATAACTGTAATTTAAATGGCAGTGGTGCGTGCCATCACCAAGTTTTGAGTAATTTGGCCAATCTCCACGAACTGGCCCGCAGTCTTGTAAATCAACTACCAAAGACTCGAAGGCTTCTTGTATGTGCTTAGGTAGCTTATTTAGACCCTTCTTAACTTTTTTATGAATGGTAACAATCCAACTCATATTGAAACTCCTATTTTAGGGTATATTTAACCATATTTCAAGGGCAAATAATACCCTATACAAAATGGCTGATTCTGTATTAAAATAAGACGTTTTTATAGCAGTAATTAGCCCCATGCGCACTATGAACCAGTCATAAGTATTATTTAACCAACCATTTTGCAAAGCCTTCGGCCCACAAAGAATCATCATTAGGGCAACTGGCCAACATAAAATTTTCTCCGCCCTGATGATGAAAATCTTCACGAAGTCCAATTCCAATTTCTTCTAAAGTTTCAATGCAATCAGCGACAAAAGCCGGGCAAGCGATGATCAGATTTTTTTTACCCTGGGCCAATAATTCTTTAATGACATCATCGGTGTAGGGCTGAATCCACTTGGTCGGGCCCAAGCGCGATTGAAAACTGATTGAATACTGATCTTTGTTTAAATTTAATTTTTTGGCTAAAGTTTCAGCGGTGCGCACGCATTGGGCGCGGTAACAGTTCAACGGACAGGCCTGTGGACGCTGACAGCAATCCGCACTGGCCAAACAACCTTGAACTTTCTTAACCTGATTTTCTGGCAGTCCATGAAAAGAAAAAAGATAATGGGGAGCTGAGTCAGTTCTTAATGAAGTCAATTCGTTGTCAGAATTATTTTGGCTGGTCGAAGAAAAGTTAAGAGGGGTAGCAGCCAATTGATTTTCCAGAAGACTTTTTTGTTCTAAGATTTTTCTGACAAAGGCATCGATAAAAAAATCATCGGCATAAAAAGGTGGGGTTTCTGTCAATTGCATCTGGGGATATTTTTTCTGCACTAATTTTCTGGCCCATTTTCCGCCAGATCCAGTGGTGGCTTGGGCCCATTGCGGAAACAGTGGCACCAGTAAAATTTTATTTATACCTAAATCATTGAATTCCTGCATAGCTCTTTCAATAGAGGGTTCCCCGTAGCGCATGCCCACTTTGACTACAAAATCTTTGGGCAAATGTTTTTGCAATTGATCCGTGAAGCGAAGGGTATTCACCACCAGTGGTGATCCTTGATCCGTCCAGACTTTTTTATAATTGGCAGCAGAAAAGACCGCCCGCCGTGGCACAATCAATAAATGCACCAAGATCCAGCGAATCAAATAGGGGGCAGTGATAATATCTTCATCCATCAAAAATACTTTTAAATAGTCTGCAACATCTTTGACTTCATAACTTTTTGGACTGCCCACATTTATTAAAACAATTCCGGTTTGCATATTAAAGCCCTTCTATTTTTTCTGCCAAATCAAAGCTGCGTTGTAAAATCTTACTTAATCCCAAGTGGCCCAAATAATTCCCGTGCAGAAATAAATTTTGTGTTTGCAGGCCTTCAAGGTTTTGAAGGATTTGTTCCAGGTTGGTGTTATATAGCGGCAAAGCCTGATCCCACTGAAAAAATTCAATATCTAAAAGTCGACCTTCTTCATCCACAGAAAAAATCTCTTTTCTTTCTGCTAAAATTAAATTTTTAAGTTCTTCTTTAGAAAATCCCACGGTAGATCCGTCCAAAATCCAAGTCTCACTGCTTACAGAGTCATCTTTGGTGCGCTCTGAAAAAATACAATCATTGAATAAAATGCCTTTGGTTTTTTTATTCGCCAAGGCAGGAATCAAGCAGCCGAAACCCTGCTCTTTGCGCCGAGTATTTTTAAAAAACACTGTGGCTGTAGTCAGACTGTTCATCGTGATTTTTTTTAGTTCTAAGGCTACAGGTTCTTGCAACAAACTGATGGCCTGGCTGGCAGAAGTGGCGACGACAATAATGGGTGGTTTTGCAGCAAAGTTATTTTTTGAAGCCATCGCCGGTTGGATGGTATTTTCAAATTGTAAATTGTTGTCTGTATCGAACAAAGAAAACAAATCTTTTTTATTCATTGCTTGATTGAAATGGATTTTCACACCCTTGGCTTGCAAATAAGTTTGTAAATTTTCAATCACCGACCCCATTCCCGTTTTTCCACTCAAAAGTCCCCGATACTTGCCCCGGCTTTGTGCAGATCTATTAAAAAACCCACCCAACAGAAGTGAAGCACTTAAGTTTTCTGCACTACTGGCATAAATACCTTGAAAAGCCGGACTTAAAATAAAATCTGTAGCCGGTCTGCCGAAAAAACGCCGACCCCAATCTTGTAAATTTTCTTCAGGCAAAGGACGCAAAGTTTTTTTAGAAAAAAACAGCAGCGGCAGAAAACGAAAAAAAATCCGCATTAAAAAAAATAAACTTTCAAAGAACTGCAATGGCCAGGGCGTGGGTTTACCTCGAAACAAAAATCTTTTTTTAGCCGTAGGTAATGGACTGGCCACTGCAATGCTCAGGTCTTGTAAAAAAGCTTCCATTTTAGCTGTGGCTAAAAAAGAATTTGCCGCTTGTTCAGCCAAACCAAAAGTGTTTTTATGGGTGCCGATCAATCCCCCACAGCGGTTCGACTTTTCATAAATTTCTACCTTGATATTTTTTTGACAAAGATAATAGGCCAAACTTAGGCCAGAAAATCCGGCACCAACAATGATCACTTTTTTTTTCATTGATGAATCAGATGGATTTTGAAAATAAAGGGGCATCGGGCTGCTTTCTTTTTAGTCTTTCGTCAAAAAACACACAAATATTGCGTAAAAAAGGACGACCAGCTTCAGTCATTTGTAAGGTTTGACCGTCGATAGATATCAAACCATCCTGCAAAGGAACTTGTAAAAAAGTTTGTGCCTGTTGTGCTTGCTCAGAATTTAAAAAATTCACCTTAAATTCAGTCATTAAAGTTAAAATCTGCTGCCGTCGTAAACGATCCTCTTCAGTCAAGACATGTCCACGGTGGGTGGCAAGCATCGACTGATGAATTTATTCTTCATACAGTGGCAACAGTTTTTCATTTTGATGAAAGCTATAGGGAGTTTCTGAAATACTGCTGACCCCTAAGCCCAATAAAATATCTGTTCGCTGATCCGTGTATCCCATAAAGTTGCGATGCAAAGTTTTGTGTTGCAGGGCTAAGGCCAAATTATCCGTTTTCAAAGCAAAATGATCCATGCCCACTTCGACATAATCATTATTCAACAACACTTCACGGGCCACTTCATAAAGCAAACGTTTGTCGGCCCCTTGGGGCAGATCACTGTCTTTGAATAAGCGCTGTGCCGGCTTAATCCACGGTACTAAAGCAAAACTGTACAAAGCAATGCGATCTGGCTTTAAAGCCACTGTTTGTTCGGCTGTTTTCTGCATCAAGGTCGGAGTCTGCTTAGCCAAGCCATAAATCAAGTCAAAATTCACTGATGAAAACCCTAAGCTGCGACTTTCATCAGTCAGTTTTTTGGTGATTTCAAAAGGCTGTATGCGATTGATCAGTCTTTGCACTTCGGGATTAAAATCTTGCACACCCATGCTGATTCTTTGAAAGCCCATTTGTCGCAATGCTTTTAGATGCTCTGTGTGGGTCTTTCGTGGATCCACTTCGATAGAGGCTTCAAACTGGGGATCTAATTTTACTTTTGAAAGAATCGGATCCAATAATTTTTTTAAATTATCGGCACTTAAAAAAGTTGGAGTCCCACCACCCAAATGCATATGCTTCAAAGGCTTTTTAGTAAAGTCGGGAACCTTTTCAAGATACAAATGCCATTCTTTTAAAATCGCATCTATGTAGGGCTCTTCTTTTTTATGATTTTTGGTAATGATAGTGTTACAACCACAAAAGGTGCATAAGGATTCACAAAAGGGAATATGCAAATACATGGACCAAGAACTGTCTTGCGTTTGCAAAGTTTTTTGCAGATGCGAAATCCAGTTCTCTGCTGTTGGAGCCTCTTCCCAGTAGGGCACTGTTGGGTAGCTGGTGTAGCGAGGCACCGGAGTGTCGTACTTGGCTAAAAGTTGTGATAGTGCACTCATGTACTAAAAACCTTTCTAACATGATCTACAAAAAAGCGAACATTTTTTTCAGGAGTTTTTGGCAAAACCCCATGCCCAAGGCCACACACCCAGCCTCGTCGAATATCGACAGGCGTATCAACAAATTTTTGCAAATAAAGATTCAATGACTTTTTAAAATCTTCAGGCTCTTGATGCAGCAAGGCCTGATCAAAGTTTCCTTGCGAAAACCCAGGGCTGGTTTGATTTTTTAAATAGTCCAGCATATTCCAACGGTGATCAATCCCTAAGCCCGCCCAATGCGACTGAGCAGTGCCTTTGGTAAAGTGATCATCAAAAAAACAAGACTGTGTGCCTTTAGAATAGTAACCCAATTTTCCGGCAAAAGTATCACGCAAAGCTAAAAGATCTTTTTGTAAATGAGTTTTAAAAAACTCCGAAGACACTTCGCCGGCAGCAGTATCAAAAATCATGACCACTTCGGCTCCGCCATCCAATTGCAATTGGATATTTTTTTTCAACAAAGGCAGCAATATATCTTTGAATTTTTCATACAAATGAATTTTATTTTTAGAATGAACCAATGACCCAGCATGGCCCCCTTCAACAGCATAGACAAACAAAGTCCAAAGCCCACCAACAAAACCAATCAAACTTTTATTTTTAGGCAATCTTTGTCTAGTTAAGATCATCGCCTGTTTTTGAAACTGCATAAATTCAGCGCACTCATCGGTGCTGTTCAGTGTAGCGATGTTTTGGTCAGTCAAGGCTTGACCCAAGCGGGGACCATGATCAGTGTATTCTAATCCCAGGCCCAGAGCTTCCAAAGGGAATAATAAATCACTAAATAGAATGGAAACATCAAAGTCAAAATCTTCGATGGGGCCCAAAGCCACTTCTGCAGCAAGTTCTGGAATTTTGCACAATTCCATGAAGTTGTGTTTGGCACGTAATTTTTGATAGTGGTTGTGATAGCGCCCCGCTTGTCGCATAAACCAGATGGGTGGCACAGCTTGGGGGATTTTTTGAATTGCATTTTGAAACAGTAAGTTCATTGGGCCTCCGTCGACCATTGATAGCCAATTCCACGAATAGAGCGGATATAGTTTTCTCCGCCTGATCCTAAAACATTTCGTAAGCGAGCAATAATATTATCCACTGTTCGATGATTGGGATTTTTGTCTTCACCCCAGATTTCAGTTAATATTTCATCCCGACTTAAAACTCGGGGTGACTTTTCAACCAACAGCTGCAAAATCTTCATATCTGTAGCCGGTGGATATTCAATACGTCCATCTTTTTGATGGATAGACATGGTGGTAAAATTAATTTTACAATCTTGCAGGTGAAGTTCTTTAGTCAGGGAGTGCTGTTCCAAGACATGTTTAACCCTAAGTAAAAGTTCCTTCAGTAAAAAAGGTTTAGGGATGTATTCTTCGGCACCCAGTTCAAACCCTTTCAGACGTGACTCTGCGTCGGCCTGGGCTGTCAAAAAGATAATAGGTATTTGGCTTTTGGCTTGAAAGTCTTTAGCCAAATCAAAGCCATTTCCATCTGGTAGCCCAACATCTAAAATAGCTAAATCAATGGTCGGGGAAAAAGCATCATGGGCTTTTTGCACGGAGTCCGCCCACACCACATCATAGTCTTCAGTGAGACGCTGAAATAAAGTTTTACCCAATGAAGAGTCATCTTCGACCAAAAGAATTTTTTTCATCGCTGGCCACCAGGTAGAATCAGTAAAACCGCAAAGCCTTTTTCAGTTGTTTGTGGGGAAGTCCGTCTTTCCCCATCATCTGCAGTAGCATTTAAAATAATTTGACCTTTCAAACGTTTGATCAACTGTTTGCATAAATAAAGACCAATGCCATTGCCTTTGCTGTGTTGGGATTTTAAAATCTCTTTCCCTAGCGAAGCGGCCACCCCTTGAAAGCCCTGGCCGTCGTCAACAATAGAGATTTGCAAAAGTGAATTTTTATGAGTCACAACATCAATTTTTATTTTTTGGGCTTTTCCGTGCAGTATTGAGTTATGAAAAAGATTTTTTAAAACCAATTCCAAGGCCCGTCGGTCGGTAAATACTTCGGCCTCTTTTTGTAGTTCGATTTGAATTTCTGGGAACAGCATTTTCAAAGACTCGATGGACTTACTGATAAAAAAAGCCTCAGCTTGAAATTTATAATTGTCAAATTGTGAAAGCCATAAAGAGTTTTCAAGCTGCAAATCTAAAGTCGTAATGTCGTTGATCAATCTTTCAATCACGTCTTTTTTATTT
>JBMOJS010000305.1:0-2924 GCA_049315665.1 Pseudobdellovibrionaceae bacterium | reverse complement strand
GCCTCCCGTAGGAGTCTGGACCGTGTCTCAGTTCCAGTGTGACTGATCATCCTCTAAGACCAGTTAGAGATCATCGCCTTGGTGAGCCATTACCTCACCAACTAGCTAATCTCACGCGGACTCATCTTCAAGCGAAAAACCTTTAGCAACAAAAACCGCAGTTTCTGTTGCGTTATGCGGTATTAGCTAACCTTTCGGCTAGTTATCCCCCACTCGAAGGCAGATTATCCACGCGTTACTCACCCGTGCGCCACTAGTACTCGGCCGAAACCTTTCCCCGTTCGACTTGCATGTATTAGGCACGCCGCCAGCGTTTGTTCTGAGCCAGAATCAAACTCTCCAGTTAAATTCTGTAAACAAACGTTAGCATTAACTTACGTTATGTTGTTCTTAATTCAAAAAATTCAGGTTTTAAAACCTTTTAGGAGCCCAAAAATTTTTAACTAGCTATTTAGTTTTCAAAGAGCAATCGTTTCGAGAGGGCAAGAAGTACTCAATTCTTCTTTTCCCGTCAACTCTTTTCTTTTTCTTCTTTCGTGTCGAGTCAAAGAAAAGAGTTTCGTTTGGTGGAGGCAACAGGGATCGAACCTGCGACCTTCTGAATGCAAATCAGATGCTCTCCCAGCTGAGCTATGCCCCCAAAAGACCAGAGTAATTCTCTTAAGAGGCAGTAAAGGTCAATGGTTTTTCTTTTGCGGTTATCTTTTTATGCCATGAATAATAAAAACCGCTTAAAAATTGTACATTTTTGGCAAAAGTTTGGCGTAATGGCCCTAAAAACTGTGTAATAAATTCTTATTATAAGAACTTGTGGGCTGGCAGGAACGAACCAGTGTGGGTAAAGGTACAGATACAGCGGCTTCAAGCTGACGGTTCGATCAATTATTTCTACCGAGACAAGCCGCCAGCTGAGAAGCTAAAACTTAGAAGGATATATTTAATATTTTAAGCATAAAATAAAGTATTCTAAATACATCACCTGAGTAAGCAATTCACCAGGGAAGCACGGCCTGATAAGCTTCCTATCAAAGAAATTCAAAGAACGATAAAGCTTGAGTTGTACCGACTTCTAAAATGAAAAAGAGAAACCAAAATGTATAGTTACCAGTAATTCTGTTATTTCTTTTGATTTTGACAGTGGCATAATGAAGGAGCTGCGTTTAAGTGATGAAATAGCTCCACGGTTCAAGCAATAAAAAAGTGCATGGTAAATGTTAAGAATATCCAAACCTTAAGCACAGGCCTTTAGTCGTGAAGAGACCAATCTTTGCCACCATTTCTTCTCAAAGGGCAACTCAAAACCTATTTTCTCTCCGCCATGCAGAATTGATTGATAAACTTTTTTAAGCACTTCAACTTCATGATCATCAACATGATCTGAGCCTAAAGACTCTTCGATAGCGTCAAAAACACTTTGTAAGTCAGGGGTTGTGACAACTCTGGGCAAGCGACTCATATCTAACCCCAAAACAGGCACAGGTTTAAAGCCAACCAATGAGTCTGTAAATAAAACTTTTTGAGAGTTTTTAAAATTCAATTGTAAAAAGGGCTTATTATCAGAGTCAGTGCGATTCAGAACATCCAAGACATCATATGGGTCAAATGCAAAAGCCTTGTTATCAATTTGCTGAACAATCCGAACTTGATTGCTTTGGCTATTTTCTGCTCGTAGTCCTTTCGAGCTTCCAACAAAATTTAGAACATTTTCAATTTTGTCTGGAGATGATTTTAATTTTGGACTAGTCACTAGGCCCCCTTCAGCATAACCAACTCTTAATAGTTCTATCGTCATGACCAACAAGGACTTAACGAAATAATTAAATTAGTTTTAAAAAATCTGTACTGATTTGAGAATATCAATTTTATTTTGTGTATTATCAGGGCCTGTCCTCATCTGGCTGATTCTGTCGACAATAACAAATATAAGCTAGATCAAAGCGTGAGAAAGAAAAATAGTCGAACTGTTTTGACGACGAGCTACGTTGAAACCGCTTATATTTGTTCTTGGTAGTCGTTCATGCAAATGAGGGCACATCGTAAGCACATCTTAAAAATAGGGTGGCGCTTTTGAAAGAAGTGTAGACTTTATATTTTCGAAATGAGGCGTATCCAAAGTGATAATTTGCATTGTTTAAAATATAAAAGTCTAAAGTTGTAGATCCAAAAGATCTTGTTTCAGTCGACTACGCAATGTGCTTATGCCAATTCCAATAAATAATTACTAAAAATTTACGAAAATACTTGGGATTCTACCGGGGCGATTCCGACAACAGCCTAGTCTGAGGCGCTAAGGGTTATACAAAGGGTTTGAAGTTGGTTATAAAATCATCTATTTTATCGTAAATCTTTTGTACAACGATCCGCTTATAAGGAGTGCATCAATATGATCATTCATCGCTGGCAAGCCCCCATTCAACCTAGTCTTGAAGCTTTAAGTAAAATTTTAGTTCACGAAGGGCTTGAACCACAGAAAGAAATTTTTATGAGCCAAGAAAGAATCAGTGACCACCGGCACCCTTTTTGTGAAGTTCGCTTTATTGTTGAAGGCGAGATCATCTTTAATGTTTCTGGAAATCAAATATTACTACGGGCAGGCGACCGGATTGAAATACCTGCGAACACCAAACATTCACACACAACAGCGGGACAGAAAAGCTGCATCTGTTTGTATGCCCAGAGAGCGATTTAAATATAAAACCATGAGGGGTCGCAGCCTTTTCTGATTGTGGTGATAGAAAAAAATTTAAGCTGGCCTGCGACGCTAAGGCTAGGATAGCCAACAATCGTTTAATCTAAAAAATCAAGTCAATGTAGGAAGTTATTTATTGGAATTGCTGTTATTAAGTACGCTGGATAAGCGACATAAACCCAGAGATTTTGAGACGAAACGAAGACTTTTATAATTTAAAAATGAGGCTTATCCA
>JBMOJS010000061.1:0-13124 GCA_049315665.1 Pseudobdellovibrionaceae bacterium | reverse complement strand
AATATCAATGGAGACTTATTTAAGCTGGGCCCGCGACCATTGGGGCTTAACAAGTTTAAAGGCCCATTATTTTACCGAGAAAAATTTACCTGCCAAGGTGTGGCAGCAGTGGCAAGATAAATACTCTTGGTCAGAAGAACTTTTACCCATTGCTGAATGGCAAAATCATCTTTTGGTCGCAGGGCTTCAGCCTCCTGATTTTCAACAATTGGCCGGTTCCCCAGTGATTTTTATTTTAGCTCCTTTGCAAGGCCTGCAGTTGTGGTGGTCACAGATTGAAGATGCAACCCAGAAAAAAACTCAGACCTCTTTGCATGAGGGTCAATCCCCAGTTCAGGCAGAAGTTAAAACGCCGTCCTCTTTGCCACCAACCACAGAAAACCTTTTTGAATTAGAGCCACCCGCTGCAGAGTACGATAATGCCTCCGCCGAAGAAGACTTCAGCTTGCAGGATTCAGCTCCCCAAGGGTTCTTGAGTGAAAAAACATTGTCCGTGGCTAAGATTCAATTGAAAACGGAAGAGGAACTCAATCCTAAATGGAAACAGATGGTCAAAACAGAGACCATGGTGAACACCAGTATTGTTATCCCTGCGAAGCCAGGCAAATCAGATGCTACTTTTGCAAGCACTATTTCCAAAGTAGGAAGCCTTGCATCGGCAACAAAATCAGAAATCATCCTCCCAAATAAAGTCGAAGAAAAAACGATCTTTGGCAAAACTTCAAATAAAGTTGTAGAGAATTATTACCTAGAGAAAATAAAAAGCAAAGACCCTTCGCGTATCGATTTAGAGTGCAACGAGTCCCTGCGAGTGATGAAAAGTTATTTTTCACAATCTTTGATTGTTGAGTTCAACGAACAGCAAACATTGTTTAAAGTTTTTAGTAAAGGTGAAGATTGGTCACAAGTTTTAGACCCTCATCAATCTTTGGATTTAAAATCTCCAAGCTTATTTTATATTGTTCATACTTCTGGCAAGGCCTTTCATGGTAAAGTTTATCCCTCTGCAATCAATGATGAATTTTTTAAAAATTGGTCTGCAGAACAATACCCCGAACATGCCACGGCAGCCCCATTGATTGTACAGGACAAGGTGATCGGAGCTTTGGTTGGCTTTGCCAAAGCTGAAGCCTACAACAAAACTGTTTTGCAGTTTGTAGAAAAAACAGCCCAAGACCTTTCACAAAAACTGTCTAAATATAAATTTTTAATCAAAGCCGCTTAGTCATTCTCTTCCATGCAAAAATAGATTTGCTGATCAGCAAAACCAGCCGATAAAAGCTGATTTTTTACGGTTTCTAGCATTGCACTTCGAAGGGGGTATGAATATCGAATCTTTTGATCAAATCCCGAAGTGAATTCTTGTTGAAGCAAATCAGAATCCGGATAGTTGTTTTTAACTTGGCGATAAACATCTTTCGAAAAACGCACAACCCCAACAGAAATATAGCTGATTTTTTCTGGGGGAATCAATCTTACCCATTCTTCAATCAATCTTTGATAGTTCTGTACAAAATCAATATCATAGATCATGGGATCCAAGTGCACGCCCACACAAAAACCAGCATCCACCAGGGCTTTCATTGCCTGCAGCCTTGCTGCTGTCGTTGGCGTTTTTAAATCACTTTGTAAAGCACGGCGGGCTGGCGACAATGAAAAGGTGACAAAAATATTTGCTGCCGGTTTTTGTTTTAATACAGGCTTAATATTGACCGACTTGGTTCGCAGTTCTAAATAGGCTTTGGGGTGATCAGCCAGCAGTGACCAATAAAAATCCACTTCTCCGGTCAGGTGTGACAAGGCCAAAGAGTCGCTAAACTCCCCGGCATGAAACCAAGTCTTTTGCTCGGGGTGTTTTTGGATTGTTGCTAAAATTTCATTGCCAATTTCATCATGATTTAAAAAAAGAACAATATCCGGAGAGTTAAAATAACCTTGCAAGTAGCAATACTGGCATTCATAAATACAATTGTAAGCATGAACAAAATAATAATGGGGATCACCGATAACTCCATAGGCTGGGGGCGCCGGCTTTACCAACAAACCTTTTTTACGCCCAATGTACAAATTCAAATGGGATCTTTTTTGTAAATAAGGTTTTTTGAACCGACCAAAACTGTTTTCGATTTTATCAATCGGCACAACAAGGGCCTGTGAGAACTTTTGCTGCATAACCAGCACCCGAGGATGATTTACGTATTCATTTTCGACAAATATTTTTTCAAACACAGTTAGCTTACCTGCTTATTTTTCTTTTTAAAGCTCAATACCATTGCCTTTTAAAAAATTTAAATACTCAGCATATTCAAACTTATATAGACGCTCTAGGGCCATCTGCAAATCTTTCTGATTTTTTACAAGCAAGGTAAACTTCAATTCAGAATTTTCAAAATCACTAGGGCTGTCCCACTGTATGTGGCTTTCTTTGCAGCCACTAAAAATAGCTTCAGTTTTATTCAATAGTTGTTTTTTTAGAGGGTGAATTTCTAAGTCAAAGGCCTGTAACAACAATTTACTTTTTTGCTTGGGAGATACGTTTTTTTGTTGAATGATTTTTTCACTTTCAATTTTATGCAGCAATTGATCTTCGGATAAGCTTTGCGCTTTGATTTTTAACAACAGATTTTCATAGTGGTTTTGTTGCGAATGGGTCAGATGAATATTTTCACTGTAGCGTTGCCACAGTCGCCCCTGATTATAGGCCCTATTATCCGTCACAGTCGCTCCTGTTCCAGATTCAACAGATTTGGTTGCGTGGTGTAAACTCTGTTTATTTTTTTGCCAGTGTATGTACAATAAATCGGAAAAAAACTCGGATTCATTTTGCACTTGATCACAAAATGGTTCACTGCTGGCATCGTCCGAAATGACCTTGTAGCTATATAGTTTTTTATTCAGCTGCTTGCAGACAAAAGCCAGTCCCCACAATTCTTTGTCCACCAAAGAGCCTGCTGTTAATAGCTGATTTTTTTGCTCTAAGGACTGAACTCTTTCAAAAGCAGTGACAACATCCACGGAAGGTCTTGGGCTTTGCGCCCCCTGATCTGTGGCAGCTAGGGCAAAGGACTGAAATTCAAAGCCTAAGGGAGTTTGTAAATACACTTGCTCCACAGGATAAACTTCATTCACAGATAGTCGTGAATCTAAACGTCCTGCAACACCAAAATTATAAACGGCTTCAATGCTTTCATGCTGGATTCCTAAAAACAGGGCTAAACGACTTTGCGCCGTAAAAACACCTTCCCCAGTCAATAAAAGATAATCTTGTCCATTGGCAAAAACCCCGTCCAGCAGACAAGGCCAGGACTTAAAAGCCTCTTCTTTGATAAAAGTTTCGGCTTCTTTATAGTGAGCAAAACACAATAGCTTCATCGCCGTTTTTTATGTTTGTTGTTCAAAAATACCAATTCCATTTAATTATTCTCTAAATTTTTGGGAATTATTTAATGGAATTGGTATAAAAACAAGTTAAAACAAGTCATGATTTCTTTAAAGCAAGCATTCTCTGTGATTCCTATTGCCTTTGGTGGCGCCTCTATCAGTGGTGAAGGGGCGGGTTATGGGTTTGGGGCCATCAGCGAAGATGAATCCCTTCGTTTATTAAAAAATGCCTTCGAAATGGGAATTCGGGTTTTTGATACGGCACCCATTTATGGCTTTGGCCTTTCTGAAAAACGCATGGGTAAGGCTTTTAAACAAAATCGGGATCAGGTCTTTGTTGTTTCAAAATCCGGGGTCACTTGGCACCCTAACCGGCGAGTCAATATGAGCAATGATCCCAAGACCACATTAAAAATGCTGGAACAATCCCTGCGTGACTTAAATTCCGACTATATTGATTTATACATGATTCACTGGCCAGACGCCAAAGTGGATATTCGTAAGCCTTACGAAGTATTGGCCAAAGCTCAATTGCAAGGCAAAATATTGAATATCGGCTTATGCAATACAAATGTCAGCGACATTCAAAAGGCCCAGCAGGTCGCGACGGTGTCAGTGGTGCAATCAGAATTGAATTACTTCAACGATCAAGTCAAAAGTGAACTGCTTCCATTTCTTCAAGAAAACAATACTAAGTTTATGAGCTGGGGAACTTTTGATAAAGGCGTGCTTTCAGGAACTGTCACCAAAGACAGAACATTTTCATCTGAAGACTGTCGATCTTGGGCCCCATGGTGGAAGGCTCGCGACAACTCTGCGCGCATGGATCACGCCAAAAGATTGCAAGCCATTGTACAAAAGTACGAATGCACGCTGATGCAATTCGCGTTGGCCTATAATTTATCTTTTAAAGAATTGAGCTTGGCTATTTGTGGTTTTCGTTCGATAGAACAATTGCAGCAGGGAATAGAAGCTTATAAAAAGCTTCCACCACCCGCTATTTTAGCAGAAATTATTCTTGCAGATCAACAGACGTCTCTGAAGCAGGATTTGGAGCCTGTCCCCAACACTTAACACCATCATCGTCCAAGGCACACACTTGGTATTTGCCGGCGCTGACTTGAGTGGGATGATTTAATACCGGTAAATTCAACTGACCAAAATTATTATTGCCCCAGCATTTCACACCTTCATCGTCCAAGGCACAGGCATGGTCGCCCCCAGCGGTCACTTGTTGCGGATTTTTAAAAGCTGGCATTTCTGAAGGGTCTGCAATCAAAAAACCCCAGCATTTCACATTGCCCAAGTCTTCAATAGCACAAGAGTAATATCCACCCGCACTGATCACTTGCGGTTTATTCAACTCTGGCAATTCAATTTTGATGATACCGCTGCCCCAACATTTTACGATCCCCTTATCCATGGCGCAGGTTCGCCATTCGCCGGCACTGACTTGAGTGGGGTTCGATAGTTCTGGAACATTGGTTTGGCCTGATCGATTCAAGCCCCAGCATTTCACACCGTCGGCATCTAAAGCACAGGTGTGATTGCCACCGGCACTGACTTGGGTGGGCTTATTCAAAACCGGCACTGTGATCTGACTAGACTCATTGTTTCCCCAGCAGTGAACGCCATCAGCATCCAAAGCACAGGTGTGTTTTCCACCGGCACTGACTTGGGTGGGCTTATTTAAAACGGGCACTGTGGTCTGACCAAATTTATTGTCCCCAACACACTTCACTTCATCTGAAATTAAAGTACAAACATGTCTTTCGCCGGTGCTAACAATATTGGCAAAGCTTACGACAGAAAACTGTAGAAAAAAAATGAACAATAGATTTTTCATTTTTGACCTTCCTGACCCACGGGGGATCCTGTTTTTCTTGCATAAGTACCAAAAGTTTTTTTGATAGTCACCATAAGATTTATGCGCAGTGTTGCAAGGCAAAATCACACCGTCCTTGGCGTGGCGACGCAATAAACAGCTTATGGATCATCTAAGCACTCGATACCAAACCCATAAGTGAGTTTGCATGACTACTTTTTATCTTCACAGCCAGATATAAGGTTGTATTTGTCATTTTCCATTGGTCCCATGACCAATGAGTAGCAAGTCATACTGTCGTTTTTAAAATTTTCAGTTTCAAGAACGATATTGAATCTCAAATCACTAGTTAGTAGTCCGGTGGCATCAGTTAGTTTACAATCTCGTAGAAATAAGTGAGTTGTCTTTTTTTCTTTATCAATTTCTAATATTCCATTTGCTAGATCTTGAGCACTTTTATTGACCTTTTTTAGACCAATTTCATTTAGATCCTTAAATTTTCCATTAAGGTCAAATTGATTAACATTGACTGAATCTAATTTTACACTTTTTACCATCGAAAAATCACAAGCTCCATGCGCTATACTTTCATCCTTAGCGGATTTAACAGAAAATGCATACGGTTTAAATTGACCATTTGATAAAGCATTTGCTGTTAACATCACTGTTGCAAAACTTCCTGTGTACTCTGCATTAATAATTTCCCCTTCCATAAAATTGGAAAGGATAATCTCGGGCCCTGTTTGCTGAAAGTAGCCAATAAACTCGATCTTTTTATCTTGTGATTTTGCGAAAGACACAGTTGCTGTCAAAAAAACTGTTGATAGAATCAATGCACCTAATTTCATAAATCTTTCCTCTATTTTTATTTATTACGATAATTTGTAAACTTCTGCTAAATCATACTGCAAGCCCGTGCCAAGGTTTTTGCCGGCTTTTTTTGTCTATATTTGAGACAGTTTGTGCGTGCATAATTGCGTGTTCTACAGTAAAAACAACGGCTTATATGATTTTTACAGTTTTGCGTACAAAGTGACAGTATTGGTTCTCAAATATAGACTTTTCTTAAAACTCGCTTAAAAATGAATCCGGAGGCCACAATGAAAGTCATTCTGATAGGTTCAACGGGATTGGTGGGTCAGGAAGTTCTGAAGCTGCTACTTGCAGATCCTTCAATCTTAGAAGTTGTTACCCCCGCGCGCCATGGCCAAAGTATTCATTCTAAGCAGAAATTGATTATTTATGACTACGAAAAAAATGAAAATGCGGAAGAGTTTAAAAACGCGGATGTCGTCATTTGCACACTTGGCACAACCATGAAAAAAGCCAAAAGCAAGCCTAACTTTAAAAAGGTCGATTATGACTACCCACTGAATTTTGCAAACTTGGCAAAGAAAAATGGCACCCGACATTTTATTCTTAACTCGTCCATGGGGGCCTCCGCTAAATCGCCCATTTTTTATAGCAAGATCAAAGGTGAAATTGAAGAAAGCATCAGGGCTTTAAACTTTGATAAATATTCGATCATCAGACCTGGCCTTATAGGTGGTGAAAGATCAGAATTTCGCCTCTTCGAAATAATCACATTGAAAGCTTTAACTGCATTTGGTTTTTTATTGCCAAAGAGTTTAAAAATTAATCCTGCAAACAAAATTGCCCAAACTATCTGCACAGAAATGAAAACAGACTTTAACGGTGAACAGATCATTAGTTCTGATGCTATGATTTAGGGGGTAGCAATGTCAATTTCAGCGGATAACAGCCAATGAACAAGGCCACCTAAAACATAAAGTACAAGTCGAGCACAATGAAAGTAGATTTAAATGCAGCCGACAGCGACCAGATGGCTCAACAAAGGGGTGGAAATGAAAACCAAGTTTAAAAGCTTTGCTGTAGATACACCAGTTCAATGGAAGTGGATGAGCGGCTTTGTTAAAGGATCAGTGAAAGAAGTTTATACAACTACCGTATCTAAAACACTTAAAGGAAAAGTCATTAAAAGAAATGGGTCTGCTGAAAACCCTGCCTATTTGGTTCAGTCTGTAGCTGGCAACTTTGCATTAAAACTACAATCCGAACTGCAATTGGCCACGGCCACACAAGGGCCTAAAATGTTTAGTAAGTAAGAATAAAATGATCTGCAATAGCGACTTTGACAATTACAACTTTTTTCGGCTTTCATTTTTTAACTGTACCTACAATAGCTCAATTTTATTTTAATGACATTATTATTTTATCATGTGATCAGAGGCAATGAATACTAAGTCAGTCATTATTATTGGGGCTGGAGCTTGTGGCCTTAGTTTAGCTCATTTTTTAAATCAACAAGGCAAGTCGGTGACTTTGATTGAGAAATCAAAATCTGTGGGTGGGCGAATGGCTACCCGTCGCCAAGGTGAAGCCGTATTTGATCATGGGGCTCAGTTCTACAGACACTCTTCACCGCGACCTATTTTTTGGCATGATCAAATGCAAATGCGGAATGCAAGTCGTCTGTGGTTTAAAGATGAAGCAGGTGTCGAGCACTATGTTGGCAACCAGGGAATTACGCAAATAGCAAAAGCTTTGCGTGAATCATGTCATGAATTTTTATTTAGTGAACTGGTTATTAAAATTGTTAAACAACAAAATCTTCTTCAGGTGGTGTGCAGTTCTGGAGCCACTTACTTGGCTGAAAAAGTTGTGCTCACTTGCCCAATACCTCAGAGCCTAGATATTTTAAAGGCCTCGGGTTTTTGCTACCCGCCAGAATTAGAAAAGATTCAATACGCAAAGGCTTTGGTTGGTCTTTTTGAAACTCAAAATGAGGTGGCTTTTAAATTAGGAAACAGCGCTTATATAAATCCTAAAGGATCGATTTTTTCAGTAGCTAACAATTATCTTAAAAAAATCAGTCCAGTCCCTAGCTACACAGTGGTCATGAATCCCGAGTTCAGTGAGACCCATTTTGATGTGGCAGAAGATAAAGTTACTAACCAAATTGAGTCCTTGTTTCAAGAACAATTAGTAGCTTCTGTTGACGTCACTTTTCGCCAGTTAAAAAAATGGCGATTCAGTCATCCTGAAACAATTTATTCAACAAAATTTTGCCATTTAAGTGAAGTGCCTCATCTTTTTCTAGGTGGCGATGCTTTTGGCGGCGGCAGTATTAATGGCGCAGTTCAATCGGCCTTAGCTATCGGGCAATACCTGTGAAGGATTCAAAGCCCTGTCAAGTCTGTCGACTGATCCTGTTTGATCAACGCCAACAAATATTTCAAATCGCATAAAGATCTTTCGCTATTCATGTATAGAATTTTCAGGATAGGTACACAATCAGATGTCTGACGGAGTAAAGATGATTTACTCCGATTTTTTTTCTGTGTTTGGCGTAACATCACGAAGCTGATTTTTATCCGCGGGGTATTGTGTTTTTAAACCTTTTGATTTTTTTACACTGGTTTGCCATAGGCTATAGAAAAGAAATGCTAGTAATATTGCCCACCAATATCCACGTACTCCAATGGCTGCCATTTGTATAAAACCTAAAAAAATGGATAGTCTGGGCACAATTACAGCCCAGAATAACAAATACAGCTATAAAAAAGACGATTTTTTTTATACTCTGTCCCAAAATTGTATAGAGCGCCACACCTAAAGGTGAGTTTGTGTCTATGGATTCCGTGATTGAAATGAATCTTGTATTTTTCTCTTTGAAGATTTTTAGCCCTTTTAAAAGATGACTGGTCGATCTTGCAAAACGTGAAAATGAAAACACGATAATTTGCTCGACCTCGTCGGTTTCAACCATTGCCATTAATCTATTGAGGGCAGGCCTGCTTTCTTTAGCGCCTGAAACGCCCTCGTCCGCAAACAATTCATATTCTGTAATCTGATTTCTAAAGCACCAATCTTTAAGGGCACGAATTTGTGACTCAAGACCCGTTTGCTGGGTGTCAGTACTGACACGACAGTAAATGGCATTAATTCTTTTCTTTTGTAACAAAGCAAAACTCCTTTTAAATTTTTCTATTTTTTAAAAAGAGGGACTCAATTATTTATTTGTGGTTAGGACCAACCAGCTGTTGGTTTAACCACTTAAAGCTCATACCACCATGCTGGTGGGCTTTGACAGCCTCGCGACCCACGCAGCCAGTGGCTTCAACCAAAGTGCCAGCGGCACCAAGTGCAATGGCCAAAATAAAAATACTTCTGATAAATTGTACTACGCCAAACATATAACCTCCGTAAAGTTGGGTCTTTGGATTTCGAAGGTCTGTGAGTAGGTATATACGACTGCGAAACTATGTTCCGTCAGTCACCCCAAAGTTTGATTTGAATTTTTGAAAGCCAAAAACAGACTCAAAAATCTGTCATCAACCTGTCATCATTCTGTCATCAAATTTTGAAATCTGCTGAAATTTCATGAAATATCGACGCTAGAAATCATTTTTCTCTTATGTATTATTAAGTACTTAGAACATTTACTTATTTTAAATTTTTGACTAAACCCTAAAAATAAATTGGAGCGGGAGACGGGATTCAAACCCGCGACCTTTGCCTTGGCAAGGCAACGCTCTATCAACTGAGCTACTCCCGCAATTTGCGGCCCGCAATGAAATTTTTGCTAAATTAACTGTTGCCCAGGACCTATGTCAACGTTTAACCTAAGTCCAGTGGTACAAAAACGCATATATTTTTATATAATCATGAGTGCGCTGGGATTATTTGCCTATTTTTCAGGCTATTCTTATTCATTCTCTCTGTTAACGGTCAGCGAGAGGGGTTATTTGACCCAGTCCGACTGGAAGCCCGCTTTGCGCCAGTTGGCCTCTTTGGATAATACAACCACTTATCTGAACACTACTTCCAATCCAGAATTGCAAATAGATATAGCAGAAAACTTGAATCCACTTAAAAATAAAGTGAACGGCTCGCAACAGACGCAAGCTCACCCATAAAAAATCAAAGTGGGTTAAACCTCATACATAAAAATACAAAAACTCAACTTCTAGCTGATGCCAGATCACCACAGGAATGATTTTTACTTGCGGACAGACGCAAAATCTTATTTTATAGTTCCTAAAGATTTTATCAACAACCCCGGGTGGCGAAATTGGCAGACGCACTACTTTGAGGTGGTAGCGCTCGAAAGGGCGTGCTGGTTCAAGTCCAGTCCCGGGGACCATTACTTGTTATATTGCACTCAAGATTGCAATGCCATCAGTAGCTTTACATACAAACATAAAACTTTGCTGCGGCATCACTTCCATCTGAAACCTATCTGAATTTTTTGATCGAGCGCCGTCTTACGCGCCCTACACACTCACCTGCCCTAAACACTGACCTGATAATCGCGCAGAGCTTCGGTCAAACTGGTTTTTAAATCGGTGCTGGGTTTGCGCTGACCAATGATCAAACAGCAAGGCACTCCGTAATCACCACTGGCAAATTTTTTGTTTACTGTCCCTGGGATCACCACCGACCGGGCTGGCACACGTCCCTTGTATTCTTTGGCTTCGGGCCCCGTCACATCAATGATTTTGGTGCTGGCGGTGATAGTGACTCCGGCGCCAAGCACGGCACCTTCTTCTACCAACACGCCTTCAACCACAATGGCGCGGCTGCCTAAAAAACAATCGTCTTCAATAATCACGGGATTGGCTTGAACGGGTTCTAAAACTCCGCCGATACCAACGCCGCCGGATAGGTGCACATTTTTACCAATCTGAGCGCAAGACCCCACCGTGGCCCAAGTGTCCACCATGGTGCCTGAATCCACATAGGCCCCGATATTTACGTAACTGGGCATTAAGATGGCTCCTTTATTGATAAAGCTACCTTTACGAGCCAAGGCATGGGGCACAACCCGCACTCCGTCAGCTTCGCTCCATTTTTTTACTGGCACTTTATCAAAATACTGAAAATCCCCGGCCTGCATCACGGTCATTTTTTGTAAGCGAAAATACAGCAAGATGGCTTTTTTGATCCACTGGTGAGTCTGCCATTCTTTTTCTACCTTTTGGCAGACACGCATTTCGCCTTTGTCTAAGCCTTCAATCACTGTAAAAACAGCATCTCGCTGTTGCGCCGACAAATCAGAAATGCTTTTGCCATTTTGAATATCATTGTAAATTTGATCAATAAGAATCTGTTGTTGGCTCATGTGGTCTCCATCACTTTCAAAGCGTCTAAAATAGCCGGCACATGAATATCTAAAATAGATTTTTCGTGCAAACCATCTTCAATTTCATAGGTTAAAGTTGGATAAGGTCTTTCCAACCCGGCATAGGTGCCTAAACTTCCAGGCGTTGGATAGCCAATGTCTTTGTCGATGCGATAGCCCGTGTGCTTGTGAATGACCGCCGCAAATTTTTCGCAATCACCATTCACATTCAACATCGGATGCCAAGAATGCAAAGACACAATCAGTTGCGGTTTTTGTTTTTCTAACCACTCCACCAGGATTTGATTTTCAGGCTCACTGCAGGGGTGAGCCCCAGGATGGTAACGCGGAGTTTTAATTTCGGGCGACCAGTCCTTGGTGGGCAGATTGCGATTCAAATCCACGCCCCTGGAATTCATTCGGGTTTGCGATAAAACCCCTTCTGGATTGAATTCTGGAATCAAAGTCAGATTCAATTTGTAGTCGAAACCATGGCGGATAAAATGACCCAACAAGCCCCTAGCCGCCACTACCCCTTCGCTTTCGTCACCGTGCACGCCGCCTAAAATCAATACTTCAGGGCCACCATTGTTGAAATGATGCGCGATCAATGGCAAGCCCCAGGTGGTGGTTCCCAAAACAGATGTTAAAATTTGTGCAGATGCAGAAGACTTCATGACAAACCCTTTTTTTTATGGTTTTTTTCAGGCATGGAATTTTTAAGCTACAATAATCATGTTTTATCCTTGGGACTCAAGCAAAAAAGCCTGTGGCCACTAGCAGAAAAGTACACTTCGCCAGTTTATATCTACGATTTGGATTTTCTAGCGGACCGCGCACAAAAGCTGCAAAAAGCTTTTGCAGCTCGCAAAGGTCTGCTTTCCCCTTTACAAGTGTTTTATGCCATGAAGGCCAATTCAAACATCGAAGTTTTAAAAACTTTAAAAAATCAGGGCTGTGGCGCCGATGTTGTTTCTGCTGGCGAAATTTTGCGAGCCAAAGAGGCCGGGATTGACGGCGCACAGATGGTTTACAGCGGCGTGGGCAAAACAGTGCGCGAATTGACTTTGGCTTTAGAAAACAAAGTGGATCAGATCAATATTGAAAGCCTGCCAGAACTTTTACGTATCATTGATATTGTAAAACAAAGACCTCAACTAGGGCCTGCACAAGTGGCTTTGCGAATCAATCCGGATATCAGTATTGAAACACATCCCTACATCACCACCGGACTTAAAGAAAATAAGTTTGGGATGGAGATCTCTTTAATTCCAGAATTGGTGCAAGTTTTAAAAGACAATTTGCCATCTGTAACTTTGGTGGGTTTAAGCCTCCACTTGGGATCACAGATGCTTGAACTGAGCAGCTTTGATGACGCTTTATTAAAAATGAAAGCTATTTATTTGGATTTGCAAAAATCATTTTCAACTTTACAGCGTTTTGATTTTGGCGGCGGCTTGGGGATTTTTTATGACCGTTCGGATTTAGCCTTGGAAGAAAGTCTTTTGCAAGATTATGCCAAGATTGTTGAAAAGCATTTTGCAGATATGCCAGTCCAACTGCAAACAGAGCCCGGTCGCTGGCTGGTCGGACATGCCGGGGTTTTATTGACCCAAGTGCAGTATATCAAAAAAACTCCACACAAAACTTTTGCTATTGTTGATACAGGCATGCACCACTTGATGCGCCCTTCTTTGTACCAGTCAGAGCATCGTATTTTACCACTCAAAACAACGGCCAGTTCTTTGCAAGCAGAATATGATGCAAAAGAAT
>JBMOJS010000060.1:0-13166 GCA_049315665.1 Pseudobdellovibrionaceae bacterium | reverse complement strand
ATGGTAAAAAAAACGTACATATAGCAGCGCCCGGGGTAAACATTTTATCTACGACCACAAATGGTTATCAATCTTGGTCTGGGACTTCAATGGCAACGCCGCATGTGTCAGGCGTGGCAGCTCTATTAGTAGCACACGAAGCCCGCTTGAATAATATAGAAATTAAAAATCGTTTAATAGCCACCGCAAAAGGATATCCGCAGTTACGCACTAAAGTGAAAAGCGGAGGAGTTGTGAATGCTTATAATTCCTTGACCAATCAGCAGGCGCCACCAGATCCCAATGATCCTGCAAATTGGAATAAAGCCAATAGCACAGTGTCGTCTTCTCATCCCTATAAAAATAAATCCTCAGAAACTTACAATGTTAAAGTCAATGGCGCTAAAGAAATTGCTTTATACTTTTCGAAATTTGATACAGAAGCCAACTATGACTTTGTAGAAATTTATGATGGTAAAGGAAATTTAGTCGATAAATTAAGTGGAGTTTTGGATGATTCTTACTCTGCAGTAATATCTGGTGACAGCGCTAAAATTATTTTGAAATCAGATGATTCTTTAACCAAGTATGGTTTTGACATCACTCATGCGGCATGGAGATAGGATGCTTTCTTAGAAAGCTTTCTAAGCGAAGATTTATATAATCTGGAAAATCCAACTGTGAACAGTGGGAGCCATAAGGAACTCGGATATATTCAGAGTTCCTTATTTGTTCGTGCATTTCAACCTGCATGAATTCTGGCGTAACATTGTCTTTTTCACCAGCAATGATTAACGCCGGTTTATCGATTTTTGTTAATATTTTAGATCCATCAAAAAACATCATTTCTTCAAAAAGTTTAAAGAAAAAAGCCAAGTCCATCCTGGCAATGCCCCTAGCATAAACCTCAATATCTTTAAAGTGGGTCAGTTTTAAATTAAAACCACCAGCAACCCCTGCTACTAAAAGGGAAACAGGATTTTCTATAGCCATTTTCCACAGTGTTTTCCACAACTCTGGATTCTTTTCATAGGAGGCTTTAACAAAATAAAAAAAAGGTTCTACCACGTTTAGACCAAACATATTTTTGATAGGGTTTTTTGCAAACCCATTTATAAAACACAGGCTATGAACTTTATCTGGATACAATTCGAAAAACTTAAGCAAAACCGAAGCGCCGAAACTATGGGCCACAAAGTGAGCCTGTGAAATTTCTAGTTCTTCTAAAAGTTTAAAAATATCAGCAGCAATAAAGTCAAATGTTAGATTATTTATATGTGGAATGGCGGAGCTTTTATGATGTCCACGAATATCAAAAATAATAACTTTATAAAATTGCGAAAAGTATTCGATCTGGTGATGCCAGTGATTTATTAAACATCCAATACCATACACAAAAATTAAGGGTTCTCCGTCGCCTCGCGCTTCAAAGTAAATTGGAGTTCCATCGGTGGCTACACAGTAACCAGTTTGTTTTGTATAAGAGCGCATTCATACATATGACACTTGAATGCGTGTTTTGCCAAAGGAAATTATATCGCCCTCTTGTAAATACTGTTGTTGGAATGTCTGGTTATTCAGCAAAATTTTACCTGCAGCTTTGCAAATAATTTGAACTGCTAAACTATTTGTTTCACTTTGCAAAGCAAAGCCTAAATCTGGAGCATCAGGTCCGATCAGCTCACAATCCATAGAATCTGCACCCACCCATCGTGGTCCGTAGCCAAGCACCCACTGCACCCCCGATTGTGGGCCGCTGATAAAACTGAGTTTTATTAACCGCGGAAACGCATTAAGGGCCACGTCTATATTTTCTGCAGAGACTTTTTTAAGCTCCTCACTCAATAGGTTTCGCCAAGTTAAAATAATATTCGAATCATCCAACAACTGCTCATGGGCTTGGGGTACACGAAAAACATGCAGGCCAATCTTGAATGAAACCCCAGGGATTAGAGTCACCTTTTTAACGCGACGCATATTAACTATAATTCCGTTGGAGGAATCAAGATCCATAACAACCAGCTGACCCTTTTCGTCCTCTTGAATAATGGCATGACGGGCTGAGGCCTTGGTGTCAGGAATGCGAATATCCCCTGAAGAACGACCAATAATCGTTCCAGGCTCTACCTTGTACTTGGCCCCCTTTAAACTGCCTTCAATAATCTCTAAAATTGCGAACATACTACCTATTTAAGAATGAAGTCGGTCAAATAACAATGATACATTATCTTGTCATAGACCAAAAGCCATGCTAATCACTGCCCAAATAATAATCTTGTGTCTAGCTTTGCTTAGACGCTGGCAAAAGTCTGGATCAATCTGGATTTTTTGTTTAACCGAAAGGATAATCATGTCTCAAGAAAGTGTCTTAAAAAGACCTTACGAAGTTGTTGTATTGGTACACCCGGATGCCTCTTTAGAGGAACAAAAAGAGCTTTTCAGAAAAAATAAGGCAACTATAGAAGCTTACAATGGAAAAGTTCACTCTTTAGAAACCTGGGGTAAAAGAAACTTAGGCAATCACATTGGTAAATTGAAAAAAGCCATTTATTTTCATTCAACTTTTGAGGCCAACCCACAAGCCGTGACTGAAATTGAAAGAACGATGCGAATCAATGAAAAAGTTTTGCGTTTTATGCACACCCGCATAGACGAAAGGGTTTCATTGCCTAAATTTTTGGAAAATTTCAAAAAAGGTTTGTCCGAGTCCATCGCTCGTGAAAAAGAGCGTGAGGCAAAAGCACAAGCTCGTAAATTGGCCAATGCTGCAATGAGAGCTGAGCAATAAATAAAATGTCTATTCAAACGCAAAGAATGCAAACATGGAAGCTGTTTGCAGCCACTTTAGTTTTTTCTTTAGGAACCTTAATATTAGGTGCGCCATTCATTCGTCTTTTTAGAAACATGAAAGGTTCAGCCATTTTTTGGAGTCTAGGGGTATTAACTACAGGAACTTTGTGGTTGTTGAATTTTCAAGCTTTAGCCATCCTATTTTCTGCTATATGGGTGACAATAGGTTTACAGGTAGAGTTTGAAATTAAAAAATGGACTTTATGGAGTTCGGGAGTTTTAGCTACTAGCCTGGGATTTGTATTTTCAGCCTTTTTGTCTGTGTTATTACTGGCTCAAAAAAAAATGTTGAGTGTTGATGCCATCAAACTTTTATTTGAACAGTTCAGCCAGCAATTAAAGCAGATATATCCACAACAAGGATTTGACACCTCAGAATTATTGTTTCAAACCCCTTCGGTTTTTGCAGTATTTTTGATTATCACCTTAGCTATGGGTTTGGTGTTTGAAAAAAGAGTATTGCTTTATTTTTCAAACACTCAAAATTTGGAAAGCAGTTTTAAAAAAGCCATTGCACAGAAACAAAAATTACTGGGTTTTAAAATACCTGAGTATTTAATTTGGCCAGCGTTGTTATCGATCTTGTTAAGTTTGCCTAATTTAGCCAATGATCAGGTATCTATTGCTGCGGTCAATGTGATGAATATTTTTGTCTGTATTTTTTTTCTGCAAGGACTGGCGGTTTTAGAAAGTGTTTTTTTGTTTTTCAGAGCTGGATTTTTAATTCGGCTTTGTGTGTTTTTGTTTATTTTTAGTTATTTATTTTTGGTTATTAGTGCATTGGGATTAATTGATTACTGGGTGGACATTCGCAATCGGCTTAAAAAATCAAGTGCAGCGAAGCCCAATTAAGAAAAGAGGATACAGATGAAAGTTATTTTACAACAAGATGTTAAAGATATTGGAAAAGTTGGCGAATTGGTTAACGTTTCCCAAGGATTTGCGAGAAATTTTTTATTTCCGCGCAAACTGGCTGCAGAAGCTACTGAAAAACGCATCAATGAATTGGAACATTTGCAAAGAGTTGCTGAAACCAAAAAGAAAAAAGCATTGGTTGAACGACAAGAACTATTGAATAAAATCAATGGCACTACTGTTAAATTTGCCTTAGCTGCAGGCGAAACTGATAAATTATTTGGTACTGTAACGACATCAGATATCTCTAAAGAATTATCCAAATTGGGATTTTCTGTGGATAAACGAGACATTCACTTGGAAGAACCAATTAAAGTTTTAGGCCAGCACAAAGCTGTAATTAAGTACTCAGACAATTTGGTAGCAAACATACAAATTGCCGTAGAGCGCGCTTAGTTTTTTATAATCTCTTTGAGTCTTTGCTCATTGAACTGTTCATTCAGCAGTTCAATGGCCCAGACTCTAAGATCATGAATAGATAAATCATTCAATTGTGTATTATTGAATCTTTGTTGAAGCTCGCGCTTGAGCCAGTCTTCCGGCCATCCAGTGGTCTGCATTAAAACATCTAAAAAGTATTTTGCCATAAAAGAAACGGCCTCCTGCCGTTGAACTTACGTTCTACAGCTCATCAATGAGCATCTTCTTTCAAGACACAACGTCTGGGGCAAAAGGTAAATACAAAAAATTAAATTATTCAAAATTATGACGGAAGCCTAGGACATCCAATGTACTTATTAATAGCAAGTATAAATTGAATTGTAGGATTGGGTTTTTTAAAATCAAACAAATGCAAACAAACCTAGGCGTTGCCACTCATGGCGAAGTTTTTAGGCTTTCCACCGCCAAAGCTGGGTGGTGGTGCTTGTGGTGGTGGTAAGGGCGACAGGGGCTCGTTTTCAGCATCTTTGAAGCGGTTGATTTTAGCTTCAAAACGCAGCTTCACTGTGCCAGTGGCTCCATTTCTTTGCTTGCCAATAATGACTTCGGCTTGTCCCTGTTTTTCTGGACTTTCTTTGTCATAATAGTCATCTCGATAAAGCATCATAATGACATCAGCATCTTGCTCGATAGATCCAGACTCACGTAGATCGGAAAGCATAGGGCGTCGATCAGAGCGGCCTTCAACGCCACGATTCAACTGCGCTAAGGCAATCACTGGAACTTGCAACTCTTTGGCAATTGCCTTAAGAGCTTTAGAAATTTCTGAAACGGCCCTTTCGCGACTTTCTACTTTTTGCTTCAGATCCATCAACTGCAAGTAATCGATCATAATAACATCTAGACCTTTATCGGCCTTCAATCGACGACATCTGGCGCGAATTTCAAAGGGACTGATACCAGAGCTATCATCTAGGTAAAGTGGTGATTCACTGATTAAGCTGGCTGCTTGAATCAGTTTTGGCCATGCGTGATCTTGAATACGCCCGTTGCGGATTTCTGAAAGGTTGATCTTAGCTTCTGAGGCCAAGACCCTCATCATCATAGACTCTTTACCCATCTCTAAAGAAAAATAGGCCACTGTCTTTTTTAACTTCACAGCAATGTGTTGGGCTACATTTAGACTGAATGCCGTTTTACCCATGGATGGCCTTGCCGCGATGATGGTTAGTTCGCCAGGGTGTAAACCTGATGTCATGCGATCCAACTCAGTAAAGCCTGTCGCAATGCCAGTGACATCAGCCTTTTGTTTGTAAAGTTCTTCAATCTTTTGAATACTGGCTTTAACAATATCCATGGATCCAGTCAGTTTCCCTTGGGTCTGAGACTCGCCGACTTTAAAAATTTCAGCTTCGGCTTGGTCAATAAAAGATTCAACATCGACAAAGTCTTGATTGTAGGCTTTTTCAATCAAATCACTGTTGGTTTTGATCAGCCGACGCAATAAGGATTTATCACGAACAATTTTAGCATGACTGCCAATATGAGCTGCAGAAATCGTACGATCCAAAAGGTTGACTAGATACTCGGGCCCACCAATATCGCTCAACTCACCACGACTCTGTAAAAGATTAGTGGCTGTGATGATATCAACAGGTTGATTTTTGGAATTTAACTCGCGAATAGCAGAATATAAAGTTTGATGCGCTGGCTTGTAAAAATCTTCGGGCTTAATGATGTCAGCAACTTGATCTAAAGATTCCCGGTCAAGAAGCAAGCCTCCTAGAACCGACTGTTCGGCCTCATTACTATGTGGGGGCATTTTTGCTGACAACAGATCCTCCAAGACCGAACCCTATGAAGCCTAACAAAGATGCTAATAGCCTCGCCAAAAAATCACAAATCCTGCGTTGCCCCCTTCTTCGCTTCCTTGCGAAATAGGAGTACTATTCCTCAGTCGCTCAGTCGGGTGACGCCTTGACTTTGCGAGTTTTTGGCGAGGCTTTAAGTTAAAGAAGCACTAGTTCATTTTTTTCACGCGGATCTTGTAGTTGTCAATTTTCTTTTTCAAAGTATTGCGATTGATTCCTAGCATCTGAGCTGTTTTTACTTGATTGCCATTGTAGGCTCTTAAAGCTAGCTCCAGAAGAGGTTTTTCCACCTGCTCAATAACAACATTATAAAGGCCATTCAAATCCACTTGAGCTTCTTTTTGTTGAGCAAACAAAACCTCAAGTTTACTTTTAACCAATTTTTCTAAACTAACTGATTGAAGATTAGCCACAAAAAGATTGTCAGAACTATTCAAATTCGGCGTCATGGATCTCCCACAAGGAATACTATGTTAAATAGATTCGAAGTTTTAAACTCCGCGTGTTTCAGCAGACCAAATATACTTATGTAATTGCAATTGCAACCTTGCAGTTGATTTTTGTTGCAGAATTTTTTCTGCAAGCCAGCGTTCAGACACTTGACCGTATGATGGGCTGTATAAAACCATATATTTTTTTGACAATTCATATTGACGACAAAACTCTTCTGACCATTCAAAATCTTTTTCCGAACAAATAACAAATTTAAATTCTGTAGAATCTTGCAGATGACTTAAGTTTTCAAATAGAAAGCTTTTTCCCTCACCACTATCAGGGGTTTTAACATCTAAAATAATTTTAACCCTAGGGTCGATATCAGTAATGGATTTAGAGCCACTGGTTTCTAAAGAAACCAGATGGTTTTGATCGCATAGACTTTGCATCAGCTGATGAATGTTTTTTTGTAAGAGGGGTTCGCCACCTGTAATGCAAATATGTCTGCAGTCGTAGGATTTAATAGTACTTAAAATTTGGTCAAGACTGAAATGTTGGCCTTCATAGTAAGAGTATTTGGTATCACAATATGTGCAGCGTAAATTGCAACCCGATGTGCGTACAAAAACCGTGGGATAGCCCACGTAGCTGCTTTCGCCTTGAATACTATAAAAGATCTCGTTAATTTTAATCATAAAACTAGCTTTATGTCTGCATTTTATATCCTAAAGTCAAGTCTGTAGAAAGCCGGCCTATCCAACAGGCTAAATATTGCGTAAATTTTTTGTAATGGCAGCATTATTTAAAAAACTTAGGACTGATATTTTAGGAATAACTTTTTTTGCGATAGCTCTTTTTTTGGGCCTGGCTTTGTTTAGCTACAATCCCAGTGACCCCTCACTCAACTCCTTGGGGCAGCATTGGAAGGCTGTTAATTTTTGTGGAATTGCGGGAAGCTTCTTAGCAGATCTATTATATCAATCCTTGGGTCTGGCTTCTTGGCTACTGATTGTTGGCTTACTAAGATCCTCGTGGATCTATTTAAGCGGTGACACTCCATTTGCGAATAAAAGCAATATAATATGGGGATTTTTATTCATGCTCATTGTGTCCAGCCTATTGGCCGTTTATTTTCCACAAAAAAAAATGTTTATGGGCCAAATCTGGATGGGCGGAGCCGCCGGACTGATGTTGGCACAAACCCTAGTTTTGTTATTTAATAAAACAGGCTTACAAGTGATTTTGTGGAGCTTGCTAACCATGTCCATCTTATTTTATTCAGAAAACACTTTGAACGAGGTCCTTAAATTTCCTAAAAAAATATTTTTATATCTGAGTGATTTAGTAGGTGTAAAATATAAGCAGTGGCTAAAAGATAGAAGTCAGAAAAAATATCAGGGAGCAGATATTTCTTCAGTTGATTCTAAAGAGACGAAAAAAAGTTTCTTACCTTTAGAAATGATAGAAGATCGACCAAAGGCAGAATCCAACACCATAAGCAAAGCGGAAGTTGCAGAAGACGACACACGGGATGAAATGAACGATGAGGATCGAAGTGTTAAACGCAAGGTCATTTTAAAGGCACGCGTACCAAGACGGATTGAACAATGGTCTATGCCAAAAATTTCTTTATTGGAAGATCCTCCGGCCACTCGAATCCGCATCGACCGCGCAGAAATTCAAAGAAAAGCCGATTTGCTAACAGAAAAATTACGCAAATTTTCTATTGAAGGTGAAATTGTTGGGGCCAAGCCTGGGCCACTTGTAACGATGTATGAGTTTCGACCCAATGCTGATGTAAAAATCAGTAAAATTTCAGAATTGGAAGATGATTTGTCTTTGGCTTTAAGTAGTGAATCAGTCCGGGTTGTGGGGCATATTCCGGGCACTGACGTGGTTGGTATCGAAACCTCAAACCTAAAACGAGAAACTGTTTACTATAAAGATTTAGTAGCGGCCGATGTCTTTTGGGCTGATGATGTCACATTGCCTATGGGTATTGGTCGACAAGTGGATGGCACGGCAAAAGTAGTAGATCTAAGAAAAATGCCTCACCTACTGATTGCAGGGACGACAGGATCGGGCAAGTCTGTTTTTGTAAGCTCGATCATCACGGGATTGCTTTTTCGTCATTCACCTAAAACTTTGCGATTGGTTTTGATTGATCCAAAAATGGTGGACTTAGCCCCCTTTGCCAGCGTACCACATTTGATCTTACCCCACGTCACGGAACCTAAAAAAGCCACGGCAACATTGCGCTGGGCGGTTCGTGAAATGGAAAAAAGATACCGTTCTTTGTCGCAGTTTGGTGTTGGAAAAATCGAAGTCTTCAATGAAAAAGTAGAAAAGCTGACTACTGAAGAGCTGCAACAACATGAAACAGATCACAACGACGAGTATTATTATACTTCGCTACCGTATATTGTGATTGTGATTGATGAGTTGGCTGATTTGATGTGTATGGAAAAACAAAGTATTGAAGAACCTATTCAGCGTTTAACACAAAAAGCCAGAGCCTGTGGAATGCACTTGATCATCGCCACACAATCTCCGCGCAAAGATGTGGTTACAGGCTTGATTAAAACCAATATTCCAGGCCGCGTTGCCTTGAAAGTTGCAAGTAAAATGGATTCAAGAATTATTATTGATGATTCAGGTGCCGAAAGACTACTACCCAATGGTGATATGTTATTTCAAAGCCCTGGTATTGGTAAACCCACCCGTCATCATGGACCTTATTTGTCAGATCAAGAAATCGCAAAGGTTGTGCAGTTTTGGTCTAACCAAGCCGAGCCCGAATATGATATGGCTGGAATGAAAATTCTTGAAGGACCTGGGGACTTAACTGGGGGTTCTGACAGTACCTACGATGATCAAGAACATGATGAACGTTATGATGAAATTTTAGCATGGGCAGCAACACAAAAGGATATTAGCGCTTCTTTGATTCAAAGAAAATTCCGCTTAGGTTATCCCAGGGCTGCCCGTATGGTAGAAATATTTGAACGCGAAGGTGTAGTTGGACCAGCCAATGGCAGCAAACCCAGACAGGTATTGGTAAGCAACTTTAAAGAGCTTGGAAACTAGACAAAAGTCCCCCTTGAGCTTCTATTAAAATTAGAACTTATTGACTCTAATTTCTTGCATGATTTGATGAAGCGACATCATTTCAAGGAGGAAAAGAATGATTAAGAAAATTTTATTTTCTATGGCGTTTTTAGTTTCTGGTTGGGCTTTTGCGGAAGACATGAGTTTGATCGCAGAAATATCGCAAAAAAGCATAAATCTGGTTCAGCAAAAAACAATCACCCAGGGATTGAATTGGAAGCAAGGGGATGAAAATAATTATTCAGTGGATATGGGCTTTATCAAGGGGTCTATGGTCATGCTGGTCAAGTCGATTACAGCTGAGGGTATATGGATGGACCAGAATATTGATCTGGGGTTTGCCGGTAAACAGCAAGTACAAATCCTATTAGATCAAAATACCGGTGAAGTGAAAAAAATGATTGTGAATGGCAAAGAACAAGCAGCACCAAAAAATAATGTAGAAGTGGTGGAAGTAAAAGACGATAAAATCACTGTACCTGCAGGGACTTTTGAATGTTTGCACGCAACATTGCAAGACAAAGACAATAAAGAGCAGATGAATATTTGGGTAAACCCGCAAGCGATTCCATTGTCTGGAATGCTTAAAACCATTCAGCCCAGCCAATTTGGCGAAGTGACTATCCTACTGACTTCTTTTAAAAAGAATTAATTTTTATCTGCTCGCAGAAATTGTTATTTCCAGCCTGTTTAAGACCAATAAACAGGCTTTTTATTTTCACAATAATCATACTTAAGATGCCCTAATGCCAGCTATTCTAGTGGACTCTTATTCATCGATCTGCTAACCATCTTGTATGAAAAGAAGTATGATTTTTTTATGGTATTTTATATTCTGCTATTCATTAGGATTTGCCACAACATCTATTCGGCAAACAGAAGATTATAAAAATATTATAGAAAAAGCCTTCAACTTAAGTTTACAAAAAGAGAAATTTCAAGCTCTGTTCATTTTACATCAGGCCTATAAAAACGAAACTGCAAAAAAAACGGCTCAGCAGGACATAAAGTCTGCCTTTAAAAAAGTTTCTAGATTATTTTTAACCGAAAAAGCACAACAACTTTATGAGTTGGCTATTTCTCTTGCGCCCACAGATAATAATCAGGCTTTGACAAAAATAATCGAGGCCCTTCGCGAAGAGCCCGAAAATTTTTTTCTATTTTTACAGCAGGCCCGATTTTTAATAGCTAAGGGGGATTGTGATGCCGCCTTAGAGGTTTTACAAAAGTGGAAGGAATTTATCAATTTGGATGCAGAGCTTGCTTTGGTGTTTGCGCAAACTCAGGTATGTTTAAAAAAATATAAAGAATCTGATGAAGTTAAAAAAAATAATACGGAAAGTATAAAAAGCTCAGGACTGGGTATCTACTGGCTGTTATTGGATATGTTAAAAAGCCTAGAAGAAAAAAATCGATTTGCAGCTTTAGACCAACTAAATGCCATACGTCAAAATGACAAAGACTATCCTGAGCTTTATTATTGGGAGTGGAAAATGGATTTTATAAACAAAATGAATAACAAGGTCGCCGCCGAAAATTATCAACGTCGATGTTCTAGATTGACAGCAAAAACATTTAGAAAATACCTATTTGATCCTTATTTATGTAGACGTATTGGTGAGGTGCAAAGTGCCAATTAAAATTATGGCTTTATGTTTACTTTGTATTGTTCAATGCAACTGTGGAGTTAAAGGACGACCATTGCCGCCTTTGCAAGATCCCCCTTTAAGTTATGGCAGCCCTAGCGCAGACCAAAAAATAAAAGATCAAGAAAAGAAAAATGTAAAAAATAAAAAGGACCAGAAATGAAACTGACAAAAATGTCTGGTGCCGGAAATACATTTGTGATGATCAATGCATTGTCAGATTCAGAGTGGATGCAAAGTTCTTGGCTGCAAAAAACGAGTCGATCAATCTGGGCAGAAGTTTTATGTCATCCAATATGGGGTTTATCTGCAGATGGCTGTGTGTTTTTCACTCACAAGAATAGTCCAAACAGTTTCGTTTGGGATTTTTACAACGCCGATGGAAGTTCTGCAGAAATGTGTGGGAATGCTACAAGATGTGCAGGGCAATATGTCCAGAAAAAATTGGGATCTTCAGATCTATCAGAGTTTGAATTTATAACCCAGTCTGGATCAGTGATAACAGAAATCCAAAATGCATCTTCTGTTAAGGTTTTGATGCCCAAAGCCAAAAGTATTGAAAGGGAAAAGATTTTAAAAGTCGGTGGTGATTCCTATAAAGGCTATTTTGTAAACACTGGAGTCCCCCACTTTGTGCTGCAAATACAGCCCTCGGATGATCCGAATCAGTGGAAGTCATTTTTACCACAATTAAGACACCACCCAGATTTAAAACCTAGGGGCACAAATGTGACTCTTTATAGTGTGCAAAAATCGGACTATATTTCTGCTGTGAGTTATGAAAGAGGGGTCGAAGACTTCACTTTAGCCTGTGGCACAGGGGCTGTGGCCGCCGCGATTGCCCATAGTGAAAAAAACCTGCAAAAAAATTCGACCACCCATGTACGAATGCCCGGAGGAGTGCTACAGATAGACCTCGAAAAAGATCTAGAAAAAATTTATATGTCAGGCCCTGCAGATGTGGTAGCAGAGGTGGACTACAATCTGGATTTTGTAAGAACGAATGAGGTCGTGATTGAAAAATTTAAAATTAACTTGGACGGCACTGATCACTCCGTTTAAAAACGGCAATATTGATTGGTCCTCTTTGCAAAAATTAGTGCAGCAGCAGGTTCAAGGCGGTATCGACGGATTTGTGGTCAATGGAACCACGGCAGAAAGTCCAAATTTATCCGAAGATGAAGTAGAAAAACTATTTTTACAAATTCGTCAATGGTTGGGGAAAGACTTCCCCTTGATGCTGGGAACCGGATCTAACAGCACTCAAAAAACCATTGAAACCACTCTGAAAGCCCAAAAACTGGGTGCAGACGCGGCCTTGGTGGTTGTGCCCTATTACAACAAACCTCCGCAGCGTGGGTTATTTGAACACTTCAAGGCTGTGGCAAATAAAACAGATTTGCCCATCGTTTTATACAATGTACCTTCGCGGACAATCACCTCTTTAGAGTATGAAACTATTCTGGCATTGTCTGAAATAAAAAATATTGTCGGCGTTAAAGAAGCGTCTGCAGATATGGGCCTTTTACATAAATTGAAAAAAAATACACCAACCGATTTTGTTCTGTTGTCTGGCGATGATGGCAGCTATGTGGAGTTTTTAAAAAATGGAGGTCATGGTGTGATTTCTGTTTCTAGCCATATTATTCCATCAGCTATGGTGAATTGGAAAAAATGGATTCAGGCCGGTGAGCCTATCAAGGCTGAAGAAGATCTACAAAAATACAAAGAATTGATTGATTTACTTTTTATTGAAGCCAACCCCATTCCTTTGAAAAAGGCTTTGCAATTGATGGGAATTATTGATTCTGCAGAATTGCGATTGCCTTTAGTCGAACTACCAACAGAAAAGACCATGACAATGAAAAAAGTTTTGCAAGCTAAAGGATTATTATAATGATTGCTCTGGGAGTTTTGGGAATACAGGGCCGCGTAGGATATGAAATCTATCAGTTGTTAAAAAAACAAAATTTATTTGATT
>JBMOJS010000304.1:0-2952 GCA_049315665.1 Pseudobdellovibrionaceae bacterium | reverse complement strand
GATATTTTGCAAGAAGTGGGTTTGGATCAAAAATTTTATGATCGTTATCCCCATATGTTGAGCGGCGGACAACGGCAGCGTGTGGGCATAGCTAGGGCTTTGATCACCCATCCACAGTTTGTCATCTGCGATGAGCCTGTTTCGGCCTTGGATGTGCAAATTCAAAAACAGATTTTAGACCTGCTGCAAAACCTGCAGCAGAAAAAAAACTTAGGCTATTTATTTATTTCCCACGATCTGCAAGTGGTGCGAAAATTTTCTCAGCAAATTTTAGTGATGTCCAAAGGTCTTATCGTTGAACAAGGTGTGACAGCGGATATTTTTACTCACCCCCAGCAGGAATATACAAAGATGCTTTTATCTAGCCAGCCCAAAGGGTTTAGGCCAATGAAGGAAAATTTATGAGCAATTATGAAGGCATTGTTGTTCGTGGCGCACAAGAGCACAATTTAAAAAATATCAATGTTGAAATCCCACGCAACAAAATCACCGTGTTCACTGGCCTTAGTGGCAGTGGTAAGTCTTCATTGGCTTTTGACACCATCTATGCTGAAGGGCAAAGGCGCTATGTAGAAAGTTTATCGGCTTACGCCAGACAATTTTTACAGCAATTAAAAAAACCGGATGTTGAACTGGTCACTGGATTGTCGCCGGCTATAGCGATTGACCAAAAATCCGTCAGTACCAGTCCGCGATCGACAGTTGGAACTGTGACTGAAATTTATGATTATTTAAGACTGCTTTTTGCTAAGGTCGGGGTGGCTGAATGCCCCACTCATCATTTGCCGGTGGCGCAGCAAACTCCGGAACAGATTTTACAAGAAATTTTAAAGCGCCCCCAGGGCAGTAAGTTTTATATTTTAGCACCTATGGCTCAAGGTAAAAAGGGCGAATTTATGACTGAATTTCAGCGCTGGGCTAAGAAGGGTTTTGTGAAGGCCCGCGCTGACGGAAAAATGATCGAGTTAGAAAAACCCACCAAGCTGGCTAAAACTAAACCCCATGATATTGATCTGGTTGTGGATCAAATGATTTTGAAAGATTCATTGCGTGCTCGATTGAAAGAAAGCATAAACACAGCTTTATCGATGGCCAATGGCAAAGTGGTGATTGAAGATTTGAATGGCGAGCGGGTGATGTACTCTTTGCATGCCGCCTGTCCCGAATGTGGCTACAGCTTTCCAGATTTAGATCCCAGAATGTTCAGTTTCAATAATCCTCGCGGTGCGTGCGGCACTTGCAATGGCCTGGGCACTTTGGATTTGGTGGAAGAAGAACAGTACAGCGACGGTGAAAGTGGTGGTCGTAAATTAGAAAAAGTGATTTATAAATACAAAAATGAAAAAAAATCCACCGGCGATGATGAGGACGGCGATGAGCCTTTGGAGTTGGGAGTCTGCCCGGATTGCAAAGGCGATCGCTTAAAGCCCGATGTTTTAAATATTCGCGTGGGTGAAAAAAACATTGCTGAATTGTCTTCTTTATCGTCTGAGGATCTGCTGCTGTGGATGAACAAAGTCAAATGGTCTAAAAAAGATCAAATGATTGCTGAAAAGATCACTCGACAGATCGCCTCTAGATTGGAATACATGATTCGCGTGGGCACGGGTTACTTAAGTTTAGGTCGGCCTTCGCGCACACTGTCTGGCGGTGAAGCTCAACGTCTGCGCTTAGCCACCCAGGTGGGCTCTTCTTTGGTGGGCGTTTTGTACGTGATGGATGAACCCAGCATCGGTTTACACCCTAGGGACCACGATCGACTTTTGCAAATCATTGGTGAGCTGAAAGACCGTGGCAATACCATTTTATTGGTGGAGCATGATGAAGACACCATTCGCTTTGCTGATTATGTGGTCGATATTGGTCCACGGGCCGGAAAACTGGGCGGGCATATTATGGCCCGTGGTACGGCCAAAGATTTAGAAAAAAACTCTGAAAGTCTGACCGGAAAATATTTGTCGGGAAAAATGAAAATTGCAATGCCAGATAAACGTCGTTCCATCGAAGGACCACAGCTCAGTCTTCTAGGGGCTTCTGGAAATAATTTGCAAAATGTGGATTTGCATATTCCTTTAAAAACGCTCACTGCAGTATCTGGCGTTTCTGGTAGTGGTAAAAGCACTTTGATTATAGACACACTTTTCAAAATTCTAGCGCAAAAATTTTATAAAGCTTTATCGCCACCTTCGCCTTTTAAAAGAGTTTTAGGTTTGGAACATATTGATAAGGTGATTGATATCAATCAACGTCCCATTGGACGCACGCCAAGGTCCACACCGGCTACCTATGTGGGCTTGCTCCCCCTCATTCGTGATTTGTACGCCTCAATGCCTGAGGCCAAGTTGCGCGGCTTTGAACCCGGGCGTTTCAGTTTTAATGTTAAAGGTGGGCGTTGCGAAAATTGTCAGGGACACGGGCAGGTTCGGGTCGAAATGCATTTTCTGACCGATGTGTATGTGGGCTGTGATGTGTGTCAGGGATCACGCTATAACCGTGAAACTTTAAATATAAAATTCAAAGATAAAAACATTGCTGAAGTTTTAAATATGACTGTGGCTGAAGCGGTGGATTTTTTTAAAAATCACAATAACATTCACCGCAAACTTGAAACTTTGCACCGTGTGGGTTTGGACTACATGACTTTAGGGCAAAGCTCAGTCACTTTATCTGGTGGCGAAGCCCAAAGAGTTAAATTATCCAAAGAGCTTTCACGGCGAGGCACCGGCAAAACTTTGTACATTTTGGATGAACCCACCACGGGTTTGCACTTTGATGATATTCGTAAGCTTGTAGAGCTGTTGCAAGATCTGGTGGATCAGGGCAATACGGTTTTAGTGATTGAACATAACTTAGAGGTGATTAAATGCGCCGATCATGTGATTGATTTAGGACCTGATGGGGGAAAAAACGGCGGCCAGATTGTGGCCACGGGAACGCCCGAAGAAGTCAGTA
>JBMOJS010000303.1:0-2953 GCA_049315665.1 Pseudobdellovibrionaceae bacterium | reverse complement strand
TCAACGGTAAAAAAATTCTAATCACTGGCGGTACAGGCTCTTTTGGCAAAAAGTTTGTTGAAATTGTGCTTAAAAAATATCCAGATATTGCTAGATTAGTCATATTTTCTAGGGATGAGCTGAAACAATTCGAAATGGCTCAGCTATACCCCAAAAGCAAATATCCACAGGTGCGCTTTTTCATTGGCGATGTTCGTGATGGTCAAAGACTTAAAAGAGCCTGCGAAGGAATTGATATTTTGATTCATGCTGCCGCACTAAAACATGTTCCCATAGCAGAATACAATCCCATGGAATGCATTTCCACCAATGTGATGGGCGCAGAAAATGTAGTGAATGCCGCCTTAGACAGTGGCATTAAAAAAGTAGTGGCTTTATCTACAGACAAAGCCGCTGCTCCTATTAACTTGTATGGCGCAACGAAGTTGTGTTCGGATAAATTATTTATTGCCGCAAATAATATGCGTGGCGGGCGAGATTTAAAATTTTCTGTTGTCCGTTACGGCAATGTTTTGGGCTCGCGAGGTTCTGTAGTACCCTTTTTTCTGGAAAAAAGAAAAGAGGGCGTTTTACCAATCACTCATGATGGAATGACTCGATTCAATATCACTTTAGAAGAAGGTGTAGATATGGTTCTGCACGCCGTCGAACATGCTTGGGGTGGTGAGCTTTATGTACCTAAAATTCCTTCTTACAAAATACTTGAAGTGGCCAAGGCTGTAGCTCCTTCTGCAAAACTGGAAGTGATCGGGATTCGACCTGGTGAAAAAATTCATGAAGAAATGATCACTGAAACAGATTCATTCAACACTTACGACTGTGGAAAATACTATGTCATCAATCCGGTGATTCCAACCTGGAGTGAACAAGACTGGGTGACAAAATTTAATGCCAAAAAAGTACCTGAAGGTTTTAAATATAATTCTGGCACAAATACAGATTGGCTGAATATTGAACAGCTTCGCACCTTGATAAAAAAACACATTGATCCAGAATTTCATCCATAAAAAGGTCACAAAGTATGCAAAAAATTATACCCTATGGCCGGCAAAGTTTAACTGATGCTGATAAAAAAGCAGTCCTTGATGTTCTTGAAGAAGATTTTTTAACTCAAGGCCCCCATGTGGAAAAATTTGAACAGTCCCTCAGTGGTTTTGTTGGATCCACTTATGCGGTGGCTGTCACTAATGGAACAGCCGCCTTGCATTTAGCAGCCATGGCTTTAGGTGTGCAAAAAGGAGACAAAGTTTTAGTGACCACCAATACTTTTGTAGCCTCTGCCAACTGCATTCGCTATTGTGGAGGCGAAGTGGAGTTTGTGGATATTGATCCTAAAAATTTTTGCATTGATCTTGATTTATTGGAAGAAAAAATAAATAAAGCCCCAGCAGGAACCTACAAGGGCTTGGTCGTGGTGGATTTTGCCGGTTGGCCAGTCAATATGCAGAAAGTACGATCTTTGGCAGATCGCCACCAATTGTGGATCCTTGAAGACTCTTGCCATGCATTGGGCGCGGCCTTTTTAGACGACGAAAATAAATGGTCCAAAGCTGGATCTTGTGATTATGCCGACATTGCCATCTTTTCTTTTCATCCCGTGAAGCACATTGCCACCGGCGAAGGTGGAATGATTACAACTAAAAAACAATCTATTTATAATAAACTTAAACTTCTAAGAACTCACGGTATCACCAAAGACCCGGCTTTGTTTCAAGAAAAAAGTCACGGCCCGTGGTACTACGAGATGCAAGAACTGGGTTATAATTACAGAATATCGGATATACTATGTGCTTTAGGCCACAGCCAAATGCAAAGAATTCAGGAAAATTTGGCTCGACGCAAACAAATTGCAGGTTTTTATTTTTCTGAACTGATTAATTTAGATATTAAATTGCCCTTTTACGACATGAGCACTCAACAGCATGCATTTCATTTGTTTGTGATTCAAACAGACAAAAGAAATGACTTGTATGAGTTTTTAAAGAAAAATAATATTTATTTACAAGTTCACTATATGCCGGTTCATACTCAGCCTTACTATGTGGAAAGATATGGCACTTACAGTTTACCTTGTGCCGAAAAATACTACAGTAAAGCTTTAAGTCTTCCTATGTACCACGGCTTGCAGCAGGATGATCAAGCACGAGTCATCGAGACCCTTAAAAAATTCTATGCTTAAAAGCGCAGGTATTATTTCTCAAGCGCGAATGACCAGTACAAGATTTCCAGGCAAAGTGCTGAAGTCCATCGGTGAGAACTGTATTTTAGGGTTGCACTTGCAGCGCTTAAAAAAAGCCAATATACCTTTAGTTGTGGCAACAACCATTAACCATGAAGATGATGCTATAATTGATTTTTGTAATAATTTAAGCACACCTACCTTTCGTGGCAGCGAACACAATGTTCTTTCTAGATTTTATCAAGCCGCTAGGGTACAAAAATGGGATGTGATTGTCAGAGTCACCGCGGACTGTCCTTTGATCGATGGTGATATGATTCGTAAATGTGTGGATCAGTATTTATCTTGGAATAACCCTTGGATCTATTATTCAAACTGCTTGCATAGAACCTTTCCGCGAGGCTTTGATTTCGAAATTTTTTCTTTTCAAGCCCTTGAGGAAGCCTACACAAAAGCCACTGAAGATTTTGAAATCGAACATGTTACGCCTTATATTAACAGAAATAAATCCGGCAAGATTATTCTGAAAGACTGGCTGACTGCACCTGATTTAAGTGATTATCGTCTGACTTTTGATGAAGCCGATGATTTTAAAATGTTGGAATCCATTATTGTAAAATTCAAAGTGGCCGATCTAAACTATGAATCTATATCTAAAATACTTTTGCAAAATTCAGAATTAAAAAAAATCAATGCCCATGTTGAGCAAAAAAAGACAGAGTCTGCACAAATCACTGCTTTGAGCACAGCGCAAATGGCTTCGTTGACGACAGA
>JBMOJS010000059.1:0-13246 GCA_049315665.1 Pseudobdellovibrionaceae bacterium | reverse complement strand
CAGAGATTTTGAGACGAAACGAAGACTTTTATAATTTAAAAATGAGGCTTATCCACAGTGATAAGTCGCAATTTTTAAATTATAAAAGTCTAAAGTTGCAGGCCAAAAGATCCAGTTTATGTAGGCTATCCAACGTACTTAATAATATAACCAAATTGAACAGCTGAATGCTTTTAACTTTAAAAACTATTCTTGGTTTACAATGGTGAATGAACCTTGCACTTTAACAGGTCTTTCCTCGTTATCCGTTGTGGTCTCTGCACCAATGAATTCAATTTTTGCTAAAGTTTGAAAGTTAACAGCTTTTGTTAAACTGATTCCACCGCAAGACACCCTGCAGTCTATAGTAGAATTCGTGCCAGAGGATTCAAACTTCAAAACATTATCACACTGACTGGTTTGTCGATCAATACCACAAAGAGTAATACCCGGAACATTGACCACATTCCCCGTCGCGGGATCGGTGACAGTGTGATAGAGTTCCACATCGCAGGCAGTGTCTGCTGATGAGTCTGGTAATTTGAACTTGATCTTACCTGAAAAGAGCTCGACATCAGTATCTAAAGAAGTCCATGTTAAAGCGACTCGTGAAATACGAAAATATCTTTCAGTGATATCTGGCTGAGTTGTGGGATCAGCAGCTAATTTTATTGAGCCCGCACAACTGTAGGCTTTACCATTGATCAAGCTTGTGGGGCTCTTAGAAACCTCAAGATTAAGTTTGCTAGGCTGATTTCCGCAACTGGTCAGTACAGACAGAAATAACATCCCTGGAATCAGGCGGAAAATAACAGAACTGCGAAAGAAAGAATTTTTAATCCAAGCCGTCTTTATTGATTTATTATTGTAAGAAAAAAATATCTTTTTCATTTTTAACCTTCCTTCTTAAAATCTAAAATTCTTGCTCTTTTGTTGCTGGGCCAACACTTTCAGCATTGGCCAAAATTCGCGGTGTTAAAAAAATCAATAGTTCGTTTTTTGAACGATCCACGGCATCGGTTTTAAACAACCAACCTAAAACTGGGATATCACCAAGCCAAGGCACTTTTTTAACAGCGGTGGTGGCATCACTTTGGTAGACCCCACCGATCACCGCAGTCTGGCCGTTTTTAACCAAAACGCGAGTGTCTGCAGCCCGGGCGTTCACATCAAAGGTTTCAATACCTTGTTCGATTCGCGAAGGTCCTTTGAATTCTCGATTCACATTGACCTTCATAATCACGGCACCGTCGGAAGACACCTGGGGTGTCACCTCAAACTTCAGGGCTAAATCTTTATAGGCATAGGAGATTTGTTGAACACCGTTAGATACCGTCGCTGTTCGTACTGGGACTTGTATGGTTTGCGAGATTTTAGCGGTTTCGTTGGTCAAAGCTACAATGCGTGGAGAAGAAAGAACTTTCAATTTACCTTCATTTTCAGTCAAGGCCAAAGCAGCAGAAAGATTACCCAGCATCCCTAGGGAGCCAAGACTTAAGTCAAAACCCAAGTTGCCGCCACTGCCGGCGCCTGAGTTCACAGATAAATTAGAAGATAAGTTCACAGGTTGACCGTCGATGGCCCCAAAGCCCCGGTTAATCCCATTCAAGCCCCAGTTTATACCAATACTGCGAGCAAAAGTTTCTTGAGCCTCGACAATTTTACCTTCGATCAAAACTTGGGGGGGCTGAATATCTAAACTGGTGATCAGTTTAGCGACTCTTTTGAGTGTTTCTTCAGTATCAGTGACCACCAAGGCATTGGTCCGACTATCGCCCACAACTTTGCCACGGCCTTCGGTCAAAAACTCTTTGATTTTACTAGCGAGCTCGTCCACCTTGGCATAGTTGATGGGAAACATTTTTACTTTTAAAGGTTCAATGACTTTTTTGGCAACAGCGAGCTTAGTCGCTTCATCTTCTTCGGCTTTCAACTCTTCTATAGGAGCGATTCTTAAAACACTGCCCTGCCTGGTGTAACCCAGTTTTTTAGCGCGCATTAAAACCACCAAAGCTTGATCCCAAGGAACTTGGCGCAGCTTCAATCTGACTTTGCCTTTGACCTCTTCAGCAATCACCATATTTAAACCAGTCTCTTCGGTGATGAAATGCAAAGCATCTTTGATGTCCATATCTTCATTCATTTCTATGGAAATCTTTTTGCCATAAAATTTTGTGTTGCCTGCTAAAAAATCACTTAGACTTTGACTGGTTAAGATTTTATCCATCGGGATCTCGGCATCATTATCGCTAGCCACCTCATCATGATGAATAATGGTATTGCCTGAAGAAACCACCAAAAGACTATTGCCTTCTTGTTGAACCATGGGGTTAGAAAATCCTTCGCGCATCTGCAAGACCAAACGAGCCGTGGACCCACCAGAGTTTTGATAGATATCCACAGAACCAATGGCCCCTTCGATATCTTTGGTGTTTAAAGTTCTTTTAAATTTAGCAGGAACAGTTACATTTTCCATTTCAACAATGAATTGTTTTGTATCAGGGTTGGTGCGAGTTTTATACTGCACGGGCCCCGTGGCTTCTAAAACAACTGTACCACCATTGTCATTGGCCTTAAATTTAACGCCAGTTAAAGTCACAGGACCAATAGCATTATTCGTATCAGCGGGTGGAGCTTCGGGAAAAGACTCCGTGGCCACTTGGTTTTCAGGCGGCTGCACCGGAGCTTCAACAATAGGGTCAGCCATAGGCTCTGTTGGAGCAGGCGCTGGCTCTTCAACCATTTTTTGCTCGGCCACTTCTTTTTCTAAATCAAAATCATCATTGCTGGCCACTTGATTTTCTTCATCCGGAGGCGGGGTCGGTTGTTCAGCTTCAGGCTCACTACTGGCAATGTCGGTCGCATTTTCTTCAGAACCTAAATCCAAATCACTCGAGGCCCCAGATTCCTCACTACTACTATCATCCACAGATGAACTTGCACAGGATAAGCATATACTGGCAACCAAGGCAGAGACGATTAAAAATTTAAGTTTCATGATTCCTCCTGAATCGGTCACTTGCTAAGCTCTAGTATACGTACCTCTTTACGTGTAGCCCCTTCTTCTCCAATGATGGACTCCACGATCAAAATTTCGCCTTCGCGGATTTGTGATACATATCCATTATTGCGGCCGACACGCGTATTTTTTGCTATAGAAAAAAGTCTACCATCTGGGTCACGAATCATCGCCCTGGGATTCGTGACATTCCAAAGAACTGCAACCACTTTAAACTTATCAATATCCCATCTTTGCAAAGGATCCGTAATTTCAACAGGCTTATTGTCTTTAATATCAGCCTTCATCAAAGAGCGATAAGGCTTAAATGGATCACGCTTACCTGTGGGGTCATATACAAAATCACCCATCTGAAGAGGTTTTGCGTTGCTTTCCGGTACAGCCGTTGCGCCATCAAAATAAGGTGTTTTTTTATCATCCACAGCCGCAGCAGGATTATTTGAGGATGCCGGTGGTTGCTGTGCTACCGGTGGCGCGGCGGGTGGCGCTTGCTGTGGTTGCTGCGCAGGCTCTGTAGATGCTGATGGGGCCGCTGGCACTGCAGGCTGTTGTTGAGAATAGGCCTTAGAAAACACACTGAAGCTTAAAAAATAAGCCAATCCTATTCCAATCAAGGCCATTAAACTATAAGGCATCCACCATTTTAAATACTTCATTCTGAGAATCCATCCTCAATTTTATTTTACAGGGTTTTCAGGGCTTCCTGCCGCTGCTCCCTTTTTTTCTTCGGCCAACTTGTAACCTACAATTTGACCATCCAATTTTAATCGACTGGCATTTCCTTCTGTTATTGTTTCGATAGAAAAATTTCTAATGCGTGTAAGCCGTTCTGCAGAAGAAATAAAATAAATAAACTGGGCTAGCTGAACATAAGAGCCCTCAAGTGCCACATCCACCGGAATTTCTTCCACCAGTTCTTTCTTTTCAACATTTCCCGTTCTTTTTAATTTTACACTGACGGCAGAGGTTCTTGCATACTCATCGATGGCTTTAGTTACTTCCAATGCTGTTAATAACGAAGGCAATTTTTTTGAGACCTCTTCATACTGCTGTCCCAAGCTTTTTAAGGTTTCTTGCATACGTACTTTTTCTTTTAAAACACTTTCAGTTTTTTGTTTATTGGCTTCTTCGGCCTGTAAACTTTGTTCAACTGTTTGTAATTGGCTATTTAAAGCAGAACCATCGTTATAGGCCGTGTAATAAAAGCCAGCACCAACCACTAAGGCTAACATTAAAGTTTTTTGCATGTTTAAGGCCGCTAAAAACTCGAACAATTTATTCATTGAGTGACAACCTCTTTGTTCTTCTCCATCCAAGCACTGATTTCAAATTTTTTCAAAGTGAACCCATCAACAACAACTTCATTTGAACTTATTAAATTCACATCAACCAAAAAAACAGACTTGGTTAAAGCATCCATAAATGTTGAATTGTCGATGTCTGTCATTGCATAACCATTGATCAAAATTTTAGTGTCTTTAATATCAACCTTCGTTAACCAAACTTTTTCTGGAATCACCTGTTGAAAAAGATCTAAAATTCGAATGATTTTTAAACGGTCTTTAGAGATTTTATCTAAGGCTGCAATTCGTTTTTGCAACTGGGATTCATCATTTTTAAACTTTTCAATTTCAGCAACGGATTCGGCCTGTTTAGAGTTGAACTCTTGCAAGGCTGATAATGTTTGATTTTTATTGCTCAAATCTTGTTCTTTCGTAGGGATATTTTGTTGCTGGTACAACCACAAACCAACAGGAATCACAGCTAGGATTAATAGTTTTTTAAATCCCTCTTTGCGAACCTCATCAGCGTTGAATAAAACTTCACCACCTGGCGTTGTTGCGAAAGATACAGACTGAGCTTTGGATGTCTGCTGGGCCAGATTGATCTTAATCAAGAGTCCCCCATTTTACGCAGGGCCAGACCCAAAACCACTCCGGCGAATGGAGCAATCTGGGCCAGATATTGCGGGGAGAACTTTTTAGGTGAGACTTTTATTTTTTGAAATGGATTAAAAGACTCAAGGTTGACCCCTAAACTTTGAGAAATATTTTGTACTAAACCCGGTGTTGCCGAACTACCCCCAGTAAAAAAACAGCGGTTGAGGTTTACGCCCGCGTTAGAGGCCATCAGAAAATCAACACTGCCTTTAACTTCTTCAGTAATGGTTTCGTTTGTAGCACTGATGATACTATGTACTTCATCGGGAACTTCTTTTTTAAGGACTGCGCTGAGCTTTAAGGACTCGGCTTCGTGCAAGGTGATGCCCAAGGATTTATGAATTTCATTGGTGTAATTAGCACCACCGACGGGAATATCCCGACAAAAAATAACCTCACCTTTGTCTAAAACCACAAAATTTGTTACCGAAGCACCAAAATTCAACAGCCCAATGGCTTCATTGGTGTATTTGCGATAATTCAATTCAAAATTATTGGCTAAACCAAAACCACTGACATCAATCACACTGCAATTATAACCTGCGGACTCTACGGCTTGAGTGTATTGACGAATCAGTTCATTTTGCGCAGCTATCAAAACCAAATCCATGGTGTCCTGCGAAGAACTGCTAGGTAGAACATTGTAGGCCAAGTTGATATTATTGCTGTCGAATGGAATGTACTGTTCTGCTTCAAAGCGAATTTGATCTTTGATTAATTTTTTATCGATCTTGGGTATTGTGATCTTTTTTACGATAACCGCCGTGCCCCACATCCCCGTGCAAATATTTTTTCTATTTGTTCGAAGCTCACTTAATAAAACACGAATGGTTGTGCTGACAGAAGCTACATCCAATATCTCTCCACCAGAAACTGCACCCGGTGGAGTTGGGGCCATTCCAAAAGAAAGCAGTTCGGCGCCATTACGGCCATGTTCTACTTCAGCGATTTTAATAGAGCTGGAACCAATATCCAATCCTATCAGTCGTTTTGATTTAAAAAACATATATCAAGTTGCCTTCCACTGCTGAGACCTTTGCCTGTAGACACAGGTCCTATATAAAAAGTATTTATTCAGCGTCGACGAATGTCAAATAAGGCACCTATCCTAAGGACGGGAGAAACAGATGAAAATACCACTCGGCCAATTTTTGTCCACCAAACATATAAACAACTGCACCAAAGGCTAAGTAGGGACCAAATGGAATCATGGTTTTTAATCCTGTTTTTGAACGTGCAGCGATGATCAGCCCAACAACACTACCAACAATCGCTGATAGCATAATGACAAAAGGAATAGCTTTGAAACCCAGTAAGGCGCCGATCCAGGCTAGCAATTTAATATCACCGCCACCCATGCCTTCTTTTTTGGTAAACAAAAAATAAAAGTAAGCCAATGCCCATAAAAAACCACCGCCCATCAGCACACCAATCAAAGACTCTGTGAATGAACGGTCAGGATTGATCAATGAACCCAACAAGCCAATCACAATTCCAGAAAGGGTAAACTCATTGGGTAAAATCATGTGATCAAAATCAATAAAGGTGCAGACCACTAAAGCAAATATAAAAATAAAATATTCAGCCATTTGATAGGGCTGATCTTTATAAATTAAGAAATTCAGCAAAAACAAACTGGCCATTAATAGTTCAACAAAGGGGTATCGCCAAGAGACAGCCGCCTGGCAATAGCGACAGCGTCCACGCAAAAACACCCAACCCAATATTGGAATATTGTCTATCCACTTCAGTTGAGTTTTGCATTGAGGACAACGACTGCGCGGTTTAACAACACTGAGCCCTTCGGGCATACGGTAGATCACGACATTAGCAAAGCTTCCCAGACAAGCCCCCAAGACAAAGACATAAATGGCGTAAATTTCAGACAATGTCTTTTCTCCTAAATAAAAATCTTGCTAATAAAATGTAAAATAAAATCCAACCTAGGCTATGGGCCACCATCCAGATCAGCTGATCGGAGGTAAAACCTTTTTCAAGAAAAAAATAGGACTTCCAGTTCATTTTATTGAGATTGGGCATAGTCCACTGGGCTATATCTACCACTTTTAAATAAAAAGGATCTTTGCTTTTTTCAGCAAAATACTGCAAATCCCCCAGCCAGTGACCGCATAAAAAAATCACTAAAGCGGTCATTAAAGCTAGCACGGGGCGTACAACAAAACTGGCAGCCAAAGCCAAGGCCAAGATGATGGTACTTTCAAACCACAATTGAATGACAATAATAAATGAGTTCAGGGTCTGCTGGGGTGAAGACCAGACTCCTAACAAAAACTGCAATAGTAGGCACAAAGAAAAGATAAGTAGTGTATTCAAAGCCATCACTCCAAAAAACTTACCCAACATGAATTGAGTGCGCGAAATGGGTCGCGAGAGCATCAACAAACAGGTCTGCTTTTCGACCTCTTTGGCCATCATGTAGGATCCATAAAACAAAGATATAGCCAAAGTAGATAACTGAATGGACATAAAACCAAAGTCCGCTAAAATTTTACTTTGTTCGGCAAAGGTCAACTGACCCAAAATCATGGTGATGCCAATCAAGATCAAACCTACAAACACGATGATCAAAAATAACTTTTCACGCAGCATTTCTTGCAAACTGGTTTTGGCTAAAATAAATATTTTTCTCATTTAGCCCCCATGATTTTTTCTTGTTTTTTATGTTTGAAAGCATTTTCTAAACTGGTGTGCTGTTGCATGAAAGACTTTAAGTCCCCCAGATAAAAAATCTCTCCCGCATCGATGACCACCAATTCATCACACAGCTCTTCCATATCTTGCAACAAGTGGCTGCTAAAAAAAATAGTGGTCCCACGGGATTTTTCTTCACGCAAAATATCTTTCACTAAAGCGCGGCCATCAGGATCTAGCCCCGACATAGGCTCATCCAAAATCAACAAATCGGGCTCAGTCAAAATGGCCTGGGCAATCCCCGCCCTTTGCAACATCCCCTTGGAATAGGTTCTTAAGCGGCGACTTTGAGCCTCAAGCAAGTTTACTTTTTTCAATGCGGCTTGCGCTTTTTCATAAAAACCTTTTTGCGATGAATTGTAGCACAAGTCCCAGTGCAGTTTTAAAAACTCGATGCCGGTTAAAAACTCGTAAAGGTAGGGACGTTCTGGCAGATAACCAATGCGCTGCCGAACCTGATTGCTGATGGGGGTACCAAAAAATAAAATCTCTCCGGAATCAGGTCGAACAAAATCAAAAATACATTTGATCGAGGTGGTTTTACCTGACCCATTGCTGCCCACAAAGCCCACAGTTTTGTGGGGGGCCAGGGAAAAGCTGATGTTTTTTAAGATTTGGCGCTTTTTTTCAAACAAGCCGCCCTGAAACGTTTTATTGAGATTTTTTACGGATAATATTTCGCTCATATCCGACAACTTTAGCAAACTCTGACATATAATAAAGGACGGAGCCTGGGGCTAGACCAAGGTTGGGGTATTTTACTTAACTTTGCACATATTTACTGCTGATTTTATAGAGAGTGACGGCCAGAGACTTTAAAATCCATTTAAATCGATTTGGCATTGAAAATTAGGGTAAAAACGGAGTTGAAATCCGTTTTTACTTGGATTATGATGAATCATGCTACAGCGGGATATAAAAAATGAATTTCTAAAGCTTTTGCAGGAATACCCAGTTGTGACTCTATTAGGGCCAAGACAAGCTGGTAAAACCACCTTGGCAAGAAGTCTATCTGATGATTATCAGTATATAAACTTAGAGTCGCCAGAAGAAAAAGATTTTGCAACCCATGACCCCAAAGGTTTTTTAAAGCAAATCAAAGGACGAGTCATTTTAGATGAAATTCAAAGGGTTCCACAACTTCTGAGTTATATTCAGTTGATTGTGGATGAACAAAAAATCAATGGTCAGTTTGTTTTAACAGGTTCACATCAATTGCAGTTGAAAGAGTCCATCACTCAATCTCTGGCAGGCAGAACAGCCATACTTACACTTTTGCCATTTTCGATCCGTGAACTAACTAAAGCCCAACAAACTTTGCCGGACTTTCCGTCTTATGCCATCCAAGGCTTTTTGCCACGAATTTATGATCAAAAACAAAGAGCCCACACCGCCTATTCCAACTACTTCCAAACCTACGTTGAAAGAGATGTCAGACAATTGATTCACCTTAAAGAGGCCTCACTTTTTGAAAAATTTATGAAGCTTTTAGCTGGCAGAGTGGGACAGCTGATTGATTATAATTCACTGGCCAATGATGTGGGTGTTGATGCAAAGACTATAAAAAACTGGCTATCTATTTTGGAAGCGTCTTTCATCGTCTATAAGCTATCCCCCTATTATGAAAATTTTGGCAAAAGAATGATTAAAAGCCCAAAATATTATTTCATCGACGTCGGACTTTTATCATATCTTTTAGGCCTAGAAAATTCCCAGCAAGTTTTACGCGACCCTTTAGTGGGACATTTATTTGAAAACTTAGTTGTTATTGAAGCTTTAAAATTTCAGCTCAATCAAGGCAAACAACCGCAGCTTTATTTTTTACGTGACCAAGCAGGAAATGAAGTCGACCTTGTTTGGCAAAAAGGCCGCGAACTGGTGGCCATTGAAATTAAATCATCTTCGACTTTTTCAATCGACTTGGCGAAAGGGCTAGTAAAAACTTCTGCTTTTTCAGATAAATTTAAAAAATTCTATTTGGTTTACAATGGCGAAGAAAAAAAATTAAGCTCTGGCATTTGTTGCCTGAATTTTTCACAGACTTTTGAAATTTTTGAGCCATAGAGCTTCGTTTCTGCAAGCGACCCCCACCTCAAAATAAAGGCCTAACGAGTCACCGGTGGCGCCGGCGGAGTAACTGGGGTGACCACTGCTGGCAATACTAGAGGTGCATTCAGGGACTGGCCGCTGAATAATTCTTGGTAACAAGCGCTTTCTTTTGCACAGCAGTTTTTTAGGGAAAATAGGGCTCTGAATTTGGCCCGGAGTTGATTCAGTTCAGATTGGTGACTTTGATTGAACTCGCCTAGGAGTTTATCAACTTTGATTTTAATGTTGTCTGCTGAACCTATTTCTGTAGGTACAATTTCAAAAGGTTTTTGCGTTTGATTGTTTACCAAATATGCTTTTCCATCCAAAGAAAAAGCAATACCCAACAACCCATCAGCTAAATGTAAATTGGCGATAGAATTTTTGAGTTTTTCTAAATCTTCACCGAAAGATTGAGGTAAGGGCACCAAGTCCTCTGGCAAAGTCGCCTGACAAACAGAGCCCTTGCATTTTTTAATCACAATATCTTCGACGACGTTAGGACCAAAACTACAACTTATATAATTGCTACTTTCACGCTGTACACACTGCTGGTAAGCATCCATATCCGTTGTAGAATCTTTACTGCACACCCGACGAGTTTCCCCTTGAGCAACTGCCCCCTTCGAACAGCCCCACACATAGGCTCCAGTTACAGGTTCTATACTGATTTTTTGACTGGCATCCCCCAACTGAATGGTTTGTGGAGCCACCTTAGACCTGTCCATACTGAAACTGTATTTTTTTGATCCCAAATTCAAAACACCAGACACGACGGCATCATCGCATTTAACCGCACTCAAGGACTGCACCGTTGGTGGCAATGTTGGGCTTGTGTTTTTTAAAAATTCTTTCAATGTACTAGGGTCATATTCAGCGATGGCTCCCTGAGCATTCAGAAACAGCTGGACAACGCTTAAATAGCTATTTGAGTCATCGGCCCATGCCTTTTGCGGCAACCATGGCAACCAAGCAGATTTTTTTCTATTGGACTGTTTGCTGATTAAACCTGCAGTGGCCCGCTTGATAAATCCAGAATAAGACTCATCACTTTTTTGTGAATAGTCTACTCCGTTGACCCGCAGTTGTTTTTTTTCTAGAAAATAAATAACTGCCAGCAACTTTGATTTATTTTCAATGCGCAGTTCGTTCAAATTGGCATAAAATTGCACATCTTGCCATCCCTGAGTCGGCACTTGCCAAGCTTGAATTGCAGTTTTTTTTGATGGCTTGTTTTCAATCGCAGCCATTCTTAATTTTAAATTATTAACTGACTTATAGCTGACAAATTCCTGGACCAAGTAACGATTTATTCTTTCGATCTTACTGAAGTAAACTAAGTCTGCGGCGGCAAAACCCAATGAGCCTTTGAGTATTAATAAACTTATCAACAGTGAGTTTACGCATTTAGCCATGTCTTAAGCCTAATCAACGATAAGAGCGGAGTCAAAGATACCAGGTTCTGTTTCCAGATGCTTTGCGTCCCGAAACAGGACCTGGCACCCTAAATCTTGTTCTTATTTGCAGGCTCTGCTATCGCTGTGGTCATAAAAAAATCAGTGAGGTTTCAATGCTTTTTACTAAAAAATTAAATATTATTTACCTTTTTCTGTTTCTACTTTCTGCTTTGCCTTCAATCAGTTGGGGCTGGGGAAGCCGAGGTCACTCCACAATTTGTGAAGCGGCTGTTTTTTTATTGAAAGAAAAGAACTTAAAAAACTATTTAGAAAACAAGCCGCAGATGATGGGACATCTGTGCAATATCCCTGACACCTACTGGCGGTCTTTAGGACCAGAGTCCAGTCAGCTTGGAAACCCCACCCACTTTGTTGAGCCGCAAATTTTAGGTATCAAGATTAAAGACACTCCTTTGGATTTTCAAAAAATTGTGGATGAGTACACAGGTAAAATAAATTTATTTAAACAAAGTCCAATTTTTTCAATCCCCGCTGAGCTGGGTAGCAACTGGTGGCGGGCCGATCAGTTTTATCGTCGCGCGATTTCGGTTCGTGAAGAACTGAGCAAAGCCGCAATACCTACCAATAAAGCAGAAGAACAGAATGACAAGCTTCCCTTCAATGCATTGATTTATAATTTTGTGGTGAACATCGGCTTGATGGGACACTTTGTGGGTGATAATTCACAACCACTGCACGTAACCCCTGACTATGATGGCTACGCCGCCGGCCATGGGGGAATTCATAGTTTTTATGAAGACACCTTGGTGGCGCATTTTGACGGAGATTTGACTGCCCTGGTTTTAAAAAAAGCCCGTAGTTTAAAAAATCAAAGCTATTTAAAACCAGACAGTGTTGTCGAAAAAATGCGTGCATTGGCTGTACTTTCGGATAAAGAACTTGAAGTCGTTTTTAAATATGATGTTGTAGATAAAAAATCAGAATTAAAAAAAGAAAAAGGAATGGAAATCAAAACTCCAGCAGTGCGCACTCAGCTGGAGAAAAGTTTTAAAAAACTTTCACCTGTTATTTTAGAACAGCTGGCCCGATCCAGCTTGCTTTTAGCCCAACTGTGGGACAAAGCCTATGTTGAAGCGGGGGCTCCGCTCATTCACAAAAATAAAAGTTACCGCTATCCCTTGACCCCGGATTTTGTAGCCCCGGACTACTTTAAGCTTCCTACAGGATCAACTCCAAAATCTAAAACAGAATAAGTCCCTGGGCCCTAAGATTCAATTCCGGGACTTCGGCACAAATATGAGCTTGGTTCAATGTTTGCAAAACATCTTAAAAAATAGTTTTTTTAACCTGAGCTGTGTATTAAAGGACGTTGGAGTGACTCAAATGGATACAAGTGATAAAAAGATAAACAGTGTTCTACACGCAAAAAATTTTAAAACAATCCTGTCGTCGGCCATACTTTTGCTGGCTGGGCTTGCTGGGTTTGATGCAAAAGCCAATAGCCCAAGACCACCTCAATTTGTTCTGCTGGCTTTTGACGGGTCCAACTCTATCCCCTTTTGGCAAGAAAGTTTGGCCTTTGCACAGCAGTCTGAAGCAAATGGGTTTCCATTGAAGTTTACTTATTTTATCAGCGGTGTTTACTTTTTAGGTTACGATACTTATCAAACCTATGATGCTCCTGGCTTAGGGCGTGGTAAAAGTTCAATTGGCTTTAGTGGCTTTAGAACGGACAGTGTTAACCAACAACGCGAAGAAATTCTTAGCCGCACTGATCAAGTGAATGATGCTTTCACCAGTGGCCAAGAAATTGCTTCACACGCCAACGGTCACTTTGATGCCAATCGCCCTAGCTTTCGTGGGACGACAGCTTCAGCCTGGAAGTTAGCCGATTGGGACTATGAGTTTAGACAATTCAATGATCTTATTTTCAATGTCTTTTCAATCAATAAATTAGATCGATCGACAAAATATCCTAGAGGCTGGACATTCAATTCACAAAACATAACTGGATTTAGAGCGCCGCTGTTAGGAGTGAATGAAGGCTTGTGGCCTGCCTTAGTTAAAAATGGTTTTAAATACGACACTTC
>JBMOJS010000302.1:0-2972 GCA_049315665.1 Pseudobdellovibrionaceae bacterium | reverse complement strand
GGATAGCTAATATATGGCCCTGAAATCAAAAGTTGTGGGGAAACGTTAGCCATAGCGGCGGTGGATTTTACTAAAGCCTTACGGTGTAAGCCCATGCCAAGTTATATACCATGGATTTTAAAATTGAATTTTGGCATGTTTTTGCATTGCAATCACAAATCATAAACGCTGACTAACTGGCATCTAGTAAGCCAATTATTGCCCCGCCAATGGGTTTGTTTATAGAACGCCAGTCCGACCCAATAAAGAAAAAAATCTATCGCCAAAGCAAATTTTAAAAATCAAAAATGGCCGTCAAGGAATTATTTGACAGAGTTATTTTATATACTAAGCGTGTTATGTCGTAGGCCATAAAATAAAAACTGCAATATCAGTATATGTACTAAAATCATTTCGCCGTTACGCCCGGTGCCTCTGGTAAAATCTGTTGTTCGCGGGCTTGGGTGTTTTTAATAGATTCTATCTTGCGCTGAGCGGCCCCACTGCCTCCGCCGCCGGGCGATTTATCGGAGCAGGTGGTATTTTTTTCGTCTTCCAACATCAGCTCAGTCACAGCAATAATATTGGACCGTAAAACCTTGGGATGGCATTGGGCATCGGTGCTAATTTTAGCTGCGATTGTAGAGAAAACCCCAGTGGGCACCTTCATTTTTAAGTTTAAGGTGTTTGGTGTTATTGATATTGTACAGACCTCACTTTTTCTTCTGCTGTACGTGGCACTGGATTGGCATATGTTATTTAGCCACACTCCAGATTCTTTTTAGATCTTCCACCAAAAGCTCTGTTAAGAAAGTTGTAACAGGTTTTTTAGCTTTCTTAGCTAAGGCCTTTGCAATAAATAAAATATCACGGGAAAGTCGCATATTAACTTGTTCAGATTTAAGCAAAGTTATATCTTTTCGCTTAGATACTTTATCCATGATTTTTTGATATTGAATATCCGTTAATGAATTGACAGATGTTTTACTTTTTTTCATTTATTTCCTTTTCTTTCTAACTCTGTAAGCATTGATGATACCAATAATCTCTAGTTGTTCTCCTTCAAAAAGCCAGACTAATCTGAAAATTTTATTTTGCCCATCCATATCTAGTTCAATATCAGTTGCATAATATTCAATTTCAGCTGAAATTGAATCGGCTTTGAAGTGCAGACCGTGCAAAGAACAAACTAAAAGAATTATCAAATCTTCGGTCACTTCTAACGAGTGTTTTTGCAAATAGTGTTTTCCAATAATTATAGAACTAATTATATTACCATTTACATAAAGTGTACGATTCAATTTAATGGGGGCGCTTTTTTGCATAAGCCTCTCTAAGGCACAGGATAACATTTTATTAAATTCTATACAATAAAGAATTTAAACACATAAAAATCAATAGTTTATATGTTTATTCGCTATACAAAAAATGAAAAAATACAGGTCCCTAGGATCAAACCAGCAATCCAGTTACATGTATTAAAATCATTTCGCCTGGGCACCAGGGTCTTCTAGTAAAATCTGTTGTTCGCGGGCTTGAGTGTTTTTAATTTTTTTGACCCAGGCTTTAGCGGCTTCAGTACCCCCACCACCTTGCCACTGGCTATCCGAGCAAATGGACTGATTTTGATCATCTAGCATCAATTCAGTCACAGCAATAATATTGGACAGTAAAACCTTGGGATGGCATTGGGCATCGGTACTAATTTTAGCTGCGATTTTAGTGAAAACCCCAGTGGGCACCTTCATTTTTAAGTTTAAGGTGTAGGTGTCACTGTCTAGCCAAAAATCCATAAGATCTTTAGCTATATTGTCATTGACGCCTTGATATTCTTCATTGGTTTTAAAATTTGAATTATTAACAATAAACTTGTACATATCTGTATAACGTTCAGCTTCATCCGCAAACCATTCAGCAGTCAGTCGAGTGTCATTTTTTAGTCCGCTTCTTCGCCCATCGTTTGATATACTACAAATTTTAATTGAGCCATCGAATAGATTTGATAAATCTAGGTACTTTTGATGCCAATAGACTGATTGCATAAGATTATCAATTTCTTTTCTAATTTTTGCTTCATCACATGATCTGAAAGTTTTGACTGGATTGGTGTTTTTGCTGTTGTACAAACCTGGATTGTTATAAATCAATTTTTGAAATGCTATTGCTTTTTTTTCGTTGAAGCCCGAAAGATGCGACAGCTCGTGCATGATTAAAGCGACGATTTGATTTTCTAAATCATCAGTTGGTATTTTTTGTAAGCGCGAAAGGCTTAAGCATATAGTGCCCGCTTCTGGGGTGCCTATGGCTGCGCCATCCCTGTGGCCCTGGCGAGAGTTGCATTCGCCCGAAACTAGATTGAAAGTGATTTTTTTCTGTAGCACGCCTTGGACCAGCCGACTTTTGATATCTTTATCAAATGCAGGGTTGATGGGTGAGGAGGGGTCGGGTGTTTCAGTGTCAGACTCACTGGTATTTATCAGGTTCATAATTTTTTTATCAATTAATAAAAAATCATGAACGATCTGAAAAGCTCCTTTGCCAAATTTAAAATCATGTATAATGTGGTTTTTATCATTAAAATAATTCCAACCCATTTGGTCTCTATGATTATGAAAATTAAGCCATCTGAGTTGTGATGGAAGTGCTAAATACACTTTTGTAAAAGCCTGCTTTACTTCTTCTTCGCTGCTCTGTAAAGAGTTGCCGCCCGAGCCGTCGACTCCGGGGCCACCAGCCAGTTTTCTTTGCGCAGCTATTGTTTTATTTTGAGACAGTGACAATTCTGGCTTTACATCTGCAAATGCACTTGCCAAACCTGCTAAATTGAATATCGCCAAGAATATTGATATTATTATATAATTCATTTTTGCTCCCGATTTAACTTCTACATAAATTAGGCAGTTTCAATTTTTATGCTAGTATCATTTATCTATGAGTCAACGAATTGACTCATAGGAAATCGTACCGAAAGTGGTAGTTGACGCACAATGGGT
>JBMOJS010000301.1:0-2972 GCA_049315665.1 Pseudobdellovibrionaceae bacterium | reverse complement strand
ACACTAAAGTCTTAATAAAAAAATTTGCTGGTACTAAAAATGGGGTAAAGGTCAAACTATAATAACAGAGTAGGAAGTTGCATAGCGGCCGAGCATTCAAATTGTGCTGAAGCAAGAATCGAAGCGACAAGAAGCTGTATGGTGATGCAAGAATTGATTTTTCGTGCCAATGATAAGTGTGATGTCGAAATGACCAATCTGAGTCTTCAAGTGCGCAGACTCAGTTGTCGACCTACTAAACCTGAAGAAATAAATGTCTTTGACCAACAAAAAACAGAGCTTTTACAGCAAATTATTGATGATGCCGACAAAACAAAACGATGGGGCAAACAAGTTGAATTAAAATTGAATGAAAACTACAAAGCTTGCGCTGCTAAATCAGATAGCTTGGTGCGAAGAAAAAATGAGTTGAGCAATGCACTTATGAAAAACAACAAAGACAATTTATCTACATTCAATAAAACCAAGAGTCATTGATTTTTAAAAAAGGTCATAAATGAAAAATAAAATCTGGCAAGAGCTTAGTAGGTTTTGGGGTACATTTTCTATAATAGCGATCTTATTGCTTGTATATTTCTTTCAGTCCTATTTTTTGCATGTTTCGTATATGCATCGTAGTTTTGAAGATGTACTAAGAATTGGTGGAAGCCTACGAATCAATGTCGTTGATCAGGGTCAGTATTGGCGACTGTTATCTTCAGTTTTTACTCATATTAATTTAGATCATTTATTAGCCAATGCACTGGGCTTGTTTATTGTTGGTGTCAGAGTTGAAGAAAAAATGGGATCCTTAAATACCATACTTATGTTCTGTATTTCTGGCTTGATTGGCGCTGTATATTCCATTTTTTATATTCCAATGGGCACAGTCAGCGCTGGTGCCTCAGGTGGTGTTTTTGGACTTTACGGAGTCTTCTTTTGCCTTTTGCCTTATTGGCGCAGTTTAAATATTTCTAAGTATAGCATCTTTTTAAGTCTTGTTTTTATTTGTAAAAGTTTTGTAACGGCGCAAGCTGCTGATGGTATTGATCACTATGCTCATGCTGGAGGCTTTTTGGCTGGGCTTATTGTTGGATCCATTGCTTTTTACTTGTTAGAAAAAAATAAAACAGAAATGTCAATTTTAACAGTTTCAATATTTGTTGTAGTCCTATTTGTAAGCAAAGTTTTTTTACCTTTAAGTTCGGCTTTTAAGAATGATGCTTTAATTGAAAGAAGCACCAGGCTTTACACAATCATCAGTAATTATGAAGATTTTTTAAACCAAAAAGCCTTGCAAAATGATTTGCACAGTAGCATTAAAGAAAAGGAAATCGAAGCCTCAAAAAAGATTCTGTCGTTTTCGATGACAATTAAAAACGATATTTTATCGGGCCATTGGCGTAGTACAGATGCTTTAACATATAAAACAAAGTCCTATTTTTTACAGTCGATTCAGGCCAGAATAGACCTGATAGATGGAATTTTGATTTTTTACAATCGGGGCAACGATCCTTCGACATTACTAGATTCAAAACTATTGAATGAAAAAAATAAATTTTTAAGTAAAAACGCTGAATATGAAAAGTTAGGTCTTGAATTTGTGAAAAATTATGAACAAAATATATACCCTCAACTCAAAAAAGCGCTACGTTTGCCAGCGGCAGATCAAAAATAGTGTTTTACTAGATGATTTGTATCTTGTTTGCTGCAGTGTTTAAGCTTCGGCCGGGATTTGCTTCCGCCTCAATATAAAGTTCTAGAATTCACACCACAATGGACCCTAATTCACTTGTGCAACAGATCCTGATCAACTATAGTTTTGGGCCATGAAGACGGATGACCAAGCCAGCAACCAAACAAGCTCTGCAGAAAAAAGCCATCTTCGCTACCAACGTGAACCCCTCAACAAAAATGTAAAATCACTGACTGTGATCGACAATGGGCCTCTTCGACAATTTGAAATTAAGAATGCTAAAGCTTGGTTTCGTAAAATAGACCAGTTAGAAAAATCAATTTTTACTTTTCAAGAAACCGATCAAAAGCTTTTTGGTGATTGGCACTCTTTGACTTTTCGTTCGTTGCAAAATGAAATCCAACACCGCACAGAAGAGTTTAAAAAACTGGCGGAGTTTCATAACCAAATTGTTTTTTTGTCTATAAAGAAAAAAATTTCTAATGTTCAGGCTTATAAAATACTAGCCGCTGAAGAGCTTCGCTTTGTCCAAGGTGATGATGATGAGCGTGAAAGTATAAAAGCAGAACGACAAAAGCGTTTGGATGAATTGTTCGAAATGCAAACCCAGAAAAACTCATGCGACTGTGCAGCTTGTCGTTTGGAAAGGGAGTTCCAGGATTCAGAGGCCATGGACGAAGAGGACGACTGGCTTTTTGAAGATAGCCCAATAGACGACGAGTCCTTTTCAATTCTAGAACTTTCTGTGGACGAAATTAAACTAAAGCTCAAAAATTTTGATTCAGGAATGAATTTTTTATTAGAATCCGCCATGGTGCTTATGCGCGGTGGTAAAGTTAAAAAATTGAAAGAGATCTGGTCTTTGACCCCTTTGGCTTTAAAAAAAGCTTTCAATATGTTAGCTGAACAGCAGTCTGGTCAGTCTTTCGATAAAATTCTGCAAGGGCTTGAACACGAAGCTCAAAATCAGTCCCCGGATTTTACTCAAGAAGATATAGACAGCGAAGAGGACTCCTTTGACTTTAAAAGTGAAACATTCCAGGGTTCTCATAAAGTGGATGACAATCATTTGATTGAGGTTACATCTATTTATAGAAAAATTGTCAGAAAAATCCACCCGGACCATATCGATCCTCAGATTCTTAAAAAGAAAAAATTATGGTTTGACCAAGTTTGGAAGCAGTCCTTAGAAGCGAAAGAGCGCTATGATCTTCCGCAGCTAAAACTGCTGCATTATAAGATCACGGCGTCCTTTCAAGAGTACCATGAGTTGAGTTTGTTTGAGCTGAAAGAGCTT
>JBMOJS010000058.1:0-13312 GCA_049315665.1 Pseudobdellovibrionaceae bacterium | reverse complement strand
TTATTATATTTTTTTCTTTTAGATCCGAAGAAATCAATAAATCTAAAGTTTCTGAAATTGTAATTCCATTGGTTTCGCTAATAATTTCTGTCAAATACTGCTGCAATAATTTTTGCACAATCAACCGCCTCGCTATAATGTGCCAGGTCCTATTTCGGGCGCAGTGCGGCCCGAAATAGGACCTGGCACCTAAAAGGTAGCGATTATTATTTTGTTTGTACAGGATCTAATCGCAAATAAGGATGCCAGTTGGAGGGCACCAATTGGGGATTTAATTCATAATCAATCGATGGCAGCCAGCCAGGCGGTTTGGGCTCACTCAATAAGGGCATTTTAGCGGCATGGGGAGTTTTATTGCCCTTTTTTTGATTGCAGGGCCTGCAGGCTGTCACAATATTATTCCAATCTTTTTTGCCATTTCTAGATATTGGGACAACATGGTCTAAGGTCAATTGTGACGAAGTAAACTGTTGCCCACAATATTGACATTTATTGCCATCACGGGCGTAAACATTTTCTCGGCAAAAGCGAACCGACCTTAAGTGCCTAGGTCGGACATAATTTTTTAGTCTTAACACACTAGGCAATTGAAAAGAATGGCGGATGGAACGTGCAAAAACTTGGTGGTATTCTAAGATCTCCACTTTATTCTGAAACCATAAAACCAAGGCTTTTTGCCAACTCACAATATGCAGCGGTTCATAGCTGGCATTGAGTAATAAAGTTTTGGTTACTGTTTGCATGCGCCTCCTTGCCATGCTCTTGTTAAATTATAATTGAAGTTCATTTGAATTTTCAACTGAATTTTATTAATTTGTTTTTTAAAAAAAATAGGGTTTGATGAAGGATATGAAATTATTTTTACTTATAGCTGCAATTCAAATAAGTTGGGTTAAATCTTTTGCTGTTGATAGAACGAATGAAAGTTTAACAGTAAAAGCACAAACAACAACATCTGTCGTGTCTAAAGCCAAGGTGTTATTGGTTTTGGGTGACTCTTTGACCGAAGGGTATGGCGTAGCTCAAGAGTCCGCATTTCCATTTTTACTAGAAAAAAAGCTGAATCAATTTTACAGCAATGCTTCATCTTGGAAAATCATTAATTCAGGAATTAGCGGCTCGACCACCGCCTCGGCCCCAAGTCGGGTAAAATGGGTTATGCGCAGCAAGCCCGACGCTTTGCTTTTGATCTTAGGGGCCAATGATGGCTTGCGAGGCCTAAAAGTGAATGAATCTGAAAAAAACTTAGCCCAGGCCATCGAGTTTTTGCAGAAAGAAAAAATAAAAGTGATTTTGGGTGGTTTATATATGCCGCCCAATTATGGTCAAAAATACACCACAGATTTTAAAAATATGTACCAACGTTTAGCTAAAAAATATCAACTGATTTTAGTGCCCTTCATTTTAGACAATGTGGCTGGGCGTTCTGAATACAATCAAAAAGATGGCATACATCCCAACGAAAAAGGCCATGAAGTGATTGCCGAAAATATATTCAAAGTTATTAAAGGAAAATTATGAGTTTAGAAATTCTACAATTGAACAAAAAATACTATCAAGGCGCAGTGGCTATTGACGTGATTAAAAATCTAAATCTAAAGCTACAACAAGGTGAAGTGGCCGCCATCATTGGGCCTTCTGGTAGCGGTAAATCTACATTTTTAAGTTTGGTGGCGGGATTAGACAGTGCTGATTCTGGGCAAATCAATATTGATAGTGTTGATTTGTGTTCGTTGAATCAAAATCAGCTAACCAAAATTCGATCAGAAAAAATCTCGATAGTTTTTCAACAGTACCATTTGATTCCTCACCTGACTGCTTTAGAAAATGTTTCTTTGGCCCTTGAAATTTTAAATAAACCCATGGCTCAGGAAAAGGCCTTGTCTGTACTGGCCCAGATGGGCTTATCAGAACGCGTGCATCACTTTCCCTCACAGTTGAGCGGAGGCGAATGTCAAAGAGTCGCGATTGCCAGAGCTTTAGTCGTGCAACCTGCTTTGATTTTGGCAGATGAGCCCAGTGGAAATTTAGACACCTTAACTGGCGACAAAGTTATGAATGTTTTTTTAGATAAGGTGAAGGAACATAAAATCACCACAATTTTAGTTACGCACAGTGAGGCTTTAGCGCAAAAATGCCAAAGAGTTTTTCGTTTGGTCAGTGGGCAACTGATTGAGGACAGAGCAGTAAAAGGTACAAATTGAATGAAATTTTACAAGTGGATTTGGCAAGATTTAAGCCGGCATTGGGGTTGGACTTTATTTTTTATAATCAACTTAACTTTGGGTTTATCCGGTTTTGTTGCGGTAGAGGCTTATAGGTCTGCTATCGAAAATCATTTAAAAAGCAATGCTAAAAATATTTTAGCTGCGGATTTATCTATATCAGCGCGGCGTAGTATCAGCGACGAAGAATTTAACAATGTGCAGGGTGTTGTCGGGCAACAAACGCCATTTTCTTTAACTTATGAATTTTTTGCTATGTTAAATGTTGGAGAAAAAGAATCGGCCAACAGCCGCTTGGTTTTGGTGAAGGTGATTGATGATGAATTTCCCTTTTATGGCGAACTGCAAATGGGTTCTGGACGAAAACTTCAAAATAAAACATTTCAAAATGAACTTAAAGATTATCAACTCTGGATGTATCCAGAGTTGCAATCCCAGTTGAATTTAAAATTGAATCAAAATCTTCAGTTAGGAAAATTGTCACTGCGCTTTACCGATACGGTTACAAAAGACAGCACCATGACCTTTCGTTCTGCCACTGTGGCACCCAGGGTTTTTATCCATCGTCAGTTGTTGAAAGAATCGGGTTTGATTCAGTATGGCAGCACCTATTCAATGAATTATCTATTTCGCTTAAATCCAGATGTTAAATCTATAGACTTAAGACAAAGAATTTTACAAAAAATCACCGATCCGGCAGTACAGGTGGATACGGCAGACACAGCCGGTGAAGACTCTGGTCGACAGTTGAATTATTTAACAGACTATCTGGGTTTGGTTTCAATCATAGCCTTGATTTTATCCATTGTCGGGGCCGCCTATATTTTTAACTTATTTTTAAGCAAAAAGATTTTTGATATTTCAATTTTACAAGTTTTAGGAGTCCAAGCTTATAAGGCTTTATGGATGTATATTGGTGAAATTGTTGTGCTGGGTTTTTTATCTTTTGTTGCAGCCACCGCCGTCAGTTTTGTATTTCTTCCATTGTTGTCGAACACCATGAAACAGTGGATTCCATTTGATTTAGAACCACAAATAAGTTGGGCCAATTTAGGCTTGGGCTGTATGGTCAGCATCATTGGTAGTTTATTGATTGCTTTGCCATTTTTAATTAAAATTAAAAATTTACGACCTGCTAGATTGATTGCTGAAGCCCGATTTGAACAAGAAGGGTTTAAAGGTATTTATCAAATTCTGGTTTTTATTCCCAGCCTGCTGTTTTTTTGGATCCTGAGCGTTTATCAGGCCCATTCTTTGAATACAGGAAGTCTATTTATTGGATTTTTGTTGGTCTTAGTGGCAGTGATTTATTTGGTTACTTTAAGTCAAATTTATCTATTCAATAAAATATTTCAAAAATCAAAATGGTTTATTAAATACTCGTTATTGGGTTTGCAAAGAAAGTCTGGTTCGACAATTGCTTTGGTTATGGCTTTAAGTTTGGGCGCCTTAATGATCAATATTTTACCCCAATTAAAAGCTACATTGATGAGTGAATTTATAATTGGGGATAAATCCAAACTGCCATCTTTATTTATGTTTGATATACAAGATGAACAGGCTGAAGGGGTTAAATCAATAGCGAAAGATTTAACACAAACAGACACAACCTTATATCCATTGATCCGAGCCCGTATATTAAAAATCAATGATCAAGATTTTGAAAGAAAAGCCCTGTCCGGCGCATTCAAAACTCGCGAAGAAGAGCTTGAAGCGCGATTTCGCAATCGCGGAGTAAACCTATCTTATCGCCCAGCTTTATTGTCTTCAGAAACAATTGTTGAAGGAAAAGATTTCTCGCCTCAAACACAAGCCAAGCTAGGCTTAGGCGATAAAAATTCTACCGTGGCAGAAATCTCTGTAGAAAATAAATTCGCCAAACGCGTGGGCTTGAAAATCGACGACCAGGTTTTATTTGATGTCCAAGGGATTCAAGTATTGGCTAAAGTCGTTAACTTGCGCTCGGTGCGATGGGCTAGTTTTAATCCTAATTTTTTTATTTTGATTCAGCCGGGGTTTTTAGAAGAGGCTCCTAAAACTTTTATCGGCGCTATTCCTTATTTGAACAATGCTGAAAAAAATCAGTTGCAACAAAGTTTAAGTCAAAAATTCCCGAACATTTCAATTTTAGATGTAGGTAGAACTATCAAGGATATTTTAAATACGGCAGAGCAGATGAGCTGGAGTTTAGAGCTGATGGCAGCTTTAGGAATTGTTACCGGCTACATTGTTTTAATATCCATCTTGCGCAGTCAGTTGCGCACCAGAAGATGGGAGCTGAATCTTTTAAAAGTGTTGGGTGCAAGTGAAAATGATTTACGTTGGTTTTTATTTTTAGAAATTGGTTTTATTGCCTTTTTCTGCTCGCTTCTAGGAGTTTTAGGCAGTTTTGTTTTTAGTGCAGGTCTGGCTATTTTTGTTTTTGATATTCAACCCCATTTTTCTTTTGTCTGGCCCCTGGTTTCTATTGTATCTATGACAGGGTTGAGTATCTTTTTAGCTTATTTTATTGCCAGAAGTTTTTTAAAAGAAAACCCTCAGTCTATTTTAAGGGCCGAATAAAAATGATAAGTACTGATATTCAGACGGCTGCACAAAAGCTTTTGCAAGGGCAGTTGGTGGCGATACCCACTGAAACAGTTTACGGTTTGGCCGCATGTATTGATCAGCCCGAGGCCTTAAAAAATATTTTTTTAACCAAACAAAGACCTTTTTTTGATCCATTGATTGTGCACGTCAGCGATAGGGCTCAGGCTCAATCTTGTGTCTCTTGGTGGCCAAAAGTAGCCCAGACCTTGGCAGAAAATTTTTGGCCGGGTCCTTTAACTTTAGTTTTACCCAAGTCCGATCAAATATCTGATTTAATCACTTCGGGCTTACAAACAGTTGGCGTGCGTTGTCCACGGCATCCAATGACTCATAAACTTTTAGAGTTGGTGCAGAAGCCTTTGGCAGCACCCAGCGCCAATAAATTTGGCCGCACCAGTCCAACTTTGGCTGCTCATGTGCAAAGTGAATTTACTGAAGATCTGTTTATTTTGGACGGTGGAGCTTGTGATGTAGGGATTGAATCCAGTATTTTGCAAATCACCTTAAATCATGAAAAAATCCAACTTCAGTTGTTGCGTCAAGGTCATATTGATCAACAGCAAATCGACCAGGTTTTGTTGGATAAAAATTTTTCTTATGAATGGAGCCATGGGGGATTTGAAAACTCGGATCAACTTGTGGCCCCAGGACAAATGCGTCATCATTATATGCCTTCTGTTCCTTTAGTGATTGTTCACCCCGATTTTGACTGGAAAAAACAAAAACAAGATTTACAGCAAAAACTGGACGCTGTGATTTTGCCTGAAGATTTTGCTAAAATTAGCCAGCCCAATACAAACATTCAATCTTACACAGAACTGATTTTATCGGAAGAGCCTCATTTGGCAGCTAGACAGCTTTATGCCTATCTGCGCAGTGCCGCTGATAAAAAAACAGATATTATTCTTTTCCGTTGTCAAAAATTTCATTTGAGTTCCTCTTGGCAGGCCATTTGGGAAAGATTATCTAAAGCCGCAACACTCAAATGGACAGAAAGAAGGTCCTTATGAAAAAATCCAATCGTCGAGAGTTTTTAAATTTTATCAGTCGCCACTCTGCGGGGCTGGCTTTGACCTCAGTAGTGGCCCCATCTATTTTGGCACAAATGGGGTGTTCGCAAAAATCCATCAAAGAAAACTCACCTTTTCAAATTCCGAAAACTCCAGTGGTAAAAACCAATTCGGTTTTTTTTCCGCACTTGGGGGTGACTAAAAAAAATGATTTAATTTTAGTACCAGGTTTGAATTATCATATACTGGCCAGCGATGGGGATCAGATCAATTCTAAAGGTGAAAAATTTGGCAGCCACAATGATTTTTTAGGCTTTATTCCATTTGATAAAAAAAATCCCGATGAAGGCTATTTGTGGGTCAATCATGAATATTTTGATCCGGCGGTTGCCAGTGGATATGATGGAAAGTCCGCAAAAACCTTACAGCAAATTGAATCAGAACAGCAAATGGTTGGTGGAAGTTTGCTGCATATTAAAAAAAATCCCAGCACAAAAAAATGGCAAGTTGAAAATGATTCCAGTATCAACCGCCGCTGGACAGGGCAAACACCCATAGAGTTTTCTGCGAAACAAAAAATTTTAAATCAAAATTATGGATATGGAACTTTAGGCAATTGCTGTGGGGGCGTGACCCCCTGGGATACTTTTTTAACTTGTGAAGAAAACTATCATCATTTTTACGGTGAGGTCAGCTTTGGGCTAAATGATGAAAGACAAGTGGTGGTGGCTAAAAATAAAATGGCTTGGGATAGTTTGAAACCCCAGCCTCCAGAACATTATGGCTGGGTGGTAGAAATTGATCCGCGCACCCAAAAATCACAGAAACATTTATCCTTAGGACGCTTTGCCCATGAAGGGGCTACTGTGGTTCAAGCCAAAAATGGCTGTTCTGTGGTTTATATGGGCGATGATGCCAGTGATCAGTATTTTTATAAATTTGTAGCTAGCAAACCGAATCAGTTGTCAGAGGGCACTTTGTACGTTGCCCAGTTTACACCAGGAAGTGAAATTGCAGAAGGGCGATGGATCCCCCTAGATGTTAAAAACAATAAGGATTTAAAAAAGAAATTTAAAAATCAATTGAGTTTATTGATTCGTACGCGTGAGGCCGCTAAGCTTGTCGGGGCTACTCCTTTAGATCGGCCAGAAGACTGCGAAGTTGATCCAATGACAGGATCCATTTATTTAAACTGCACTAACAATATAGCCAAAGATCGACCCCATGGTTTGATTTTAAAATTCAGTGAAAAAAATAATAATTTTTTGGCTACTGAATTTACAGTGCGTACTTTTTTAAAGGGGGGCGATGAGACTGGCTTTTCATGCCCTGATAATTTGACCTTTGATCATAAAGGCAATCTATGGTTGGTTTCTGATATGCCAGTGGATGATGATGCCAGCGGTCTGTATAAGGACTTTGGCAATAATTCCTTATTCTATATTCCCATGAGTGGCGATGCCTATGGTCAAGTGTTTCGCTTTGCATCTGCTCCGGCGGGGGCAGAGCTGACGGGCATTGTATTTGCTCCAGATAAACAAACATTGTTTTGCAGTATCCAGCATCCTACTAAAGAATGGCCCCATGGCCCCGGTGGTCAAGCCCGATCATCGGTGGTGGCCATTCAGGGATCTTTAATAGATAAGCTATTGAGTTTTTGACCCAATACTGAATAGATCTTAACCATGTCCTGACATAAAATAGCTTACAATTTAAAGAAAATATGAGTTAACCTGAAGTAGGTTATGGATCTATAAGAAGGAGGGTCTTATATGCTTCAATCAGCCGCTGCTTGGTCAACAAAACCATTTCAGACTTTATTTCCATTGCGCTTTAATAAAATTCATAAATTTAAGCCCAAGGTTGAAATATTTGTCGAGGTCGGTCCATTTCAATTAAAAACAGTGAAAGACACTGGTGAATTGAAAGAGGTTTTTGCGCTTCGCTACGAGGTCTTTCATAAAGAAATGATGGGTAAAACCAAAGCTTCAGGTTTAGATGTGGATGAGTTCGATGTCTTGTGTGACCACTTAGTTATCCGCGAAAAAAGAACCCAGGCTATTGTTGGGACTTATCGACTGAACTGCTCCTTATTTTCCGATCAATTTTATTCAGGCAATGAGTTTCATTTAAAACAAATTCTAAAAGCCCAAGGCACTAAAATTGAATTGGGTCGAGCCTGTATTCACAAAGATTATCGCAGGGGCGTAGTGATTTCTTTATTATGGCGTGGAATTGCTGAATATATGGCGGCTACTCAAGCGCAAATTTTATTTGGCTGTGCCAGTGTCAAGACCAGCAGTCCCCGTGAAGCTGCTTTGCTGTACAAATACTTTGAAGAAAAGAAATTACTCAATCCGTCGTTTTTTGCTCCGCCCACTTTGAAATACACCATGCCCAATTTAAGTTTATGGATTCAAAATCACAAAGCGCCTTTAACGGATGAAGAAATTAAAGAGGTTGAGGTTATTTTGCCTCCTTTATTTAGAACCTATCTAAAAATTGGCGCCACTGTCACCGGCGAACCGGCTTGGGATGCAGAGTTTAAATGCATCGATTTCTTGACCATTTTGAACAGAGAAGATTTAAATAAGGTACTGTGGAAAAAATATCGTATGGGATCCGAGGAAGCTTAAAGTTCACTGTCTTCATGACAGGGGTTTTTCTTTTTTTTGTAGTCTCTTTAGTTATATATATTTGTAGTCGTTTGCTGGGCTTGAAAGAGCCCACGCGAAGGCGTTTCTTTTCAACCAACACACATATTTTTTGTCGTATTTTTTTGACTGCAATTGGTATAAAAATCACGACAAAAAATTTACCTCAACATAAGCAAGCTCTTTTTATTGGCAACCACATGGGTTACTTGGATGTGATGTGTTTGTTTGCAGTTCAGCCTAGTGTTTTTGTCACCTCTGTAGAAATGAAAGAAACTTTTGGTTTAGGCTTTTTTACTGAATTGGGTGGCAGTATTTATGTTGAAAGGCGCAATCGCGCAAAAATATTAGAAGAACTTAAAGGTATGGCTGAAAGAATCAATGAAGGATTCAATGTGGTTTTGTACCCTGAAGCCACTTCATCCAATGGGGAGCAGATTCTTCCATTTAAGCGCACTCTGCCCATGTCGGCGGCTTATGCCAAAGCTCCGATCCAACCTTTTGTGGTTAACTTTCTAAAGATTGATGATCAGCCGTTCAGCTTAAAAAATCGCGACACCGTTTGTTGGTATGGTGATATGGACTTTTTAACTTCATTTTGGCGCTTGTGTTGCACCCAGCACGTGTTTATTGAGTATGATTTTTTACCTGCATTTTATATCAACGAAGATCAAGATCGTGCGCAACTGGCAGATCAGCTTCACTCAATGATTTCAGCAAAGTTTAAACCAGCAAAAGTATCGTTTGATTTGCAGATGCAAAATGCAGAAGTAGCCGCTCGGTAGTTACCTCGCCAATAGGTTACCATAGACTTCCAAAGTCTGTTGGGCGCAGGCTTGCCAAGTGAAATTTTGCACATGCTTGTAGCCGGCAGAAATATTGTCTTGCTTTGATTTTTCATCCAGCAAGGCCAGCCGAATATTGTCAGCAATACTTTGTGCATCCAAGGGATTTGCATGAAAGGCGCAGTTTTGTGTGATCTCGGATAAAGCGCCGGTGCTGCTGGTGACCAGTGGACAGCCCATGCGCAGAGCTTCAAAGGCGGGTATGCCAAAGCCTTCGTACAAAGAAGGGAAGACAAAAGCTTTGGCGTATTTATAAAAATACGGGATTTCTTTTTGAGGCAAATATGAAAACTGGACAATATCTTGTGAGTATTTAGACTGATCAATTTTATTTTTAATATTTTCATAATCAAAGCCTGGCCCGCCGACTAAAAAAAGTTTTAAGTTAGGTGGGGTGTCCGTAGAAGATTTTAAAATTTCAAAAGATTCAATAATCCGCACGACATTTTTTCTTTTTTCCAAAGTACTGACAAATAAAAGATAATTTTCATGGGCCAATTTTTTATCTATTGCTGGATCTGCTTTAAGATCACTGGCTTGCGGTAGATGATCACAACCTAAATAGGTCACCTCAATTTTATTTTTATATTCAGGGAAGTATTGCAAGATTTTTTGCTTGCTGAATTCGGACAAAGTGATGATCAGATCTGGTTTGTTGTGTTTTAGTATTGCTTGAATTTGTTTTTTGCCTTGCGCTTGAAACTTGGGGTCGACCAAGCCTTCTTCGTATTCAACTAAATCAGGAACGCTGACTACTTTTAAATAGCTTTTAAATGGGGGCACGCGAAAGTCCAACCCATGATAAATGGTGTCTGAACTTTTAGAAAAAAGAAAGGGCAGTTCATCCACCCACGGCCAGGGCTTGATGGGCATAAACGGCACTGCTTGCTGCACTTGTTTGATTTTATTTAATCTTGAAAATTTAACTCGCCCTTCAAGGCTTTCAATTTGCTTTAAATGGAATAAAGCTTTGCTTAATTCCGCGGCATAGACCCCAATGCCGGTGCGACGTTTTAAAGTCAGGGCATTAAGGTCTAAAATCACTTTCATTATTAGACTTTCATAGAAGCAGTCAGGCTTTTTACTTTGCCTGATTCATAATTTTCAGAAACAAAGTTCCAGTTGATATGATTCCAAAAGGTTTCAAGATATTTTTGTCTGGCGTTGCGGTAGTCTACATAATAGGCATGTTCCCACACATCTGCAGTTAACAACGGAACAACTCCGCTTTGGGTAAAAGGGACAGCTGCATTTGAAGTTGATACCAGGCTTAGTTTGCCTGAAGCATCGGAACACAACCAGATCCAACCCGATCCAAAAGTGCCTACGCCACCTTCAACAAATTTTGTTTTTAGTTGATCTAAACCACCAAAGTCTTTTTGAATAGCTGCAGAAAGTTTAGCTGAAGGCGTGCTGCTTTGGCCAGTGGCTTGTAAACCAAACCAATAAAAAGTGTGATTCCAAATCTGAGCGGCATTATTAAAAACTCCACCAGTGCTTGATAAAACGATCTCTTCAAGACTTTTGCTTTTTAGTGCAGCATCGGCTTCGATAAAACCATTCAATTTATCAATATAAGCTTTGTGATGTTTGTCATAGTGAAAGCCAATTTGCTCTTCGTTTAAAAAGGGCGACAATTGGTTCTTAGCGTAGGGAAGTTGTGGTAGTTGATACATATATAGTGCTCCTTAAATGTTTATAATTACATCTGCTTTATCAAAGCGAACTTTTTTAGCGTGTTGATATTTATCATCTGCATGACGGTAGCCAAAGGCGATGGCTGCTACGGTATTGTAGCCAGATCCTTCTAAGTTCAAAACCTTATCGTAGCCTGCTGGATCCAGGCCCTCCATAGGGCAGGTGTCGACGGACAATAAAGCGGCAGCTGTCAAAACCTGTCCCATAGCAATATAGACTTGTTGTTTAGCCCAGGTGTCGATATGGGCAGCCCGGGGACCTTTAACTAAATCGCCAATCATCATGCCCTTGTAACCATCCATAGTGCTGGCCTCAACGCCACGAACTTGTGCTGTTTTTTGAATGAATTTATTGATGTGGTCTTCATCCATTTTTTTCTTATAGGTCAAAACCACAAAGTGCGAACTGTCTTCAACTTGGGTCTGATTCCAAGACAATGGAGTTAGCTTTTTTAAAATATCTTTGTTTTGCACAACTAAAAACTTCCATGGTTGAAGCCCGTAGGACGAAGCTGTCAAACGCAAGGCTTCTTCCAATTGCGACCAATCTGCAGCAGGGATTTTTTTAGTGGCATCAAATTTTTTAACCGCATAGCGCCAGTTTAAGGCTTCTTGAAGGTTTTTCATATAAACATTCTTTGTTTATTTTATTTAACTGTTTCAAACATTGAAGTGACAAATCCAGATTTTCTAAAGGTGTCCTCATTATCTTGAATCACGGCATTGATTCGCCAGAAGTAATGTTGACCCGGTTGTAAGTCTTTAAGTTCATAGTTAGTGGCAGCCACTTCGTACTCGTTCAGCACCAACCATTTAAAGTTCGGATCTGTGGCCACCTGCAAGTGATAGTGGTTGGCGGTTTCTACAGCTTTCCATTTTAAAGTCGCTGTAGCACCTTGAATAGCCTGAAAGTAGGTCGGGCTTTCTAAAACTGTTTTTTCTGGCACAATATTTTTTCCGGCATCAGGCTTTTTGGTTGGTAAAAATTCTTCCAACCTGACTACCGTCTTTGCCCGTTTTTCTTTTTCTTTAGCTACAGCTGGGTCGTCAGAATGGTCGCCTTTGCTATTTGCGGCAAAGGTGCTGCTAGAGATCACCAGAACGGTTAAAAAGGTAAAAACTAAAACTAATAGCGACATCGAATTTGTAAATATTTTTTTCATGTATGTATCCTCTATCCGATGAAACTACTCTAATTACGGGTTGGTGAAAACTTCCTTGAGCTTTTTGCCAGGGGGTGTTAGTGATTGGCTTCGTTTTGTGGATGATTGCGCCTAAGAATTAAGCATTAGGTGAGGAAAGTCCGGACTCCATATGGCAATGCAAGGGGTAACGCCCCTCCGCCGCAAGGTGCGGAACAGTGGAACAGAGAGAATGTCCAGAGCTTTGATCCTAGATTTGGGAACGGGAAGATTTAGGGGAGCTGCTGGAGTGAAAACAGCCAAACTCTGCATGGAGCAAGATCAAATAGGGAAGCGCAAACAGCCTAGCCAGGGCCTGCTTTCGGGTAAGATCGCTTGAGGGAGCTAGTAATAGCTCTCCTAGAGGAATGATCATCGTGGTTTCTTGAGAAGATTTGTGGGACTCAAGAGACTAAGACAGAATCCGGCTTATAGCAAAACGAGCTCCCAGTTTTTTTGGTTCGCAAGAATCTGTTAACCGGAGCGAAAGTAAGAACGACCAATGACTTTCAGCCAATTAATATATGCAATAAAGTGATTGAACGTTGCAAAAAAAGCGACCTTGGTTTGGCTTCCATAAGCCTAGCCCACTTGGTTAATAGTCCCTTCTTCAGGACTGGAACATGTTGAAGAGCAAGAACCTACCCAGTCACGGGCTTCGAAATCAAAGATTCTGAAATTCTTTAATGATCTTTAGCAATAATAAAATTATCACCAAAAAAAACTTAAGTATTCTAACAATGAACCGAAAAACTCTAAACTTGTTTGAGTTTTTAGTCATGCATTACCTCTTTGTTATGAAGAGGGCATGGCTCAGTCTTGCACAAACCAAGGTCAGAATCTGGTTTGTGCAAGACCTGTTCTTATATTGCAAAGCTGTTTTAAGCTAGATTCAGACTGGGCAATGTCCGTAAATAAAACTGGATAGGAATAAATGTCTAACATGCCTTATCGAAAAATATTTAGTGCTCTTATTGTTTTATTCCTTACTTCTACAACTTGGGCGCGATGGGCCAAGCCAGATGAGTCGCTTATTAGTATTGAAAAACACAGCAGATCTTACACCATACTTAATGATGGCAAGGCTACTTATGAAGTATCAAAAACAATT
>JBMOJS010000300.1:0-2984 GCA_049315665.1 Pseudobdellovibrionaceae bacterium | reverse complement strand
ACAATGGCAAACGGCGGCTTTTATTCTTTTAGGTTTAGAGTTTGCAATCGCCGTTTCATATATCTTGGGTTATGTTGTTCGCCCTATGGCTTTGATTGCAGTGGTGTTAGGACTGAATCTAATATTTATTTCAGATACAAAGTATGAAGATTTATATAAAACATTTATTGCTTTGCACATTGTTTTTGCATGGCTAGGGGCTGGTCGTTGTTTAGGTTTTGATTATTACTTTTTTAAACGACGACGTGGCTTGTGGTGGTGATCGAATGAAGCATATCATTTTTTATCTGACCTTTGTATTTATGGTCTTATTTTTTGCTTTAGTGCAAAAAAACAACTCTACAATTCCAACAAAAGAACAAAATAAGGTTTTAAAAGTATTTGGCTATTCAACATTCACTGGGCGCTGGGGGCCTGGTCCACAATTGAAGGAACTTTTTGAAAAAGAATGCAATTGCAAGGTGGATTATTTAGAAGCCAGTGATTCGGGAATACTTTTACAAAGACTAAAGGTCGAAGGCGAAAGTTTGGGCGTTGATGTTGTGGTAGGGTTGGATCAGTTTGATCTGGCCAAGGCCAATCAAGATCAAAAATGGAAAAAGTTAAACTTACAAGGTTTTGATTTTTTGCCAAATATTCAAGTTTTGTTAGGTAGAAGCGAGTTTGTGCCCTTTGATTGGGGAGTTATGGCTTTTATAACTCGTAAAGGAGCTGTGCAAGACGCCATTAAAAGTTTAGACGATTTACTAAAGCCTGAATTTATAAATCAAATTGCTTTGCAAGACCCTAGAACTAGCTCACCGGGTTTGCAATTGATTTACTGGTTGGTGCAAGCCAAGGGTGAAGAAAAAGCATTCGAGTTTTTAGAAAATTTGGTGAAACAAGCCCATAGCTTTTCACCATCTTGGTCAACGGCCTATGGATTATTTTCGCAAAAAAAAGTTCAAACAGTTTTTTCTTATTCAACATCCCCCTTGTTTCATAAAATTGAAGAAAAGGATGATGGTGTTGTTGCATTAGCTTTTACTGAACCTCATCCAGTTCAAGTCGAATTTGTAGGTGTCCCCGATTTTTGCTCTTCCTGTGATCTGGCAGAAAAGTTTGTGCAAAAAATGCTATCCCCCGAAGGGCAAAAAATAATTATGGAAAAAAACTACATGTTCCCTGTCATACAAAAAGTAAAAAATCAAAGTCCATTTGATTCGGTCACAGAATTACAAATGATAGAAATCAATACGCCTTCTCCTGTAGAAATTGATCGTTGGCTGCAGAAGTGGTCCGTATTGCGTCGACAGACTAAAGTAAAATGAAGCGTTTGTTTTTAAAAACGAGTCTGGTATTTTGTTTTACCTGGCCCTACTTTTTTTTAATTTATAAATTGGGTTTAACATTTTCCATAGATAACGAAGAGTTTTTGTGGGCCTTGAAAAATACATTGATTCAATCATTGGGGTCCGCTTTCTTTACTTTATTTATAGCCCTGTTTTGTGTTTGGGGGCTTGTTGGGTTAAGTTCCAAAAAACGTAAGTGGCTTGAAAAAATATGTTTTAGTGTAAGTTTTGTTCCAAGTTTATTTATTATGTTGGCTGCGCTGCAGGTTGTTGACCCCTTCCCTATGGGCTTGGCTGGAATAGTACTCATCCATGTATGGATGAACATAGGTTTAGTTACTATTTTTTTAGCTCGCTATATCGAAGATCAATGGGCGCCTTATTTGGATTGGGCCTATATTTACCAAGTCTCACGATTTAAATATATTTTGAAAGTTATTCTACCTTTAAGTAGAAAGTATATTTTGTCACTGTTTGTTTTTGTATTTTCTATCAGTTTTATCAGTTTTGCAATTCCACTTGTCGTTGGCGGCAGCCAAGGAACAACAATCGAGGTTCTGATTTATGAAAAAATAAGAATTCAAGGAAAGTGGTCCGAGGCCTTAACTTTATCTTTAATTCAAAGTTTAATAACAGTAGTTTTTATTTTTTTTAGAAAAAATTCGTTTTCGCCTAAAAATTTAAAAATATCTGTCCAGTCAGCCAGGTATTTTCATTCAACCACAGCACTACTAGTTATTTTATTTATTCATGTTGTTTTATTTTATGGTTATATGAAAGGTATCTGGTTGGGCTTAGGTCATTGGAGATTTTTTATCAATGACGGATACTATTTATTACAGCAGTTATTGGGATCTTGGTTAGTTGGATTAGGATCTGGAGTTTTAACTATTGTTACTTTTATTGTCTTTGCATGGTTTTATAAAAGTCGTTTTTTGGATTTATTTTTAAAAATATACTTGCCGCCGACCACAGCCGTCTGTGGTTTTGCATTTTTAATCGCAACGCCTAATAATTCTTCTTTATTGGTATTAAGTAGAATCATTTTAGCTTTGGTTTTAACCAATATAGTTTTTTTGTATCGTTTAGGTTGGTCAGATCATATAGCACAACTTAAACTTCAAGCCCAAAGCGCAGAATTTTTAGGGGCAAGTCCAACAATGATTTTTTTGCACATATTATGTCCACAAGTTTTGCCACAAATTGGACGCTTAGCCGGATTGATGGCCGCATGGAGTTTAGGGGATTTTGCTTTATCTAGAATATTAGTTAATAGTGATTTGACATTGGCATTAACAATTGAAACCTTATTGTCCAGCTATCGGTTGCATTCAGCTTCACTTTTAAGCTTTTTTTTATTGGTTTCAGGTTTGTTGATTTTTCTTATCTTTTCATGGGGTGGTCATGTCCTGGGTCAAAAACTTAAAGCATCATTATCAGGATTTTGATTTAGATATTGATGAATGGGAAATTTTAGATCATGGGATCACTGTTTTGTGGGGCAGCTCTGGGGCTGGAAAGTCCACTTTAATTCGTGTTTTAGTTGGCTTAGAACAAAATAAAATCTATCAATGGATGTGGGGCCAAGAAGATTTGGCACAAAAATCACCCGGTGAAAAAAGATTGGGAGTTGTATTTCAAGATAATCTTTTG
>JBMOJS010000299.1:0-2987 GCA_049315665.1 Pseudobdellovibrionaceae bacterium | reverse complement strand
ACAAGCAATCCATCCAATCTTTGGTAGCCGTAGGGAACCTGAGCTGGTCTTAGACCAGGCTTTCCTTGCTTCTTTAGCGGAATACCAAACTTGATTAAAGCGTCTCTGATAGCGGCCCGCGAGGAAAGAGTTTCCTGAGCAATTTGGGCAATAGAGCGGCCATTTTTAAGGTATTTTTCTTCGAGGAAAGTTCTTGATCTCCATGGCTGGATATATATAAAGTCAATGGTTTCAATAAGATGTGGTTTTGGTTTATCTGGCGAGGAAAGGGTTCGTTCAGAGTCATCAAGCCCCGCCATTTTTCCCATGAACAAGATCAAATAGTTAGATACGATTTTTCGGCTGAGGCCATACGGGTCTCGAACTTTAAGGACTTATTGTGAGATCCCCTGATCATTTAAAAATTAAAGAAAGTTGCCTTGAAGCTATTGATAAAATCATGGCGAAGTCCAACCTAGGATTTGCAGAGAAGGTAGTTTTCGATGATCAAGGCAGGGTAAATGTCACTGCGTTCGTAAATGATGATCTTGTCGTACGATTTAATGCAAGAGATAATCACCTTCCAAAATTTCAACGTGAACAAATTGCTTTCAACTCACTAAAAGATGTTGTGCCTGTACCTGAGCTTCTGACTTTTGATGATTCAAAAATAATCATTCCTTACGATTATATGATCTGCAAAAAAATGCCCGGTAAAAATCTAGAGCAAAATTGGGCTTCTTTATCCGAAGAAGATGGAAATTTATTGGCTTACCAAGCAGGTCAGATGCTTGGTAAAATTCATTCAGTAAATATGGAAAATTTTGGTGAAATTTCTATGTTAGGTCCGTTTCTGCAAACAAAAAAGTGGACCGATTATTTAAGACATATTCTTAATTATTATCTGGGTGAAGCGATGGATTTAAATTTATTTACCTTGGATGTTAAAGGAAAGTTTTTAGATTTTTTTGAATCTAAAGTAGGCCTCCTGGATACGATCAGAGCTCCGAAACTTATTCACGGAGATTTTCATCTCGGTAATTTACTCTTCGCGGGTCAGACTATAACAGGTGTTTTAGATTTTGAGTGGTCATGTGCGGGCGATCCTCTTTTCGATATTTGCAATAACTTAAGAGACATGGATAGTAGATGGCCTGGGAGCCAGGAGGCTTTTAACAAAGGGTATGGTATTCAAGATTTCTCAGAAGAGGAAATAGCTAAAATGAAAGTTTATACAATGATCAAAAGTATTGAATTTTGTGTTGTTGCCAAAAAATTCTTTCCTGAAAGTGAATGTAAAGAGTTTGTGCAAACCACCCAAAACAATTACGCCTCCCTGCAATAAGTTCTAAACCCGTCCATTCGACCCCGCCATTTGTACGCTAGATGAACCGCTTTCCTCGAGGAGTGACAGTCCCCTTTGAATTATCTCTTAAAATCAAATACTTAAAAGGTACAAAAAAGAACCAACAAACAGCATCGTGACGGATTCTAAATTAGCGAACCGGCGGCATTTAGCTGTGACAGACTTGCACTTGACTAAATAGATTTACATTATAATTTAAAATTTTATACTTTTCCTCCGGTGTCCCATCAATCAAGCACAAAAACAGAATTGAACTTTTAAAAGGGTCCTTTTTTTGCACACTTTGATTTTGGATTGATTCAATATGACTATTTTGATTCTGAGGAGACCGGCAATGCATAAAATTGGCACTTTGACTAAGATTTCAACAGCGACTTTTTTGTTGTATTCGTCAATATCAGTGGCCCAGTCATCCAATTACGCTTGCAAGGCGCAGGCGGATAAAAATGCGGTTGTAGCGACACAATCTCAAAGGCTCAACGATTTTGCCTGGGCTTCCAATACAAAGAACCTTATCTTTATCGGAGACGAACACAACAAAAGCAATCCTGTGGATATTTCTACCCTGATAAATCAAATCAAAAATCAAAAGGATGTGGGTGGAAAAAATTGTCTTTTTCTTGAATTCCCATCTTCTATGTCCGTTGAAGAGTTCAAAAAAATCCTATCCGATCCCAATGACAATGTAGAAACTTTAAGTTATAGAAGATACTATGGTGCGATTCTTAATACAGGTGAAGCCAGTGGATTCAAAGTCATGCTTGCTGACCACCCACAATATTTTGAATCTGAAAAAACAATGAATGAAAGAGACGAAGCCATCGCAAAGAATATTTTTACGGCTTTTCAAAATAAGACATGTGATTTGGGGATTATGGTGGTCGGTAAGGCCCACTTGGCGCCAGATGAAGAGGGTAGATTTCTTGTCCGTGATAATTTAAAATCCCTAGGGTTCGAATCTACGGCGATCAACTTGCAATATGCTAACGAACGAGTGACCCTCCCGAGATTTAAATCTTGGAATGGTATTTGTCCTGAAAAGCCCACTCCAATCTCTTCACCCGTTATTTTTAAAAATGGCCCGATTGCCGATCACTCAGTTTATCCCCTATATACTTCATTGATGAAAATCGGATATTTTGATCTGACTGTATTGTTCCCTCAATAAAAAGCCAAGGCCCGTAAAAGTTCCCAGAAATTGTAAGGGAGTAGGGTAGGGGCCAGCCCCCAATGTTCAAAGAGTTACCCGCCCTTTAAATTAATTAGAGGCGAGCGGCTCGCACCTCTTTCGGAATTTGTTGTCGCAATTAGTAACTGCGGGAGTCCGCGGGAGAACCGAGAGAACGGTTCTCCCGCAAGAGAACGGCGGAATTGCGAACAGGTTTGAATTTTCGCAAGAGTAGAAAGTCATCAATGAAATCAAAGGTCTAGGCTTTGGGCTTCGATCGAGAGAACCATTCGAAGTTCGCAGGCTTGGGGACGCCAATTTTCACTGCCCTCATTTAATTTGATCTGAGCTAAAACACGAAATGGCTTTCGCAAGTCATATCGAAGGCTTGCGCCTTCCATGCGGAGGTTCGAGCAGACTTGGTCCATACCGGATAGATACTTTACACTTTATACCGGAGACATCCTTTACACT
>JBMOJS010000298.1:0-3005 GCA_049315665.1 Pseudobdellovibrionaceae bacterium | reverse complement strand
GTTTGTGCTTTGAATAGATTGAATCATAAAAACCCAGCTGGCTATATGATCGGCGCAAGCTACAAAATAGATTTACGGTCCTCATTAATTTCAGCCTGTATTGAGGCATTACGACGGGCTAGCATGTTCAGTAAAAATCCATCAGCTTATAAATCCTATTCTTTAAAAGATTTTAATAATATTAAACAATATACCTTTGATGACCATGGAAGACTGGCCTTAGACTGTGATTATTCGCAAAAGTTTTTGTGTCCGATTTTTCAGAACTCAGATTTTGAACAAAACAATATACAAGAATTAGACTGGAGTGCCTATACAATCACCGACCTTGTTTGGCCTTATAAAACCGAAGTGCCATGTCCCTTTTATTTTGCAAAGGCCGAAAGTTCTATGGTGCAAAATCTTTTTACAGGTCCGACAAAGAAGGATCAACTGAATCAAGACCGTTTAAAAACATTTTCTAAGGGGCATACAAATATTATTACAGCCCCTCACCCCTTTGATTAAGCTCAAATAAATATTTTTTGCACTGTTGAACTTTTAGTCAGAAGCAAATTTATTTTACAAAAGCCATCTATCTATTTTTTGCGACTTCGTGTATAAACATGAATCTATGAATTTTATTTATTAAACTTTAATACAGGAGACTTTTTTTTATGAAAAAACAATTTTCTATGGCCTTGATTGGCAGTGCCTTTAGTCTTATCGCCACACAGGCCCATGCAACTTTGACTTACAACTCAGATGATTCTTTAGTAAGCATTTCTAAGGATAAAGTCACCGCAGAACAAGCTGAAGTTCTGACCGATATGATTAACCGAGGGTTTATAGTATTTGATAAAACCACCGGTCAATGGATATTAAAATCTTCTATGCTTAAAATTTTAAAAGATTATGGCTATGTCGACAAAGGCGAAGATGTGATGGCCAGCGGCTGCGGAAGTTGTCATCAAACCGATTCTAAAGGTGATTAAGATCATTTTATGAAAATAATCGGCACACTAGATATCAAAAAATGCTCATTATTTGTAATTAGCTTATTAGCAATTTTAATAATTTTAAAATATGGATCTTTTTCAGCAAAAAAGGGTGAACAAATGCACAACCTAAATTTAGTCTATCCGAATTTTAGTTCCGCAAGAAAACTAGACCCAGCAAAAATTGAAACCCTAGTGCAGTATGATCTTTTATCCAGTTTATACAGCCAACTTTTGACTTTTGATGTGAATAATCAAATTGTTTTAGGGGTACCCGAAAGTATGAAATGGCAAGACAATGAGCTTATTTTTACTTTTGGCAACAAGGTTAAAACCATTGATGGCCATGTGATCAATGCAGATGATGCGGCTATATCTTTAAAAAGAAATATTTTTTTAAAGAAAAGTGGGCACGGCGATTTAAGAAATTTGCTGTGCCCATTGCACGCTTTAAAATCCATTCATGATGAATGCCCCGGGGTTAGGGTGGAAGAAAATAAATTGATCTTGACTGTGGCTGATAAAAAATATCAACCCTTTTTAATGCCTTTTTTAAGCAGTACAGATTTTAGCATTATACCTAAAGACAGTCTGGATTTAAATTCGAAAGATATCAAAATCATTTCTTACAGAAATACCTCTGGACCATACTATTTAGAAAAAGATGATGACGGCGGCGCTCTCATGCTTGCTGCCAATCCCAATCACTATCTCTATGATAAAAATATGCCGCAGATGGTGAACATAAGTCCAGCTACAACTAAAACTGCGATTGCAAAGTTCGAAAACGATCCCAATGATCTGCTGCCAATTGTTTTTACTTTCTCATATGATCAAATATCTAATCTTCTAGCCAAATCGAGTGAATTTAATATAGAGCAAAGTCTTCCCTTTCAAGTGTCTTTCGTTGAATTCACGCCGAAAGCACTTAAAGACTTCACCCCAGAACAACGGATGTTTGCAGGCAAAATGTATCATGAGCGCTATCTGTCTAAATTTGATACTCCCGGCAGTAAACCCACCGTCGAGTTTTTTCAGATCTTAAGCGATGGCAGTTTAAATCAAGCAGCAAAAAAAGATTTGCAAGATTGGCGCAACAATTTAGTTAAACCAAAATTCACCAAACCAATTGAGCTTGCGGTCAGTGATATAACCTATGATCAAGTGAAAGAAAGTTTAAAAGATATTCCCGAAATCAAAGTGGTCAATACTCATGAGCATCCTTTTAAACTAAATGTCAAAGACCGTAAAGATATGTACTTTGCTAGAACAGATTCAGCTTGGGCAGAAAATTTATCAATATTAGGCTACTCTTTACGTGAAGGCGGCGCTTTTCATTTGCCGGGCCTCGATGGACAGCAGTGGGTCCGTGATTATATTGCTATTGATAGTAGAGAGTTGCGGATTGAAAAGCTACGAAAATTGCACGAAGAACTTTTACGACAAGTGGTGATTTACCCTTACTCTGTCAGTTCTTACTATTCCGTGGCAAAAAAACCTTGGACCATGAACTTTTCTACTTACACTGCAGGTATCCAATTATGGCGCATGCGATATCAGCCGTAAATTTATCTTTGGCCCGGCAGATGAAGTCTTTTACAATGAAGTTTGCTATAGGCTACTTTATTGTCACTGGCATTTTATCTGCTCTGCTGTTTTATTTTTACCATTTCTACCAAGTCCGTTTGGCCATGGCCTACACAACAGCATCCAGTTACAGCCTTACTATTCGAGACAACAGACAAGCGATTGCGAGTCTAAGCCCTGCCATACAAAATGGTTTTGCATCTGTTCTTGTGATGGATGCCAATCAAAACATATTGGTCACTGTTCCCGCATTGACCACAACAAATTCATTTTCAAGCATAAGAATTTCAAAGTCTATGACAGCTGGCCAAGGTGAGCTGATTTATCTTGATTTTTACTATTCAATAATTAAACCAACTTTATTTGTTTTGGCGATTTTTATATTTGTATTTTTGTGTTTTATCTTTTTATTCAAGCAAGCAAAAATTCAGCTGGAAGAGC
>JBMOJS010000297.1:0-3010 GCA_049315665.1 Pseudobdellovibrionaceae bacterium | reverse complement strand
CCTTATAGCCCAAAGTTGTTACCAGTCGGGTTAATTCTTGCAGTGAATTTTGTAAATCAGCTTCGTTGATGCCTGGAAGTTGTATTCCAACAAGAACAGCATTTTTTATTTCAGATGTGTTAGACATAAAATGACTTTCTATTAAAAAAATGTAACATAAGGCTTGTTTGCAAGCAAGGGGGAGTCCATGAATAAACCAACTCAGATTTTTGTCGATGGCAATTGCATTGTCTGCGATTGGGAAATATCTAAATATAAAAAAATGGCTCCTGAAGAATTTGATCTGATTGATATTGCCGCTGCCGATTTTGTAGCGCAAAAGTACGGCTTGACAGCAGAAGCCGTCAATAAGCACATTCATGTTTTTACGCCTGAAGGTCAGGTTCTAAAAGGAGTGGATGCCTTTGCTCATATATGGTCACGATTACCCAAAATGAAGTGGGCTAGTCATGTGATTCAGTGGTCAGTGATTCATCCTTTGGCTTTGTTGGGCTACGAAGTTTTTGCTCGCAATCGTCATCGGCTGCCGAAAAAGAAGTAGTTAGTTGATGCTTCATCGTCAGTTGCCCGTTAAAAGATTTCAAAAGGTGCATATCGAGATCAGCAATATCTGCAATCTGCAGTGCAGCTTTTGCCCCGAAGTGATTCGCAATAAAAAAATAATGGATGTGTCTGTCTTTGAAAATATCATCCAGCAAGTGGCGCCCTTGACCCAGCTGGTTTGCTTTCATTTGATGGGCGATCCCCTGGTGCATCCTCACTTGTCCGAGTTGATTCAAATTTGTGAAAAACATCAAGTGAAGATATTTTTTGTCACCAATGGCGTATTAATTAAAGACTCCAATGCTGACTTGCTTTTGAGCCCTGCTTTTTACCAAGTCAACTTTTCGCTGCATAGTTTTTTTGATAACTTTCCCGGCAAAGATCCGACCATCTATTTAAATAAAATTTTTCAGTGGACGCATTTGGCTTTACAACAGCGACCTGATTTATACATAAACTATCGTTTATGGAACTTACAAGATGTCAAAGGATCAGCCACTGAAAATATAGAAATGCTTCATAAAATCGAAGAACAGTTTGATTGGAAGATGAATGACGGTGTAGATGTGCGCCGCAAAAAAAGTTGGCGCATCAAAAACAAATTGTATTTGCACTTTGATACCGAGTTTGTGTGGCCCGATATCCACCTGCCCATTTTAGGAAGTTCTGGCACTTGTTATGGCTTAAGTTCGCATTTTGGTATTTTGGCCGATGGCACAGTAGTCCCTTGTTGTTTAGACAAAGAAGCCTCTATTGCTTTAGGAAATGTGCATGAACAATCTGTAACAGATATTCTAAACAGTGCACGCGCTGTGGCGATGGCGGATGGATTTCGACAAAATAAATTGCTAGAAAATTTATGCCAACGGTGTCAGTATATCGAAAGATTTCAAAGGAAGGATGTTTTATGAAAATAATTTTGTCTATTTTATGGGCTACACTTTTTTGTGGTTCAATTTCTGCGGTGGCATCAGCAAAAAATTCTGCAGTCAAAGTTGTTGGCAAAGCTCCGTTTGAAGAAAAAGCCATCGAGTACGGAGTGCGCGATAAATTTGATGGTTTTGTTATTTCTCCAAAACATCTTAAAAAATCAGCACCGGGTATAGTGTTGGTGCACAATTGGATGGGTGTGTCGGATGAAACAAAAAAACAAGCCCGCCGGTTTGCTCAATTGGGCTATGTGGTATTTTTAGCCGATATTTACGGACAAGGGATTCGTCCCAAAGATCCCAAAGAGGCAGGGGCTTTGGCCACCAAATACAAAACTAATCGTCAACTTTTTCGTGAACGTTTGAACGATGCTTTGACAGAACTTAAAAAACAAAAAAATGTAAATGTAGAAAAGTTAGCAGTGGCTGGTTACTGCTTTGGTGGTACTGGGGCTATTGAATTGGCTCGCAGTGGAGCGCCGGTGTTGGGATCCATCAGCTTTCATGGTGGACTGGATAGTCCAGCGCCTTCGGATGGAAAAAATATCAAAGGTAAAATTTTAGCTTTGCATGGGGCTATTGATCCGTATGTTCCTGCAGCAGAGCTGACGGCCTTTGAAGATGAAATGAAAAACAGCCAGGTCGATTATCAGTTGATTAAATATGGCGGCGCTGTACATTCTTTCACCGATATGGGAGCTGGCACTGATATCACTAAAGGTGCGGCCTACAATGCCCTTTCGGACGAAAGATCTTTTTTAGCTGCACGCCAATTTCTGAATGAAATTTTCGCGCAGTAGGGTAGTGGTTAGGGTGTGGCTGTCACATGCTACGCCTCACAAGACAAACTGGATTTTGCTAATCCAGTTTGTCTACAAATTATATCTATTCCACTGAGCAAGTGACTTCTTTATCAAAAGATTCGCCACCAAATGCAACATGTGCCACGCCCTTGTCATTTTCGATTAAAAGATTGAAAGCTATGCCTTGTTTGGTCATTGCTGAGTAATAAGATTTTTCCGGTGAATAAATCTTCGTGGCAAAAGCAGCATCATTGCCTTGATTGTAATCACCTTTATTAATAAATAATTGTTCCGCAGTTTTATTTGAATATTTCTCAGTAATTGTTACTTCTAAATTATAAATTGCGCCGCTAGAATCCGTCTGGGCGACTAAGCTCAATTTGTTATCTTTACTTTCACAATTTACGCTGCCTGTTGCAAAAGCTTGGGAGCCGATAACTGTGGTCAATGCCAATAAACTTAAAATACTTTTTCTCATGGTATCTCCTTTTAGTTTTTACAAATACCATTCCAAATGTTGTGGGATGAATTTCCCTTTATTCAACTAGAACAGTTTTTGATTATTTAAGAAATCTATTAAGAACTTGTATGCAAGGTCATGCCAGTATTTTTAGGGCTTGTTTATGTATAAAAATGAGTCAAATATTCAATTCAATTCAATGTAAATCCAAGTAGTTAGGTGTCCGTCCTGACACATAGTTTACATTTTATACCGGAGACATAGTTTACACTTTT
>JBMOJS010000057.1:0-13524 GCA_049315665.1 Pseudobdellovibrionaceae bacterium | reverse complement strand
TAAAAATTACGTTGAAACACATACCGAGTTGAAGTCAGATTTTTTTAATGAACTATCTAGAAAACCAGTAAAGTTGATTATTAATAGTTGCCGAAGCCATTCACAAGTTGATTTAGGGCACTCAATAAAAAGCGTTTGTAATAAGTATTATGACTTAAGTCTGGATTACCTTGGGAAAATCGATTTTGACAATGCGGTGTGGCAGTCGGTTAAAAATAAAGAATCCGTTTTGATTGCTCAACCTTTCACTCCCTTAGCTGGACAATTTTTATCAACATGCAAACATCTTATTGATCACCACGAGCTCAGGGCCGTAGTATAGTATTACTATGGCAATGACAGGACATAATTATTATCAAATATTAGAACTAGCAGTGAGTGCCGCTCAACATGAAGTCACAACGGCTTATGAAAGGGCTAAGGCCACCTATACACAAGGCAATCCAGCCATTTATACCATTTTTTCTGAACAAGAAGCTAGAGAGCTACTGGCTATGATTGAAGAGGCCTACTCTGTTTTAGGAAACAAAACATTGCGCTCTGTATACGACCAAAGACTTTTAGGCGGGCAATATAAAAATTCAGATTTGACCTACGAAGCTATTCAAACAGCCAGCAAACAATTTTTACCAGACACTAAAAATGAAAATAAAAAGCATGTTTATTCAAAAGATGCTTCATTTGAAAAAGAAATTATACAAAATAAAAAATGGACTGGTGATTTTTTAAAAAAAGTCCGCGAATATAAAAAAATCTCTTTGGATTCAATGTTTGAGATCACTAAAATTAATCCTTATTATATTCAAGCCATTGAGTCCATGGCTTGTAATGATTTACCGGCCTTGGTTTTTGTTAGAGGTTATGTTTTACAAATGGCTAAAGCCCTTCATTTGCCCGAAAAAGAAGTTGCTGATTCATACATGACCTTGTTCAAAAATCAGAATACTGCAACTGTTGCCAAATGAATGATACATCAAAAAAAAAGTATATACCCACGCCAGAAATGTTGGGACAACGTTTAGACAAAGCATTGTCAGTATTACCCGAGGTTAATTCTAGAAATCGCGCCCAAGATCTTTTAGAAAAAAAATGCGTATACATCAATGGAACATTTCAAAAACCCTCTTATAAATTAATGCTTAATGATGTTATTGAAGTTATTTGGCCGCAAAAAATAGAATTAAAGATCACTCCCATGAACTTCGCGTTGGATATAGTTTTTGAAGATGAAGATTTATTAGTGATCAATAAACCTGCAGGATTGGTTGTTCACCCGGCCGCTGGGCATCAAGCAGACACTCTGGTGAATGCACTGGCCTTTCATAATTCCTATTTTAATATGAAATTTTCAGAATCCCGTCCAGGAATAGTACATCGTATTGATAAAGATACCAGTGGACTTTTGGTTGTTGCTAAAAATGATAAAGCACATGAGTTTTTATCTTTGCAATTTAAAAAAAAAACCATTCATCGAAGATATTATGCTGTTGTTCTTGGTACAGTACTAAAAAAAAATGGCATTTTACAAAGTTATCTGCATAGACATCCTGTTCATCGAAAAATTTTTTGTTCAGTTCGATCTTCGACAAATAAAATCTATACAGAATTTTCTGCTGATCAAAAAATTGGAAAATGGGCCGTCACCGAATACACTGTTCAGTCACAAAAAAATTCTTTATCATATATTTCATTAAAACTACAAACTGGTCGAACCCATCAAATCAGAGTCCATTTATCAGAATTGGGCCATCCTATTGTAGGTGATTCGGCTTATGGCTTTACAAAAAATCTTGCAAAGATTTCTAATAAAGAAATCAAACAGGATGCCCCCAAATTAAATCGTTTTTTCTTGCATGCAGCCGAATTAGGATTTATTCATCCCGTAAGCCAAGAACATTTACTCTTTAAAGTAGATTGGCCCACAGCAGACAAACAGCAAATAAGTAAATGGGGCTTGATATAGAATCGATAAAAACTAAAAATACTTTTATCGGCCAAGAACTTATTTATAAAGATTTTTTAATTTTCTTTGGCAATAAAAATAGCACTTTAGAAACTATAAAATCAGCTTACCCAGAATTGATTCTTAGAAGGATCAAACAGGTGCACGGTGATAAAGCCGTTTTGTCTAGTTCTGATCTTGGCACAATTCCAGAAGCAGATGGACATTACTCAACGGAAAAAAACATAGCCCTCACTATCATTACGGCGGACTGTTTACCCGTGTTTTGGATGCATCCCAATGCCTATTTTGCAGGTATTCATGCCGGGTGGCGCGGGGTTCATCAGCAAATTGTTGAAAAATCTCTAAATCAAATAGTACCCAAAGGAACTACCGAATTAACATCAGTTTTTATAGGACCCCACATACAAAAAAACAGTTTTGAAGTGGATGAAGACGTCAAAAATCAACTTTTAAATTTTGACCTTAGTCCTAAAGACGAAGAAGATTTTTTCACAAAAAAATCAATTAAATACTATATAGATCTCTCTGCTATTCTAAAGTTTAGGCTAGAAAAAAATTTTCAAATTTTATCAAATAATGTTTATCTTTCAAAAATTGACACTTTCAGTAATGATCAATTTCACTCCTATCGTCGAGACAAAGAACAGTCTGGACGCCAACTGAGTTTTATTGCCAAAATAAAATAAACAGTTTGTAATGATTAAAGCATATGAACTTACATCCAGCAGAAATTGCAAAAGAACTGAAGCAGTTTTCATTTTTTAAATCCTTTGGCGAGGATTTAGTATTGCAGTTTGCAACTATGGTTGAAGTTATTGAATTCAGACCCGGCCAGATTATTCTTTCTGAAGGAGAGCAAAATTTTTCTCTGTATTTTTTAAGATCTGGCGTTGTTGAAATTGTACTGGGTGGTGAAGTGATTACAAAAATCACTCAGGTCGGCAGTGTCATGGGCGAAATGAGTGTAATTACCTCAAATCCAGTATCTACCACTTTGCGGTCCGAAACTGATGCGGTCTGTTTTAAAGTGAATGTGCAACATTTTGATCACTTAAGAGCTCAGCAAAAAGACCACTTTCAAGCCTTACTATATAAAGTATATTCAAATATATTGGTTGATAGACTTATGAAAACCAATGAAAAAGCCCGTTTATTTGAGATTATGAATCGAGAACTGCATGAAGCCAGGAACGCCTTAAAACATGGTGCCGGCGGAAAAGTTTTATTTGTACAAAGTAATAAAAAACAGCAGCAATTAGCTAAAATGGCTGTCGGCGGTACAGGTGTAGAATTAGATATTGCTTCTACCTTAGAAGAAGGTTTTGAAAAAATTAAATCTGGATCTTATGATATGATTCTTTGCGAAGATTATTACATCGACATTATTAAAAAGGCCCATGAAGAAAAAAAAGCGAAACATTTGGTACTAATAGCAAATAAAGATATCAGTACTAGTATTAAAACCTTAAAAAAAGAACTTTTTATAAATAATGTGATCTCATTGGACCAAGAAGATCGAAACTCTACCGTAAAAAATATTTTAATCACTCTAACAAAAGTTTTGAATCACGACTTATTTGGTATAGAGAAGTATTTATCCTGGGGTATAGAAATTCATTCAAAAACTGTAGTTAAGAGTTCCCAAAGGGAAGAGCTTCGCACTGAAATGCAAACTTATTTTAAAAATATTGGTATACGAAATACGATATTGGATAAAATCAATATTGTCTCGGAAGAAATGTTAATGAATGCTATTTATGATGCTCCTACAACAGCGCAAGGAAAGTCTGTGTTCAATGGATTGTCTAGACAAAATGAAATTCATTTAGAATCGCATCAGCAAAGCCATTTGCGCTATGCCAGTGATGGCGTGGTGTTAGCAGTGGCGGTTGAGGATCCTTTTGGCTCACTGACAAAAGATATTATTATTAAATATCTTGAAAGTTGTTACACTGGGCAAGCCGGATCCATGAATCAAGACAAGGGTGGTGCTGGTCGAGGACTGCATCAGATTGTCGAAAATTCAGATATTACTATATTCAATGTAAAAAAAGGTTTTCGAACAGAGGTGATTTGTTTATTTAATTTAGATGGGCAGAAAAAAATTGAATACCCGTCACTTCACTATTTTTTTGTCGAAAAATGATAGCCATAAAAGTAGCCCAACCCCGCAAACAATAGCTGAATCTGCAACGTTAAATGCCGGCCAACTGTACTGATTATAAATATGAAAATCCAAGTAATCTATAACGTATCGATACTGTAGGCGATCAATATAGTTTCCTATGGCGCCAGCAAATATACTGGATAAGGCTAAAATTTGCTTTTTATCAGAATCTTCAACAGTGCGAAAAATAGACAAGATCACTAATAAAGCTATGGGAGGCATGGCTAAAAAAAAGATCTCGCGAAAGGTTGGGTGACTTTCAGATAAAAAACCAAATGCCGCCCCAAAATTTCTAACATAGGTTAAATGAAAAAAGTTTTTGATGACTGTTACGGACTCACCCAATTGAAAATGGGTATGAATATAAACTTTTACGACCTGATCCAAAGCAATCAAGACAATGGATACAATCAATAGATATATATATTTTGTTTTCATGTTAAAGCCTCTACACATTTTGGACAAACACCAGGATGCTTATGGTCTTTGCTTATATCTTCAGAATACACCCAGCAGCGGACACACTTTTCACCAGGTGCTTTTGCCGCTTCGATTTTATATTCACCTTGTTGTAAAAACACTTTAGAAACAATAAAAAATTCTCGCAAGTCATTTTCTAGTTTTTTTAGTTCAATAAAAATTTCAGGTGGAACTGCCACTGACACCTGCGCTTCTAAACTAGATCCAATCACTTTTTGTGAACGTAAATTTTCCAATTCTTTTTGTACATCAGATCTGACCTTATTAACTTCCGTAAAGGTTACTGCTAGCGATTCATTGAACCACTCTTTTTGCACTACTGGAAAGTCTTCTAGATATACACTTTCTTTTTTATCTTTATTTAAAAATTTGTACGATTCTTCCGCCAAAAAAGAAAGTACGGGATTCATCATGCGAATTAAACCTTCGGTAATTATATAAATCACCGTTTGCGAACTTCTTCTGTGTCTGCCATTGGGCTTCCATGTGTACAAACGATCTTTCAAAATATCCAAATAAGTGGCAGATAAAGTCACCGTAAAAAATATATTCAATGCATGATAGACTTTATAGAACTCATAATTATTATAGGCCTCGGTGACTTTTTGTAAAAGTAAGGCATATTCATGCAAAGCCCAACGATCGATAGAAGTCATCTGATCGATAGCGACTTGATCTGTACTAGGGTTAAAGTCATTTAAAACACCCAATAAAAAACGCATGCTATTTCGAATTCGACGGTAGGTTTCAGTCACGCGATCTAATTCAGCTTTGCCGCAGGTTAAATCCTGACCGTAGTCTTCGTAGGTGCACCAAAGTCGAATGATCTCGGCTCCACTTTTTGCAATCACTTCTTGTGGATCGACAACATTGCCTAAAGATTTGCTCATCTTTCGCCCTTGCGAATCAGAAACAAAACCGTGAGTCACCAAAGCTTTGTAGGGGGATTGATCTTTGGTTGCTATACTAGAAAGCAAGCTGGTGTTGAACCATCCACGGTGTTGATCACTACCCTCAAGATAGATGTCTGCCTGTTGATTCAAACCCAATCGGCGGCTTTGAACCGCGGCATGGTAAACGCCGGAGTCAAACCATACATCCAAAATATCTTTTCCGTGCCGAAAGCCTTTGGAACCAAATTCACCTTTAGGTTTAAAATCACCAATAAATTTTTCTACGGGATGCTTATGAAAAGCTTGGATGCCACCTTCTTTTTCAACAACTTCAGCCACTTTGAACATGATCTTTTCGTCGGCTAAAGGCTCACCCGTGGCCAAACAATAGAATACTGGAATTGGCACACCCCAAATTCTTTGTCGGCTTAAACACCAGTCTGGACGATTTTCAATCATGGCTTGCAGCCGTGCCCTACCCCATTCAGGAAAAAATTCAATTTCTTGCACAGACTGCAATGCTTTCTGTCGAATATTATTGGATTCCAAATCCATGCCTAAAAACCATTGCGGGGTCGTACGATAAATCAACGGCACTTTAGATCTCCAGCAATGCGGATAGCTGTGCTCGATCTCTTGAAAATGCAATAGATGTCCTGAAGCCCTTAATTTCTCTACAATCATAGGATTGGCTTTAAAAATATTAATGCCTGTATATTCTGGCACTTCTGCAGTAAAAGCCCCGCGATCATCCACAGGATTTAAAATTGGCAAATTGTACTTAAGCCCCACTTTAAAGTCATCTGTGCCATGACCTGGGGCCGTGTGCACGCAGCCCGTCCCAGCATCCGCAGTTACATGCAGGCCCAGTACAAATAAAGAATCCCGATCAATAAAAGGATGTCTAGCTTTACACAATTCTAAATCAGAACCCTTAAAGATTTTTTCAGTTGAACTTAACAAAATTCCAGTTTCTTTTTCAAGAAAGGCTTTTAAGTTTTTAGCAATCAAGATATTTTCATTTTCGTGGCGAAATAATTCATACTCAAAATCAGGATGAAAACAAATTCCCGAATTGGCCGGCAAAGTCCACGGGGTGGTGGTCCAAATCACCACATAAGTGAGCGAACTGTCAGTCACTTTCAATTTTTTCAAAGTTTCTGAATCTTGAATTGCAAACTTCACATAAATCGCTGGACTTTTATGCGGATGATATTCCACTTCATTTTCCGCCAATGCCGTTTGCAGCACCCAATTCCACTGCACTGGCTTAACTCCTCGATAGATCAAACCTTTGCTGTAAGCCCTGGCAAATTCCCGAATTTCTTCGGCCTCATAGGCAGGATCCAAAGTCAGGTAAGGATTATTCCAATCACCCATAACACCCAATCTTTGAAATTGTGCTTTCTGGTGTTCCACCCAATGCAAGGCTTCGGATCGACAAAGCTGCAAAATCTCATCATCCGATTTGACTTGTTTTTTAGCCATTAAATCTTTGGTGACCTTGTGTTCGATAGGCAAACCATGGCAGTCCCATCCAGGAATATATTCTGCGTAATAACCGGACATATTTTTATATTTAACAATGATATCTTTTAAAATTTTATTTAAAGCGTGACCGATATGAATAGACCCATTGGCATAGGGCGGGCCATCGGGAATAATAAATTTTTGTTTGTTTTTATTCTGCTCTAAACGTTTTTGATAAATTTGTTTGTTTTGCCAACTTTGGATGATGCCTGGTTCTTTTTGTGGCAAGTCACCTTTCATTGGAAACTCAGTCTTAGGCAAAAGTATCGTGGCTTTGTAATCGACAGAAGAAGAATCAGACACAAATAGTTCCTTCAAAAAATGATTCATAGAAAACCAATTCTACTCTATAAATATAGACTAGTTTTCTTCTTGTTTTATTTAGGGCCTGTCTTTTTATGGACTTGCTCTATTTCAATAATTGCTGGGCTTTACTGTAACCCATTTTTATCAGTAGACGAAGAGCTTCCCCTTCATGGCTTAAATTCAAGTCTTTTTTTACGCTTCGCAGTAGGCTTAAACTTTCTTCATCTAAGACCTCTAATAAACGCAAAATATTTTTATGATCTGTGTCTTCTAAAACAGTGGGCATTTCCGCAAAAGTGGACTGCTGTGGGGGTAGCATTGATTCATTGGCTTTACCTTGAGTTTTATGGGCACCGCCGTTGACATAACCATGCTCCACCTCTTGGTTTTGCATAGAGGCCGCAGACAAAGATGCAGAGCTGCTACTGACCTGCTCTGTCATAGAATGCATTGTGACAGAAACATGAGATTTCTCTAGTGAACCCATCAAACCAGCCAAATTTTTTAATTCTTTTTTGAAGTTTTGTATACTAGGGCGATCCAAAACCGAATCCCCATCGCGGGTGGCTTTTAGATACAAACTCACCAAAACATCTGGAGTGCTAGCCATTTCCTTAATTGAAGTATTCTGGTTCATCAACCAAGAATAGGCCTTCAATAGAGTGTCTTTTGTGTAAGCTTGAGGAGGAATTGGATTCATGGCCATCAGAAGGATGAAACTACTTGACCTTAAAATAGGCAGTCAATCAAAGCTTCAAGGCAAATTTCAAATTACGCCACCCACTAAGAGTTGACATAATCCTTAGCATGAATGCCGTACTTCTCAATCTTTCTGAGCAAAGTTTTCTTAGGGATATTGGCATGTAAGGCGGTCTGATTGATGCGCCCCTTAAAGGTTTTAAGGGCTTTAATAATAAATTCTTTTTCAAAAGCCTCTTTTTGCACCAAAAAATCCAAACCTTCTGGACTAACAACTCCAGGGGCTGAAACAGCTTCCTCTTCGGAATCATCGTCTGCTACTAATTCATCTCCATCCGCATCTGTAGCCCCATGGCTAGTGTTGGCCGCTGGAGTAGCAGACAAAGGAATATTCGAACTCTCTTCAGTTAGGGCCTCAGAAACTTCACTTAGTATCACACCAGCCGAGTCTAATATGTATTCAGGCAACGAGTGTAAGTGCAAAAGGTTTGTATTTTCTAAAACAAAAGAATGTTCGATCACATTTTCTAACTCTCGAATATTGCCAGGCCAATTGTGTTTTTTCAAACAAGCCATGGCATCCCTAGCAATTCCAATAATTTTTTTGTTGTGCACTTGATTGAATTTTTTGATAAAAATGGTAACTAGGTGATCTAAATCCTGCAATCGCTCGCTCAACTGCGGTAAAAATATCGGCACCACATTTAAGCGATAAAACAAGTCCTCTCTAAAAGTACCCTTTTTAATCATTTCTTCCAAAGGCCTATTGGTCGCTGCAATGATTCGTACATTGGTTGTAAATTCACGATTGGACCCTACAGGAGTAAAAGTTTTTTCTTGCAACACACGCAGCAATTTAACTTGCATCAGTGCTGGCATGTCCCCCATTTCATCTAAAAATAAAGTTCCACCTTCGGCATACTGAAATTTACCAATTTTACGCTGGTCTGCCCCAGTAAAAGAACCTTTTTCATGACCAAACAGTTCAGACTCAAAAAGATTTTCTGGAATAGCTGAACAATTGATCGCCACAAATTTTTCATCTTTGCGTGCAGAATTAAAGTGGATGGCCTTAGCAACCAGTTCTTTGCCAGTACCTGAAGCCCCGCGCACTAAAACAGGCGTGTCTACTTTGGCTAAACGTTGAATAATATTGAAAACCTTTTGCATCTGTTGAGTGTTGCCAATAATTTTACGACCCTCCTCAACAAGCACAGGGGCAGAGGCCGCAATACTAGAAATAAGATTATGGGCTTTAACGGCTTTTTCAACCAAAGCCACAAGATCTTCTGACGACACTGGTTTAGATAAATAATTATAAGCTCCATCTTTAACAGCCTGTACAGCACTATCCACAGTAGCGTAGGCGGTCATTATGATCACAATAATACTAGGATCGATTTCTTTAATTTTTTTTAAAGTCTCTAGTCCATTTAAACGAGGCATGTCGACATCTAAAATAATCAGATCAAATTTAAACTCACTGGCTTTGATTTTTTCAAGGGCATTGATGCCATCAAAAGCCTCATGGACTTCTTGCACCAATGAAATTTCATCCAAAGCTGATTTAATAGACAATCTTAAACCCGAATCATCGTCGACCACTAATACTCTAAGCATCTTTCCCCCTTGAATCGATAGGCAGTTCTACCTTAAAAATTGAGCCTTGACCATATGTAGACTCTACAAAAATAGATCCACCATGCAGCTCAGTAAAGTATTTAGACAAATACAGTCCTAGGCCAGTCCCTTTTATAGGCGACGTCTTTACACTTTTACTTCTAAAAAATTTCATGAAAATATTTTGGAGTTCGTCTTCTGGTATGCCATGCCCACTATCTACAAATTGGGCCACCACGTAGCCTTCTTTTTCTGCTGTCGAAACAGTTATATTTGAATTATCCGGGGAATATTTAATCGCATTTTCCAGTAAATTTGAAAATACTTGTTTAATCAAATCAGGGTCTATGGATAGAGGGAATAAAGGCTCTAATTCAGATTTGATTTTGATATGTTTAATTTTAGCTAAAAATTCATGTTTTTTAATCACGTCCGATAGCAAGGAATTCACATCTCGACTTTGCCTGCGAATTTGAACACCTTCACTTTCAATTCTACCATAATCTAATATTGTATTGATAAATTTAAGCAAATCCTCACCCGAGTTTTTAATTGTGTCCAAGGCTTCCCGTTGCTTTGAAGATAAAGTCACAGAATGATCCCTGGTCACAATATCTGTCATGCCCAAAATACGAGCTATCGGAGTTTTTAAATCATGTGACATCATAGAAATAAAATTTGTTTTTAATTGTTCGACTTGCCTTAATAACTTGTTTTTTTCATAATATTCCCAGCTACGACGATGTTCTAAAATTAATCGATAGGGAATGAAAAAATAGTAACATATAAAAACAGACAACAGTGGTGCCGCTGTTGCTAATTGAATTCTAGTAAATACAAAGACAAGATATGAAAACAAAAGATAACCCAAAAATGTCGCAATTAAGGCAATCAATCCTTTTACAGGTTTAAGCGATAAGACTATATATATGGTTGCTAAGGAAATTAAAAAAATAATCCAGTGATTCCAAAAACTATCTGCTTTTTGTGGGGCCGAATTACGAATCAAAGTATCAATAATATTGGCTTGCATTTCAATTCTGGTCATTCCAGTTACATCACGACGAAAAGGACTCAATAAATAGTCCTCTTCAGAAATTCCCAAATCTTCACCAATTAAAACAATTTTATCTTTAAAGCGCCCTTTCACAAATTGACCCAACATAAGGTCATGAAAATCAATTTTAGGATATGTGCTTTCTTTGGCAAAGTCGATCATGGCCTGATGAGTATCAAAAAAATTAAATAACCCAACTATGTTTTTTAAATCTAAAATATCTGGATTATAAAGACTTGCTAAATAGGGCTGTAGCATAATTTGGCCTTGATAATCCAACATCATTCTGCGACTAACTCCATCTTTAGCAAAATTGGAAATGTCAGCAGTTTTAGGCGCTGGAACAAGACTGACAGAGTCTAAAGGGAATATTGATTTTGTTTTTTTATCTTCCGAAGCAATTTCAGGAGCTTTTAAAGCAACAAAAAAATTATCTAAAAGCTTTGTCTTATCCAACCACTGCTGCTTTTCAGTCAAGCTCCCCTTAATATTTTCCATATTAAAATCATAAACAACGGCTTTTGGATTTTCTTCAATCAATTTTTGCAAAAAATCTGATTGTTCTTTATAACCTGGAGCCGACTTCAAATATTGCAAAGTGTTTGAGTTTATAAATACCAATTCAATATTTTTAGAAACTTCTGGCTGATTTCTGTAGCGCAGTTTTAAATCGTAAAAAAAGAATTCGGCAAAATCCAATTTAAATTGCATAACTAAAATAGAAATCACTCCAGCCAATACTGCCCTGATTAAATGTCGAAAAATAACTCGACTTTTTGTGGTATTTATTTTTTGCAAAAACAATTTTAACTTTTTCACGAACTTTATTTCATTGGAATACAGCCGTCACCGGGGGGCTTTTGCACAGTGTCTTTGATCGGCTTTACCTTTTTAATTTGTTTTTGAAATTGTTCCATATTTGCTCCTTAATTCTGTTGTCTACTTAAAAAATAATATTGAATGGCTAGTGCCAATAGCATGCGTGTTCGCATGCAATAAATTGGATCTTTGATATTTTTATTTCCGGTTTTAGTTTTATGCGCAAACATGCAGCCGCCACCGCATAAAAAGCGAGCCCAACAATCTTGGCATTTATTTTTTTCTATTAGGTTTTCTGCATATTTATTTATTTTATTAGAATCAATATCTAAACCATGTCCAACTTTTTCTTCGATTGAATTAACATCCCATGGGCAAGTAAAGATCTGATTTTTTGCATCAATCATCAAATAGGACTTTCCAGCTGCACAGTGATTTTCAATGCGCATTTGTTGATCCAAAGCGGAAAAATATTGTTGAAACAGTCCAATCTTTAGAAGCTCCTTTTCTTTGCCTATCTGCCATGCCTTAGCAGCGACATTTTGCATTTGGTTGATAAATTTTAAGGAACTTTCTTCATCCGAGTTATCTACAGCATAGGTAAAGTCATAAGTATCTGCATCAAATTGGGTGTAAAATTCGTAAGCTTTAAAAAGCTCTAAATTTTCTTTGTGAAAAACACCATGCAAAGTTATGCGACCAATTTGATCTTTAATGACCGACAAATTTTTTATGGCTTCAACTGTTTTTTTTGTTGATTCAGTTTTGTTTTTACTTGGTCTGAATTTTTCATTAATATCTTCTGGCCCATCAATACTTACTGTGACATTGAATTTGTATTTTTTAAAAATCCGCAAGGCCTCGTCATCAACCAAAACCCCATTGGTCACAATTGAAAAATCAGCTTGCGCATTTTTTGCGCTTAAAACACTATAAACATGGTCGGCAACAAGCTCGATACCTTTTTTATAAAGTAGTGGTTCTCCACCCAAAAATGTAATATGAAAACTTTCTTGGCTATTGATTTTTTTTAAAAAATAGTCTAGTTGAGGTAAAGTTTTTTCAATTGAAATTTTGCTTTGCGGATTTCCAAAAGTGCCATCACCACCAGCCGCGCAGTAAGTGCATTGTAAGTTGCAAATTTGTGTCACATTTAAAGTTAAAGAGTTTACTTTAAAAGCGACCTGTTTGGTTAAAACATCCGGATTGGTCTCGGCTGACCACATCTGCAGATATTTGAAGTTATCGCTATAAAAAACATTTTCATTTTGGTCTGCCGTACTGAATTGCGCCTTAGGCATTTCTTGCCAAAGCTCATCAGAAATTTCAGCCACTTCTAGATTTTTAGAGTGAAAAGCTATGACTTCATTATCCATCGATTTAAAAGCTACAATATCTTTATATCTTTTCAGTTCAACATTTGTATAAGCTTTTAACATAGATTTCCCCAGGCGTTCAGGCACCAGACCCAACTGTGATTAAGGTACAGCAAAAAATGTACCCATAAACAGATTTTTAAAAATTAGTAAATTCAATAAGTTATAGCATTTTTTAGTGGTATCTTTTTGCCCCATAAAAAGCTCATTTGTAATCTTATCCAAACTGTATAAGACTTCGACAGTCAAAAACTCGTTCAAGTTCGAAGTAAATATGACGAAAAGTCCAGTATGGAAAAGTATTTTTTATACAATAAAGCCACTGGAAACCAGTATTCAGATTTATCTTCCATTGAAGTTAAAAAAATTTTTGCAGATCAAGTTTCTTTAACAGACTGGCTTTATTGGCAACCCCACATGACGGACTGGCAGTCGGCAGAGCATTGCCAAGAGTTACTTGTGTTGTTACCACAGGCCGTTGAAAATCAAAAACCTAAGCTTCCTAAAGATATCCCACCACCTTTACCTGATGCCTTTGTCTTGAAAAAGGCTTCTAAATCTAGTGAACCAATTTTAAAACCTTTGGAAAAAACTTTGATCTCAGAAGAACC
>JBMOJS010000296.1:0-3018 GCA_049315665.1 Pseudobdellovibrionaceae bacterium | reverse complement strand
TGAATTGGCGGCAGCGGCTTTAACAGCCATCAAGAATTTTATTTTTATTCCAGCAAGAGTGGGCAATGATTCAGTGGCTGTAAAAATCCGCTACACTTACAGCTTTGTCTTAGAGGGATCTTAGAAAGGTCATTAATGCGAATTATTTTATTTCTTACAATTTGTTTGTTTTCATTTTATCCAGACTCAAGCAAGGCTCAAGAGGAATCAGTTTCAATCAACACTTCAAGTATTTCAGGCCAGCTGTTAGAACGTGGAACACAAATACCATTGAAGGGAATCAATATTTTTATTTTACCGCATAAAATAAAAGCCACCACAGACAAGGATGGACGATTTGATTTTTCTAATATTCCTGCGGGATCCTTTCAGTGGGTTGTCAATGCATCAGGCTATCAACGTCTAGAAAAAAATGATTCTACAGTTGGCGGTATCGATGAACAAAATCTTAAGCGAACATTATACCTGCAAAAAGAAAATTATTTGGGATTCCAAACCACAGTTGTGGGGCAAAAAAATCGCCGTGATTTAAGCAAAAAATCTTTACAAACAGCTGAATTTTTAAATTTGCCTGGCGCAGGTGGGGATCCTGTCAAGGCCGTGCAAAATCTTCCCGGGGTCAATAGGGTTGCCGGATTTTCATCCAATGTGATTATTCAAGGTTCGGCCCCTAAAGATACAAAATACAATATTGATGGGCATGAAATCCCATTGGTGTTTCACTTTGGTGGACTGACATCGGTGATCACGCCAGAGGCCGTGTCCGAGGTGGAGTATCTATCCGCAGGCTATGGCCCCGAAAACTCACGAGCCTTGGGCGGAGTGATTAATTTAAAAACCCGAACCGCAGAAGTCACCGAGCGCGATCAAAAAGGTTTCTTTTTTATTGATAATTTGAAGTCTGGCGGCCTGTATGAAAAAAAATTATCAGACACCTCGGATATTTTAATTTCGGGAAGATATTCTTACATTGGTTTGTTTTTAAAGCAGGTCTTGAAGAATCGTGATGATTTTAATTTAACAGTGGCCCCAGAATTTGCTGATTTTTCTATGGTGTATAATAAAAAAATCAACAGCACTGATGATGTAAAGACGTTATTTATTGCTTCAAGGGATACCTTGGGATTTGTATTTACCGAGCCTTTAAGGGATGACCCCGGGGTTCGTGGAAATTTTAAAAATCAAACCACATTCTATCGCTTAATACCCCAGTGGACAAGACGCTTGGATCAGGATCGTACCGTGAAGTTTTCAGTGGGCATAGGGCAGGATGCATTGACTGTGGATGTCGGTGATAACTTTTTTAATTTAAAATCCAATGTATTAACTACTCGCGGAGAAATGGAAAAAATATGGAACGAAAAATTAAAATCACAGTTCGGTTTTGATAATACCTATTCCAGGGCCCATGTGGATTTAAAGCTTCCTTTGTTTTATGATGGGGGGGGAGTCAATAATCCTGTGGCAGCGTCCACCACTAAAGAACTCAGCGCCGATGCAAAAATTTCTAACTTAGGACTTTTTTTAAGAAATGAATGGCAAGCAGAAAAAGATCTATCTTTGATTCCTTCCTTGCGGTTAGATCGATTCAGTCAAACAAAACAGATTTTAGTTTCTCCGCGCTTGGTGGCAAAAAAAGAAATCAATCCTTACTTCACTTTGAAAGCGGCTTCGGGATTGTATTATCAGCCTCCAGAGCCCGCAGAAACAGCCCAAGATTTTGGCAACCCAGATTTGCAGGCGCCCCAGGCCATTCATACTATGTTGGGTTTTGAGAAAGATTTTCGTGAAGGGCGCAGTGATGGCTGGCAGTGGTCTGCTAGTTTTTTTCGTCGAGACTTTGATCACTTAGTGGTTTCTAGTACGGATCTGGTGCAAAGAAATGGTTCTACAGTCACCGAGGCTTACAATAACAAAGGCACTGGTTTTGCGTATGGAATCGAAAATCAAATAAAATTTGATTTGGCACCATGGACTGGTTGGGTTTCTTATACACTTTCTGAAAGCCGTCGCAATGACCCCAACCATGCTAATTATTTGTACCAATATGATCAAACCCACAATATCAATGTGGTTGGATCTTATGATTGGGGCAATAACTGGAAATTTTCGGGCCGCTACCGCTATGTGACCGGCAATCCATTTACACCGGTCATTGGCAGCCGTTTTGATGGCGACAATGACGTATATGTGCCACTGCGAGGGCCGTTTTATTCTTCAAGACAAAATCCTTTTCAGCAACTGGATTTACGTTTTGATAAAAAATGGATTTATGATCAGCAGATTTGGTCTTTCTATTTAGATATTCAAAATGTTTTAAATGCAAAAAACACCGAAGACGTGCGTTACAGTTATAACTATGAGGCCAGGGAAGATGTCACAGGTCTGCCCTTTCTTCCCGCCTTGGGTGTGAAGGGAGAATTTTGATGAAAACTTGTTGGATTCTAGTTTTTCTGGCAGCACTCCTAGTGGCTTGCAGTAAAGATACATTTCCAAAATATGTAGCCCTAGGTGATTTAAGAATTTTAGCCATCAAAGTCAGTGCGCCAGAGGTCAATCCTGGCGCTACTGTAACACTGACTCCTTATTTGAGTGATATTGGTGGGGATGGAAATTTACAATACTCTTGGCAGGCCTGTGTCGATCCAGGTGTGGGCTTGGGGGCAGAGCCCACATGTGATGGAAACTCCACTGCAACATCTGTAACTAGTGGAACGATAAATACCCTGAACTCAGCCAATACTTACACAGCAACAGCTAACACTTTTGCAGTCACTGTTCCTTCAACAATACTTGTAGGCAGAGCCACTGTAGATTCATACAACGGCGTGAACTACATAGTATTATATTCAGTGACCAATTCTACAGGTACAACTGTGAAAAGTTTTAAAAGAATTGTCGTCAGTCTTTCTAGTAAAACCAGTAAAAACTCCAACCCTTCCTTGTCGCAGATTTTATCTTCAGGAGTCGCTGTATCTACTTTAGCCGCAGGCACGGAATACACTTTGATTCCCTCAT
>JBMOJS010000295.1:0-3024 GCA_049315665.1 Pseudobdellovibrionaceae bacterium | reverse complement strand
CAGAATCTTTGATTTTTGGAGGCTCAGTGGCTTGAGCTCAGGTTGATTCTTCAACGTGTTCTTCAGTTTCAAGGACGGGCTGCAAACCCGAGTGGGCAAGCACTTATGGATCGCAAGTCGGGGGTCGCTTTTTTTAATCAAATCTCTACTTTGATTTGTTAGATACCGAACTATTTAGAGATTTAAACAAGTCGCCTTCGTTATTGAAAGAGTTGGTCGAGGGTAAAAAATATAAATATATAATTATAGATGAAATCCAAAAGTTGCCAGAGCTTATGGATGTCGTGCAATCTATGATTGAAAAAAATAAACAAATTAAATTTATTTTAACAGGTAGTAGTGCGCGAAAACTCAGAAAGCAAGGTCAAAATCTGCTGGGTGGGCGAGCCTATCCTTTAAGTTTGCACCCCATCACTTCTTACGAGTATCAAAACAAAGCCAATGGCAAAAAATCTTTGGAGGACTTGATTCAGTGGGGTGGTTTACCCAGTGTTTTGACCTCGTTTTCGCCTTTAAGAAAGCTCAAGGCCGAAGGCTATGCTAGAAATTTAACAGATTTTTCTAAATTTTTAGATGTAGCTGCGCTTACCAACTCGGAACAATTGGATTTTGCTGGTGTGGCCAGAGATGTGCAACTAGCGCCAAGAACGGTTGCTGCATATTATTCGATTTTGCAAGACACCTTGTTGGGATATTTACTGGAACCTTTTCAGGAAACCAAAAAAAGAAAAGCTGTTTCTACCCCGAAGTTTTATTATTTTGATGTGGGAGTTTGCAATTTTTTAACGGGCCGTGAAAGAGTGGTTCCTGGAACACCGGAGTACGGCAAATCCTTAGAGCATTTTGTCTTCACAGAACTGGTGGCCTACAAAAACTACAAAGGAAAAAATTGGAGTTTAAGCTGCACAAAAAAATCATTGTTTGTAATGAAAAACGTCAACGCCTGATCAATGGGGAGTATCAAGTCATGCCCCTTCAGGATTTTTGTAGTCAGCTTTGGGCGGATCAGATTCTGGGGTGAGTGCTACAAATGGCGGGGCTTGATGACTCTGAACGAACCCTTTCCTCGAAGAAAAATACCTTAAAAATGGCGGACAGCGAGTTATACATTCAGTACAAAAGATGTCTAAGGATGGACTGTCGTACCGATAAATTTGTGAGTTTTTAACTAGTGTTGTGGTGCCTACAAAAAACCAAGGCAAGGGCTGGCAGCCAGAGATGATCCGTAGGCTTTTGATCGCTGGTCGACAGCAGCTTTAGATAAAGCTGCTGTCGACTGAAACCCAGTGAAAATAAGGGTTTATAGGTCATTTAGATTATGCTATATTACTTTAAAAAATGGAGTAGCCTATGGACTTAGCAAAGTACAAGCCCGCAAAAAAAGGTGGCGCTAAAAAAGCCGCTGAAATTTTTAAAAACACCAGAAAGAAACAACCTTCAGATCGACTGGTGCAAATTATTTCTGAAATCAGTGAAGTTGAAAATGAACATCCTAAAAAACCAGACGACCGTGCTGCAAAGCCGGTGGAGATTTAATCTTGGGCAGTTGTATTCAATTTTCAGAGGCTGATCAATTTTTAAACAAGTCCCTTGAAACAAAAGCCTGCCTTGCGGATTCTTCATTTTTAGTTGCGATCAGCGACGAAGATCATTCACAGCATGACGATGCCCAATTTCTTTTTGAAAAGTTATCTGAGTACGAAGTTAGGATTTTTGTAAGCGTCACTGCGCGGTCTGAATTTATTGATTACCACCGTCGAGTGATTATCACGGAAACTTTGATGGACATGCTGGCGCCAACAAGCAAATGGAAAATATCAGCAAACGTGCGCCAGGTTTTACGCACGCAAAAAGGCTGGATCGACAATCAAGCCAGATCAGAAAGCGAGCCTTATCTTTCTGATTCAAGAATAAAAATTTGTAAGCAAGCATTTTTGCCGATAACCCAATCAGGTCAAATCGGTTGGACTGAACTCTGCAAAGAATATTTGTCTGGCAGACTTTTTTCAGCATGGAATTCTGTTTCTGATGTCCTTGGTTTGAATTACGTTGATATGCGCGCTGATGATACAAAAAATTTATTTCGCAAAGAACTTCATTGGGACTCAATGTATCGACTGGCCGAAGAAAGTGCGCTTGGCAGTCAAGACGCCATGATTTTAAATTTGTTTGATTGTTCTATCTTCCCGTTCGTCGTAACTATGGATTTTGACCTTGCTTATGGTGTTATGCGGAGTACAGATGAAAAATTTGCGGTGATTCCAGATAATCTTTATCGCAATCGTCTTAAAAAATTAAAGTTTCAATAACAATCAAGATGCTCTGAATTAAGATTTAGCACGAGGCCTGTAGTTTCCAACAAAAAACCAAGGCAAGGGCTGGCAGCCAGCGATCATCCGGCGCTTGCTTAACAGGTAATGGTTTAAATTTATGAGGCCTTGGTTTTTGGCTGGACTGTAATTTCCAAACCAATTGCTGCCAAAAGCTTAGTCACGTTTCTAAATGAAGGATTTCCCTCAGTAGAACACATTTTGTACAGCGCTTGCCTTGCAATGCCGGTCTCTGAAGAAAGAGCTGTGGCACCATGAACTTTAATTACTTTTGCAAGAGCTTCAGAGATAAAAATATCATCACCCTCATCTAGGGCCGAAGCCAAATATGAGGCCGCAAAATCAGGGTCCTTTAATTCTAAATCAATATGATCTCGAAGATTACTTCCCTTTGCCATTTTAATGCTCCTTTTTGTGATTGGTCCAAAATTCTTTAGCCTTAGCGATGTCTTTCTGTTGAGTAGACTTATCTTCGGCGACCAAAAGTAAAATTAACTCCTGTCCCTCAAGTGCATAGTAAACTCTGTATCCGGGACCGAAACTAATTCGCAGTTCAAACACGCCACCACCAACGCTTTCATGATCGCCAAAATTTCCTCCTTGGGCTCGCTCAATCCTAGTAAGGATTTTAGCTTTACCCATATTATCTTTAAGTGAACCGATCCATTCTTTGGCCGGCTCTTTTCCACTTACT
>JBMOJS010000294.1:0-3034 GCA_049315665.1 Pseudobdellovibrionaceae bacterium | reverse complement strand
AATTCCAGATACCGTGCCTTTAACTCGGGGATCTAGGGGCTGTGTGGTTGTGCGCAACAATATAATTAAGCAGTTAAAAAATTATGTGAAGTTGAAAGAAACTCCAATTTTGATATTCGATCAAATCAAGTACGGCACCGCCGAAGAGCACCAGCAAAAAAAACAAGAGATTGAAAGCTATCTGGATTCTTGGAAGACAGCTTGGCAGTCACAAAAAATAGATTCCTATATGAATTTTTATGACCCTTCTTTTACAGCACCTGGTTTTGACTTTGAAGGTTGGAAAAAACATAAATCAGGTCTTAAGTATCAATTTGTCAAAGTAGATATTTTAAACCCATTGATTCTAACTCACAAAGATCAGCTGTATATAAAATTTATTCAAAAATACCAGTCAGACTTGCATAAAGATGAAGGCATTAAAACTATTTATGCTTTAAAAAACGGCAGCACCTATAAAATTGTACGGGAAGAGTGGGCTGGAATTTCTGGCCGCGAGGAATAAATGAAATATGTCTATGTTCTTGAAGATGAGACCCGATTTCAAGACGAGATTTTTGACGCCCTTACTAAAATTGATCCTAAATTTGAAGTCCGATTTTTTACCACCCTTCAAGCTTTTTACGATTGGATTCGCCTGGCCATGTCTGAAGGGCCAGCGGCCCTGCCTAAAGGGGGAAGTAAACATTCATCCCTAAGTGACAACGAAGCATCGCCCAGCCAAGGCAATGATCATGAACTGATTTTGGTGGTCAGTAAAAATGAAATGATGGGCAGTAAAAATATGGCTTTGGTGCGCAAAACCCGGGATCTATTTATTCGCAAAAAAATCTGTACAAAGCAAGATCCCACCAATCTAGTAATCACCACTTTTGCAACCACAGACTTTGAAATCAAACTTGTGGAAGATCGAATTATTAACAATGTGCTTTTTAAGCCTTTTGATAAGTTGATTTTATTGCAACATTTAGGGGTTGCTGCTTACGGGCACCACCCACCCAAAACCCAAGCTATTGCAGTTAGTAAAACCAAAGCCGTCATTGAAATGTTAGAAGGGGTTTCTGTAGAATTTATATCTGATGTGGGCATGGTGACTGTCAGTAATCGTGATATCAAACCCGGAGCTATTTTAAAATATTACTCTGATATTTTTAAAAATAATCAGTATCGAAGCGCCATAGCCAGATGCTTAGCCTGTCAGCCTCACCCAGATATTCCCAATGAATACCGCTGCACGGTTAGCTTTTTAGGACTGAATTCTTTACAGATTTCGAATTTACGTCGAATGCTTAAAGATAAAATGGCTATTCCCATCAACTATCCATGGTTGGATTTTCATGCCGATAAAAAAGCAGCTGGGTCTTTGGTATCAATTCTAATTCTTGAAAGCCAAGATTTCGAAGCTCAAGAAATAGAAAGACAATTGAATGATGCTTTTTCAAATATTGAGATTAAAATCTGTAAAAGTCTGGAAGATTTAATAGAGTATTTGAAGACTTCAACATCTAGACCAGATATCATTTTGGCCGAAGATGCTTATTTTCAAGAAAGCCCCAAAGAAAAGTGGAAAGGCATCCTGGGTCCAGATTTTACGACAATCTTGTTTAATATTTGTAGAAAAAAACTATCTGATGCGGAAGAGCTTAAACGCAGCGAAGTGGTCTTGGATATATTGCACGCCCCACTGAACTGGGTGCATATTGTAAAGAAAATGAAACTTTTTTTACCTATACTTGAAACAAAAGAATCTGTGGAATATGCGACCATACTTAAAGGCATTTCTATAGATGCCGCTAGCCCCATCGAGGTCTCTGAATTCTCTGAAGCCGGAGTTGTTATGAACTATTATCGCCCCATCAGTGTGGGTTCATTTCGAGAGTTTATCTTGTGGCTACCGCAAGAAAATGATCTGCCGGTTATTCGGGCCACTTGCAATTATTCCGTAGAGAATGACACCAAGCCCGTCAGCTATAACAATCACTTTGTGTTTTTTGGCATGAATGATCATTTTTTAAAACACATGCGCATTTGGATCCGCGAAAAATACATTTCAAGTAAGAAAAAAGATTAGAATTTAAAAACATCCGGATTGACCTGACTTTTATCAAAATCATTTTTACTTCTAATAACTTTTAGCTGATCTAAAAATCTTGATCGAATCTCTACAACATAGTTTTCAATCTTTACAAATTGTGGATTTTTAATTCCTTTTTGACTAATAGCTTTAAAGATTTCCAATAGTTCATTTGCTTTGGCTAAAACTCCAGCCATTCTATTTAGACGCCCTGTAGAGTTAACAAAACAATCTCTAGAAAAAAAAGATTTTTCACAATCTTTTTCATCAAACTGTCTGACTAAAATTTTCAATGCTGAATATTCTGAGTTTAGTATGTATTGGTAATATCTATTTTCTACTTTTAAAACATTTGGTAAAAATACCGAATTCGGAAAATCATTTCTGAATAACTCAATCATGTTGCCTAAATCAGATGCGCCCTTTATTCCGTTTTCACACTGACCATTAGTGGCATAGCCTACAGAAATCATACAAATATTATCTTCTGGAATTAGGTATTCGAGAGTTTTAATCATGAAGTAGCTTAGCTTTTCATAACTTCTAAGATTTATTTTTTGTGGATTAAAATGTCTTTCCATGGGTAACCTAGATAGATCATCAAATTCACGAATGGCACTTAGAAAAAATCCACCAGTAATCAATGTAACTATTAATTTCTCAGGATCATCGCCCTGTAAAAATCTTTTTTCATCGAGGACTCTTAACTTAGCCCATTGTCCTGCTGATTCACATGCATCAGATTTTTGCAAACTGATTGCTTTGCTTCTAGTTGTTTCATAAACTGAATCACTAATTTCGCCCTCATTTATGGGCTCACTTCTTTCGTACACACAACCTTTTATCTGATTAGACTTAACTAAGCTAAAATCAAAAGCCATAGCCTGCTGGTTTATCAAGGTTGAAACCAACAGGCTGATAAATAAAATATATTTTGTATTACAAAGATGAAGACTCATA
>JBMOJS010000293.1:0-3035 GCA_049315665.1 Pseudobdellovibrionaceae bacterium | reverse complement strand
ATAAACTCAAAAACACGCCGCATCAAAAAATTGCTGTAAATTTATATCTTTTGTTTTTCCCTACCAGAGCCGTCACTCACAGATTGCGGGAACGGTTATTAGGCAAAAGGAGTTTTAAGAATTACTTATATCTTTTATTCAATTGTACTTTGGGAAAAACTCTTGGCAAACTACGTTTTTTTAGAACTCTAATAAGAAAAATAGATTATTTCACCTTTAGTGTTCCAAATGAAATTCAAAAGTACTTTGATGAATTTAAACCTTCCTCAATTATAGTTTCAGATGTTTTTTACGAGATAGATAGTCTATTCCAAATAGCTGCAAAAAAAAATAGAACAAAACAAATTTCAATTGTAAGGTCTTGGGATAACACAACAAACAAAGGACTGTTAAGACAGATTCCTGACTATTTGATTGTAAACAATGATAACATTGGCAAAGAAGCAATAAATCTACACGATGCCAGTGAAAAAACTATTTTTGTGGGGGGATTTCCACAGTTTGATATGGCTTTTAGACGATTACCTCAAAATCGTATAGATTTTTTTAAATCTATAAATTTAGATCCTAAAAAAAAATTATTGATTTTTTGTCCTGCAGGACAACAGATTTCCGATACTGATTGGCAAATTTGTGAAATCTTAAAGATAGGGCAGCAGCAAGGTAAAATTACTAAAAATCTTCAATTTTTAGTACGCTCACATCCGCTGGATCCAGCAAGACTAGAAAAATTTTCTCCTAATGATAGCTTTTCGATAGAATGCCCCGGTATCAAATTTAAAGACCGAGACAAAGTCACTGAGCTTAAGAAAGCTGATCAAGAGCATCTAATGGACTCACTTTTCCACTGTGATATACTGCTGAACATAACGTCAACAATTAGTTTAGACTGTCTTCCTTTTAATAAGCCACAGATTTTGATTTCGTTTGATGGTTGGGAAAAGTTGAATTTTATAAAATCTATACGTCATTTTCAAACCGATGAACATTTTGCAACTCTTGTCCAATCAGGAGCAATCACAGTAGCCAACAACCCAGATGAGCTTTACAAAGCAATTGAATTGTATATTGAAAATCCTATGTTTAATGTTGAAAATCGATCGAAGGCATTGAGCTACCAGATAGGCAATACTGACGGAAATGCTGGTTCACGTTTTGGAGCCGAAGTAGCTAGACTTATAAAACAGAACGTCCACCATCGCTAACAATATTTTGACCGGTTATGTATGAAGATGCATCCGAACATAAAAACTGAATGCATCCATGGTACTCGTTCCTGCTTGCCATTCTACCCATAGGTATTAGATGACTTAATTTTTCGACAAAATCCAAAGGTTGGCCATTAAATACACCACCTGGCGAAAGCGAATTAACTCTGATATTTTTATCTGCCCAATATGTAGATAAATATCTAGTAAGACCAATGAGACCTGTTTTTATTACTGAATAAGTTATGGGCTTTACTGGTTGCATACTTTCGGATAATTCTTTCTTGCGATAAAGCCTTTGATCCGGTGCAATTACAGATAGATCAGAGGCTATATTTAGAATAACCCCACCATTACCACCAGCGGCCATCGCAGAACCAAAATGTTTTGAGCATAAAAATGCCCCTGTTAAGCCTACACTCACCTGCTGTTGCCAAGACGTTAAAGAGAAATTTTCAAGTCTGCTGTGTTCCAACATGTCAGAATTTTCAGAAACTTTAGGATCAATCGCGGCATTATTAATCAAAACACTCACATTGATACCCAGACTTTTTAGATCTTGATGAACAGATAAAATTGAATTTTCATCTGAAACATCCATTAAATATTTATAAATCTTTCTTTTTGAATACTTTTTGGAAAGGTTCGAATGAACATTAGAAAGCTTATCTGAATCTATGTCAGTCAAAATTATATCAGCATCAATTAGCAAAAGTGCTTCGGCGTGCTCACCGCCCAATAAACCACATGCTCCGGTAATTAGTGCTACCTTTCCTTCTAAATTAAATTTCATAAATATCCTTTAGTCCAAAACATTAAAAAAAAGTTCTAGTTTGGCCACCATCAATAACTAAAGTAGAGCCAGTGATAAAAGCGGCTTTATTTGAACTCAAAAAACTAACCAAATATCCGATTTCTTCGGGCGAGCCAAAACGACACGCGGGTACTTCTGACTTTAAATATTTCTTAACCTCTTTTGGATTATTCTTTAATTTATTATCCCAGGTAGAATCTGGAAAAATTATATTTCCGGGCGCCACAACATTTACTCTAATTCCTCGCTTTGCTAAGCTTTTAGACAAACCCTTAGCGTATACATTTAAACTAGATTTAGCGACAGAGTAGGGCAGTGGGGCCGGAATATATTCGATTGCACATATAGATGATACTAAAGTTACTGATCCACTTTCATTTTTTATCAGATCTTGTAGCGCCTCAATTACATTGATTGCAGAATAAAAATTTTTATCAAAAGTGCTAATCCAGTCCTGCTTCGTCTCCATCCCATTCCTTACACCTTTGCCTGAGCCAACATTTAAAACAAGAATATCTATTTTTCCGTATCTTTTTAATATTTGTTCACGAATTTTCTTACAATCTGTAGCTTTAGTCACATCAGCAGGCAATATTGTAATTTTTCTATTTTGATTTTTTTGAATAAACAATAAATCTTTTTTATTTCTAGAATTAACTAAAACCTCACAGCCTTCATCTATTAAGCAATTTGTAATACCTAAGCCTATTCCTCTAGATGATCCCGTGACCAAAGCAACTTTACCTGTCAAATTAAGATCCATAAAGTTCCTTTAGAAATGGACTTATAAATTCGATATACTTAGACATTGCGCCAATGTGGTCACCATCTGCGGATCTGGCGGATTGAAAAATTAAATTATTATTGTATTTAATTTTACTAAGAGCGACAAAAACAGTGCGAAAATCTGCGTTCCCTTGTCCAAGTGGGACTGTCGTTCCACCTAATACTCGGTCTTTAATATGAATATTGTATATTCGATCGCCATATATTCCAATCTCCTCATCACTTTT
>JBMOJS010000292.1:0-3048 GCA_049315665.1 Pseudobdellovibrionaceae bacterium | reverse complement strand
CTTAATAGTGAGATTTTATTTTCTTTCTCTTCATATTCATTTTTTGCAAAAATCATTAAACCTTTTAATATTTCAGTCATGCGGGACAGGGTCTGTTCGATTTTGCTAAAGGCCTCGGGCAATTTGCTGCTGGTGTAGTCGGATTTGGCAACGGTGCGTGCAATTAAATTGGTTTTCCCTAAAATAATAGACATGGGGTTATTGATTTCATGGGCCACTCCGCCCGCTAATGTTCCCAGGGCTGCTAGCTTGGCACTTTGCATGCGGACTTTTTCAGAAAAAGCCAAATCATCCAATGTTGAATCTAAAAGATTTTGTAAAATTCTATTTTGATATTGCAGATAGGATAAACATAAAAAAATGATAAAAATATTGATTTCTGAAATGATTAAATCTTTTGTTGGAACCTGGTAGTAATAACCCATAAGTAAGTTAACTATAAGAAAAGCAAAAAATGAATATTCTAAGTTTTTTTTATTTTTAACATGTGGAAATACAGTAATACAATGCATAGAGCAGCCCAGCACGTAGATGAAACTCCAGTGGTTTAAATTGCACAGGTACAACAATTGACAGGTGTATAAAAAAACAAAGCCGGCGAACAAGGCTTCCATTTTTTTAAGAGAAAGTTTTTTATTAAAAATAAAATACAAGGCCAATAGCCCTGCTCCTACAGCTACAATGCAGCGACCCAGTAGATCTTCTTGGGCATTGAAGAATTTAAAGCAGGGGTAATACCAAGCTGGATAAAGAAAAGCCACCGCCCACATGGATGCGATCATTCTTTGCCGCAATTTTGTTTCAAAAATCAGATGATTCGAGGTTGTCGTCATAGGGGACAGATCGGAATTTATAAAAATAATAAAAGGACAGTTCTGGTCAAAAAAATCAAATGGTCTAGATCTAGGTCGGGCTTAAAATCAATCATCGCGACGAAAACATCTTACCCATTTGGAAGTTTCTTTATTGGTAAAACTGCCGCCAGGGTAGGTGGCTCCCATAACAAAACTGAAGCTGGCTGCTCCGCTGGCGCCATTTTCATTGGAGGCGACGTAGCCTGTTGCTCCATTCGTTAGATCTGTAAAGCTAGAGTAGGTGGATTGCAAATAAAGGACTTCACCAAAAGAGGGCAAGTACCAATCTGTTTTTGAATGCATATTTAAATCATAACAATACTGAGCGGCTATATGAGTCTGAAAACCGGCCACAACCGAGTTTGCGTCCACAGTAACGATTAAATTTGTATTGGCTTCCCCGCTATAGAAATCTCTGGCGCCAGTGTCTGTTTTACCGGAAGCATTAGCCGCGTTAAAGGCATAGGTGCCCCGGGCGCCTGTACAGCTAGAGGTGCCAGAATCCCATGTTCTAGGGGCATCGCATTTAGTTATATAAACACGCTTGAAATCAGGTGGATGGCAGCCAATAAAAATACTGCCATCACTGCAGGTGCTGCCAATTGTAGTGCAGCTTGCCGGGCCACCACACCCGGCTGAATCAAAAGGGCGCCAGGATGTCCCATCACAGTACTGCCAATCATCGCTGGCTTGTATATAGCGCAAAGCCCCTGGTCGGGTTGAATTGCAAGTTTCGTTGCCATCACCGACGATCAAGGTTCCATTCACATGCAAAGCTGATTTGGGATCTGTTGTGCCAATGCCTACACTGCCTGTCGATAAAACAGTCATTCGGGCTGAAGCATTGGTATTTAAAGTCAAAGCCGTAGCATTGCTGGTTCCTAAGGTCAGTGCCCCGGTTTGCCCTCCATTCAAAACCACAGCAGAGGGTAAATCTGCGCTGGCAATAGTACGAAAAGAGGGCGAACCTGCAGATCCGTTCGGGGCAGCTAAAAAGGTATTTGCGGTTTTTGAAGTATAAGTGATTTGTGAATCGGTAATACTGCTGGTACCTACAGTTTTTACAGCGCTGCCATCGTAATATTTCAATGAACCCCCACTTGAGGTGTCGTACCAAATGCTGCCGGTGCTTGGGGTGCTGGGATTACCAGCATAGGTAGGCAATTGCGCCCCATTGGCGGTGGTGCTGGACGTGTACTTGCTGCTGGTTCCATTGACCAGGGCTAAAAATTCGGTCCATTGGGTGTTGGATAAAGCAGAAATACTGGTAGGGGTGCCGGCATTTTCTACGCGACACAAAGAAGTGCCTGGGTAACCGCCCACCGCCAAGGCTTCAACGGCATAGGGAACGGCGGTGATGTTTGTCGCACTCAAGCTTTCAAAAGAGGACATTGTAGACGGGGCCTTGAATGATAAAACCAGTTTTCTTTGTGCCGATGCGCTGGGCGTATACACGGTGTTAAGACCGGCATCGGGAATAGTGCAATCACTGCTGAGTAAGGTAAATGCTGTGCGATTAGAAAAAACATCGGCAAAACTATAAGAGTAAGAATCATTGCGTGTGCCTGTGTTTAGGGACAAAGAAAAAAAACCATTGGTTAAATCTTGCGTGATGCTTTCTTGGTACATCAGGCAGTTTTCGCTGCCACCAGAATAGATTTTAATCACAAATTGCACATTGGTGTCTGATAAAGCCACATCTGAAGAGTCCGCAATATAACCTTGCAAAGTGACTGAAGGCACAGCGGCTAACAATGGACCTGAATAAGTCCACACACTGACAAATAACAACAGAAAATATTTTTTCATACTCTCATTTATCGGAATTCAGGGGTAATGGCTTAAAAATAAAGTCTTTTTTTTGTTCCATGAAGTTGAGCATCCCTCAAAAGCTATAAATCAATCTTAGCTCCAAACTTGAAAACAATGCTGTTTGTGATCCAGAGGTATCAATGCTTGAATCTTTATAGCTGAATTGAATGTAATTGTACTGACCATACCAAAAGGTGCCTATGGCCCAGTCATTGTGGATTTTTTTCTCGACCCCGATAAAGCCATCAAACATAAGTAATGGTTTTAGTGAAAACTGGGCCCCACTCGAAATGGGGGAATAGTGAATCGGGGACTGAATATTTAAGCCCAACAAACCTGTGGTTTTATTGCTCCATCGCTGTTGATAGGAAGCTCCAAGGCT
>JBMOJS010000291.1:0-3051 GCA_049315665.1 Pseudobdellovibrionaceae bacterium | reverse complement strand
CCACTTTGAAAGTGGCCCGCGGTGGCCTTCCGTTCGAAAAGCAATTGTGTAGCAACTGTAGTTTTTATGCTAAAAAAGAAGTGCGCGCTGGTGAAGAAGTGGGCACTTGCACTATTTTTGCGGGCCAAGTGGTTAAAGCCAAGGGCTGGTGTTCTAGCTGGAATAAAAAAGCTTAGCGCCTATCCTAAAATCTGCAAATTCTGCGTTTTGGCGGCGATAACGCAAAGCTTCGCCGCCAGTGACAGTCTTCCGGGGTTTGTCAAAAAGCCCTGGGTCGTGTTAGCTGTGAATGATGATTTACGATACCTTTGCTTTTTTCAATGAACTAGATCTTTTAGAAATCCGCTTAAATATTATGGATCCCGTGGTGGATCGCTTTGTCTTGGTCGAAGCCACTCGCACTTTTCAGAAAAAAGAAAAGCCTTTGTACTTTGAGCAAAACAAACAGCGCTTTGCTCAATTTCTACCAAAAATTGAACATGTGATCGTGGATCAATACCCCAACTTTTTTACCCGCTTTCGCGTGCCTAAAACCTGGGATTATGACAATCATCAAAAAGAACAGATTTTACAGGGTCTAAAGTCAGCAAAGCCGGATGACATTATAATCGTTTCGGATTTGGATGAAGTTCCCAATCCTAAACAGGTTTTGGCTTATAAAGATGCTCCCGGTGTTAAAATTTTTCAACAAAAATTGTTTTATTATTATTTGAACTGCTGGGTCACCGATTACGAAGCCCCCAATGCTTTGGTGGATGGCTACAAACCGTGGAATGGCACGGTGATGTGCCGCTATGATCAGATCAAGACCATCAAAAAAACCAGGGGTTTGAAAGATGAGCAAGGTTCTGACTTAGTGGTGGTTCCTGATGGTGGCTGGCATTTTAGTTATTTGGGCGGCACCAAAATTATTTTAGAAAAGATCGAAGCCACGGCTCATAAAGAGCACAATCTGCCCGAATACAAAGACCCCGCTAGGATTGAAACTTTGATCCGCCAAGGCAAAGATCTTTTTCAGCGCAACATCCAAAGCAAAGTGATCCCCTTGGATGCCAGCTATCCTGATTTTTTAGTGCAAAACCAAGATCGTTATTCCCATCTAGTTTTGCGGCCCTAAGTTGGGGTGTTATAGGATTCATCGCTGAAAATTAGCCAATCAAGTATATGAAATAAATTGAAATCGCTGATGATGAAGTTCTCTCACCCCGTGGATTTTGCTTTATATTTTCTAGCCTTGTAAGGAATCAGTCCCAAAGCTTCTAAATGATTTTGCATCACATAGTCTTTCGCGATTTGATAGCCCTTCTTCCAGGCCACCAAGCGGCTGTAGGGGCGGTAGCTCCAAAACTTGAGGCCTTGAGCTTTGCCTTTTTCTGCATCCAAAACCAAGCGTGCAATCAGTCCCGTGATTGATCTTAAAAAGTTTTTAAAACCATCCCTGTGACCAGCGCGCAATAAAAGATGCAAATGATTTCCCACGTTGGCATATTCATAAATACGAACACCAAAATGTCGGGCCTGAGTCCAAAGGATCCTTTGGATTTTTTTAGAATTTTTTGGCGCCAACATAGAGATAGCTCCCTTGGCCCTATCCGACCGCAGAACAATATGCATGGCGTGTTTTGTAGAAATAGGTCTGGCCACCTTGGCATTGGATTTTTTCAGCAAAGCGCCACCGAATTCTTTAAAAGGTTTGGTGAGTCTTTGATCAAAAGACAGCTGCTTGTTTCGGGCTCTGTTAGTTTTAGATTTTTTATGACTCATATTTTTTTCTATCATTAATAATTCTATTTCTAGGATTAGAAATTCTTCCTAGATTTGATTGTTTTAAATTAGCCTGAGTTCAACTGTGTCAGCGTTACAAACTTTTAGTAAAGTATAATCTATTGGTAGCGATGTCAATTTATTTTGAAATATATATAGTGCGTGTGCAAAAAGTGTATTGGGTATTGCGGAGCAGGGTGCAAAAGCTGTTGCTTCGCACAAGCTAAGGGCAAATACAAGGGGCTTTACAATTCAATAAATTTTGGTCATGCTATTATCGAAACGCAGGTGGCGGTTCCGCCAAATAAAGGTTAGCGTTCAAAACATAAGGAGAACAAAACATGCTTATAAAAATATCCATTTTCATTGCTGTGGCGCTAGCCGGATTTTTGACCTATGTGGCCCTTAAACCTGGAGCAAGCACCATTGCTCGAGAGATTGTGATCGCTGCCAAGCCCGAGGCTTTGTTCCCTTATATCAATCATTCAAAAAAGATGAATGATTGGATGCCGTGGCAGGATTCAGACCCTGCTGTGCAAATGCAATACTCCGGGCCCGAAGAAGGTGTGGGTTCTAAATCCAGCTGGGAAAGCACCGGTAAGATGGGCTTTGGCAATGCAGAAATTATTGAAAGCATCCCCAATCAATCTATTAAAACTCAACTGACTTACACCAAGCCCATGCAAATGTCGCAATTGGCTGAAGTTAAACTAACCCCTGTGGATGGCGGGACCAAAGTCACATGGAGTGTGAATTCACACAATGGATTTGTGTTTCGTTTGATAGGGGTATTTATTAATTTTGATAAAATGGTGGGCGGCGAATTTGAAAAGGGTCTGTTGAAACTTAAAAATCTGACCGAGACTGCGGCCAAGTAAGTTCACTCAGTCTGTAGCCTCGACCCGACTATGGTTGATGTTTTTTAAATTCACTGCCGTCGGCCCAAGACTTTTGTTACCCTGGACGGGATGGCTAAATCCTATTCTAAATATTATTCACTGATTATTTTTATCTTCTTGGGGTTTTGTATCGCCGATATTTTGATATTGGCTTTTCGCGATCGCATGTTGCCCCAGGGGGCTCCACCCGCCAAACCAGCAAAAAGCTATATAGAAAACTCTGTAGGGCGAGGGGTTTACAACACCATTATTGCACGCAATATATTTTCTTCTTCCGGAGTCATTCCCGAAGCCCTGTCCGACAAACTAAAATCCCCTGAAGACAAAGAAAAAGAAGCGCCGCCGATTCTTTCGCAACTGCCTATAAGTTTGATTGGCACCTTGGTGC
>JBMOJS010000056.1:0-13688 GCA_049315665.1 Pseudobdellovibrionaceae bacterium | reverse complement strand
TCAATGCTGGTAAACCATTAAATATTTTTTCTGAATGTTCTGTCACTCTTTGAACTAGCTCTTCAGCTTGAACTCCTGGAGCATTTAAAACGACTTGGAATTGAGGAAAAGGGTCTTTAGGAAGAAGCGAAAAAGATAGATTTCCTAACATTAAAATCAAAGGCAACGGGAGCAATAAAAAAATGCTCACATAAAATCTATATTTTTTAAGAACAGAAACAAGATTTAACATCAAAACAACTCTTCTAACTTCCATCCAAAAGAAAGAAGTCCAGGGGGAATTTCTCTATTTTTCCTAAAATTCTGAACAGCTAATTTTAAAGATTCTTTCTCTTGATCGCTGACAATAAGAAGTAAAATTTCATTTGTACCCGGCCATGCGATAGAGCCTTCTTTTTTGCCAGCATTTGAAGAACCGTGCAAATTGACAAGCTGAGTATAATTTTTTATTCCTGTCATCTCTAGAAGCAAAAAAATTTCACTTCTTAACTCGCCATCATAAAGTAGCATCAGTGCACTAGCATTTGTTGATGTCATAACTATGATTATCCTTTAGTCGGTGAACTTTCTTGTAATTTTCCAGTTGAACTTCCCATTGCAATTCGACATATTAGAGGTAAAACTAAAAGAGTTAAAAATGTTCCCAATGTCATTCCAAAAATATTGACAATAGCCATTCCTCTGTAAAGTTCTTGACCTGAACTTTCGAATAGCAAGGTTGGCATCATGCCAAAAACTGTTGCACAAGAAGTCATTAAAATAGGTCTAGTTCGAACTTGAATGGAAGTCAGCATCGCTTCTTCAAAACTAACTCCTGACTTTAATAATTGGTTTAGACTTTCAAATAATAAAATTCCATTATTAACAACAATGCCTCCTAATAGCATAAACCCAACAAGAACACCCACATTGACTGTTTCGTGCATAATCACAAGCCCTACTACCGCTCCCCCTAAAGAAAGTGGAATGGCATACATAACAATAAGAGTTTGTTTTATTGATCCAAATTGAAGCATTAAAATACCAAAATTAAGAATCAATGAAATCATTAAAGCTGTTAATACTTTACTAAATGTTTCATCCATACTTGCAATTGTACTAACTGGTAATATTAAGGAAGTATCAATTTTAAGCTCTTTCGCTAAAGACCAGAGTTGGTTTTTAGCATCCCCTAAAGTCATTTTTTTAAGTTTAAAAAATAGCGGCTCAAACCGCCCTAAATTTTGTGTAAATACGGACCTAGATACAAGATCCGTTTTTTTATCAAAAAAAGAACCTAAACTCATAATAGCTGTTGAGTTTTTTTGGCCACCCAATAAGGGCGAATCTGATACCATACCTTGGTATTGAGAAGACAAAATAATATCATTGGGTAGAGCCAAGTCTGCCAACGATGACAGATTGATAGAACTCATGCGCGCATTCATCTCAATTGCTAAATCAATGGGATTCGTTAAAAACTGCTCTGTAACTATTGACTTGTTTGACAGAATCAATCTTGGACTAGAATAATGTTCAATACCGTTACAATCATAGATTCCTGGCATTTGACAAAAGTGAGTTAAAAGATTTTTTTTATCATTTTCATTCATATTATCTGAGATGTAAACTAGACCATCATAATTCATTGCTTCAGCAGGAGGCGTCGGACCTACTGGAAAAAAACTAATTTTTTCAATTGGCATTAATATTTTATCTGCAATAACCTTCTGCAATTCAGCGCTTGAGAAACCATTTTTAGTTTTAATAGTGGCTGTTAACATGTCTTCATCTACAGTTGTAACAGACCACTCAATTTTATCCTGCTGACCCAGTACGGAAGCCAATTGTTGCGTGAGTTTTTCAGCATCATTTTTTAAGGCGGCTCTGTTCTGAGGAATAGATACAAGATAAGTATCCGAAGAAACGACTGGTAAAAGTTCTGATGGAGGCAAAAAAAACATACTGCCTAAACATAAAAATGAAAAACAGGCCGGAATTGACCACATCAAAATTTTATTTGCACCTGATTTTATAAAAATATTCGAACAAAATTCACTGAAAGATTTCACAATAAATGAAGTTCCAGAAAAGGCAAATCCGACTACAGGTGAAGGCTTAGTGTTAGGGTTCAAAAACTTAAAACATAGAAATGGGACTAAAGTAAAAACAGAGATTAGAGTTAATAGTTGAGTGCCTATTAAAGTAATACCTAAATCACTGAAAAGTTTAGCTGACATACCACTTTGTAAACAAATAGGCACCATAACGGCTGCCGAACTGGCAGTCCCAGCAACAATACCAAGCATGACGTCTTTAGTACCATTGATAGTAGAAGTGAATAAGTTTTCTTTGTTTTGGATTCTTCTCATAACAGATTCTAATACAACTGTACTTGCATCAGTTATCATACCTGCAGCTAAACTAAATCCATTGAGTGAAAAAATATTTAATGAAATATCCATTGAATTTAAAATATAAAGTGTGCCTAAAATCGATGTCGGAAAAACAGCTGAAGCAATAATAACACCAGCAAAGGATCCCAAAAAAATAATAAGAACAATGGAATTTAAAATAATACCAATGGCAAAATTTGACAATACACCTTGCTGGGAGTTTCGAATTTCAACAGATTCGTCATAAATAACAGTACTAAGAATCTTAGAATTTTTTTTAAAAAATGGATTTAATACATCTTTCACATTATCAACTATACTTAATGTATCAGATCCTGGTGACTTAAGAAGTTCAATAATCACAGCTTTTTGATCTGAACCAAAAAGCAAACCAGAAGGTGTTGTCATTGATTCAACTTTAGCTATAGTGCGCAACTGAATGCTATTTTTTTGATATCCTTGGATTGGCATAGATTCAATATCTGTAATATTATCCAACTCAACATGTATTAGCGTGGAAGGCTTTCCTTTAATGGATACAAGCTCTCTAAGAGACCAAATTTTAGCAGCTGAACTCAATATATTTTCTATACTGACTGCTGAGCGAACTGCTTTTTCAAGCGGTATATTGATTTTTGATATTTTTGGACTACTGCCCTGAAGTCGAACCGAAGCTACGCCCGAAATTCTTTCAATATCTTGCAAAGGCTGTTTGAGTAATTCAGTTATTTCTTCGGTCTTAGCGCCATAAAGAACAATTCTGAAAATGGGTGACAATGAAGGCTGGTGCAAAATAAAAATTGGGTCCAAAACTCCGGAGGGTTTTTTTACGCCATCAACAATTTGTCTTGATCTTTGCAAACATTCTTCAGGTGAATAATTCCACTTACAATATACAACTGAAATATTTTTCTGATTTTCAATTCTAGTCTCAACCCGTTCTACCAACTCTGTTTTTAGGAACTCTTTTTCTATTGGAATTGTTACAAACTGCATGATATTTTCAGTGCTATGCAAAGTGGTTGGAATAACTACTGCAACGGCAGGAACTTTAACAGAAGGAATGAATTCGCTAGACATTTTAGAGATTGAAAATACACCCAAAAGTAAAATTACTAAATTTAGGCATATAGTAAAAACACTTTTTTTAATGAAGTAAGATGTCATTTTTTATTTGGTTCAGAAGCAGGTTTTCGATGTAAGCAAACTTTTCCATCTTGAATAGATTTGACATTGAAATCATTTTTATAGCGGCTGGACTCTGCTAACGTTACAACTTTACAGTTATCACTTTTTTTTATTAATAAATCCAGTGGCACAACATCACCTATCAAAAAATTTACTTTTGCGCTAGAGGTAACAAAAGCCATGACCGCGCCTGAATCTGGATCAACCAATGGACTGACTCTTGAAACTTTTCCAAAGGTTTCACCGCTGGATCTATTTATCACCTCAGTCCCAACACGAACTTGAGCGGCATCTTGTGGAGACAAACTGACTTCAAGCTCTTTTTTTTCTGGATTTAGAACTGTGGCTAATGGCATACCTGTCGTTACAACAGCGCCTTCTGTTACATGCAGCTTAGCCACTTGTCCACTTAAGCTTGATCTATAAATTCGACTTGTTTCTTTTTCTAAAACTTCGATTAGATTTCCATGCAAGTCTATTTTACCACCCAGGGGTGTTATAATTTTTGTGACAATTCCATTATTGATAGCGATTACAGTAGTTATTGCAGTGGGCTTAACTACGCCATAAACAGAAACCTTTTCATCAAATGCGAAAATAGAATGTGAGATAAAAAGAATTCCTAAAAAATATTTCATCAGTTAGTCCTTTTGTCGGAAGTGATAATAATTTTGTCGAATTCATTAAGCTCAGTAGCAATATTTAAAAGTGAAACTTGAAAATCTTTAAGAGCTTCCAAAGCATCTATTTTAGATTTTGCAACTTCAAGATCCGCCAATGCAATCTCTAAAGGTCCGGCAACACCTTGATCATGTTTTTTTAATACATCATTTTTTTGTAGAACTTTCTTTTTAATATTCACATTTTTTTCATTGAACTCTGCATTTGCCACTAGTGCTTTCATTCTTTCATGTTGTAAATATACAACTTTTTTTTGTGCTTCAGAATCTGCCTTTGCTTGTGTGAATGAGTGGGCAATTTTAGCTTGTTGCCTGCGTGCACTTTGTGAAAAGCCATCAAACAAATTAAATGTTAAAACTACTTGTGCACTCCAAGAGTCTGAGGTTTTATCACTTTCATAAGGACGCGAGTAAGCTTGACTAAGACTTGTCGAAACTATAGGAATGTATGGTCTTTGCCAATCAGTCACTCTTTCAGTTCTGCGTGCTGTATCGATTTGCAGTTGAGAAATTTTCCAAGAATCTGATTTTTCTTTATATAAATTTAAAAGTTCAATCGATGTAGGTGGTTTATAATTAATAGTAAAAACTGGTACATCATTCAAAGTATTAAAATCTAAATCACTGATTAAATCTATTAACGCTTTTTTTACCAGCTCTTTTCCCTCTTCAAATTTTATTATTGTTAATGCTACCTTAGCTCGCTTCTCTTCTAAATCAAGCCAATCAGAATCTGAATAAAGATTTTTTGCTTTTTTATTAGAATGCTCTTCGACTTGTTGTAAAATCTTTTGCGCCGAATGTAAAAGCGGTTCGACTTCTACTAGCCACTGCCATTGATTTAATAATTGAATCAGTTGAGCTTTCTTTTTAATTCGATTCGCATTCTCTTGCAACTTGGCTTGTTGCACACTGTTTTCAGACTTTTTAATATTTTCTGAGACAGCAAAATGTGAAAATAAAGTGTAGTTCATGGATAGCTGACCAGAAATCCCATCAGTATTTGTTGAGTTCGATGTTGTTGTTGGATTGGACGTATCAACACCTAATCCAGAAGAGCTACTAGAACCGGTAGAAGAAGAAACACTGGTTGATGAAACTGGTAGATTTTGATTTTTACTTTTTCCTGCTGATCCAGACAGACTCAATGATGGATAAAGATAGGCTTCAGAAACTGTTAGTTCTTCAATATTAAAAGCTGTATTCATTTTTGCAATTTGTAGATCTTTATTCTGTGTCTCTAGCTGGGTATAAAGACGAGTGAGCCATTCAGGCACTATTTGTTGAGCCTTAGCAAAATGCGGCGACCAAATAACATATAAAAAAAGAAAAAAGAATCGAGTTTTCATAAATATTATTTTTCTTCGTGAAAACAGTCTTCAAACTTAACAAATTTTTTACCAAAAAATTCAATAAGTTGTGTAGCTTCATTGGTTTGGCCAACGATTTTTAGTTGTCCCCCACTTAAGGATAGTTTTTTGGCAATAGAAACCACCAGTCGAATTGATGCAATATTAATGTAGTCCACTGCACCTAAGTTTAGTGCCATTTTTTTATAACCCATTTGGAAAATTATTCTTAATCGATGAGCCAAAAGCTCAAAGGTAAACCCATCTAGTCGTCCATGAACAACGACATAGATCCAATCATTTTTTTGAGTTATTTTTATATCCATTATTTGTTTATGTTAATCTTTTGCAATGCTTCGGCCAAACAGAAAATTGAAATCTGGCCAATAAGTCATAACCACTGTATTCAATTTAACTGATTTTTTTTATAGTATAAAACTTGATAATCACCACTCTTATTGCGACCTTTAGAACTGGACCTTAAGCCCATAAAGACACGTCATAAATTTCAAAAGTCTTGTTTAGTGGTGACTACACTAAGCCGCGGCCTTTATTTTCAAAATACAACAAATCGATATAAATAGAGGAGGCCAGAATCAAAGCCCTTTCTTCAACAGAAAGAACTGGATTTAAAAATTCCAAATGAAAATTGTCTTTGTCTGTTATAACTTCAAATCCTAAGCCCGACCACTTCTTAGATACTCGAGCCATTTCACTGGGCCCACGCATAAATGGAAAGGTCCAGATGCGCCAAAACGGCGATGAAACTTCAAACAGGATGCGTCCCCGAGAATCTTGAACTTCAAAAGATTTACTTAGTAAAGAAAATCGCCTTACAATTCGTCCCAAGTAACGACCATTGGTCTGTAGCAAATCCAATTGCTGAAAAAACCATCGAAAAGGATGCCGACCCACCATGATTGGCGATCGATTTTGATCAAAAAAATGAATCTCGAAGGTCCGCCAATGTCCTAAAAATTGGCGAAAGATAAAACCTAAAAATCCTTTTTGTTGCTCGGCCACAAATCCAATGTATTGTCCATTTTCATCAATAATCTGATATTTATTGCGAGTTTCAAAACCTAAAAGCTCGCCAATTTCAAAAGTTTGACGAATTTGTAAATGTGTTTGCGACTGTAAGTTTAGATTTTCGATCATTCATAAATACTATTTTACAATTTTTAATTTGGCAAAGTTTTTCAATGCATGCTCTAGAGCTTCAACGTAGGCCTTGGGATTTTCGGCAATGGCTAAATGTGTAGCTTTCGCAATCACAATGGGCTGCTTTGTACTATCAGCCGGGGCTAAAGATTGATTATACATCTCAAAAGCCTGTTGCTGAATCCCCAATCGGGTCGACTCTTCATGTTCAGCAAAAATAAATTGGCGTTGTGAAGTATTTTTATAATCTAAATTTCTTAAATCAAAATTTTCTGCGGCCTTTACTAGATAAACATAGCCTTCTAGTACATTTTCATAGGGCTGTTGCAAGGCCGAACTACTTTGGTCATAGATTTGTCGAACATAAGTTTGCCAAACTTTCCTATAACTTTGCAAAGTCATATTATCTAACCATCCACCCATAAAAGGATTCCAAGCAAAACTATTTTTTAAGTTTTGCATATATTCATGGGCCTGAACATTGCTTTCGGCAAAGTTACCCATAGGCGTTGTTTCAATGATTTGTGAAAAATGTTCTTTTGAAAGGTGCGCTGCTATGGTTGCAGAGTAAGACACCGTCACGGGAATTATTTGATTAAAAACTAATTTTTGTTTTTTTAAAAGACCAACTAAACTTTCTACTTCAAAAGCAAAATCTGCAGCAGTCATAGGTTCTTTAGATTCGGCCTGACTTAAAAAATAAGGTTTTGTATTTGCTGGCACTTGACCCGATGATTGCCAGTGAGCGCTGGTGGCAAAACCAATGATGCCATAGCCTTTTTTAATTAAAATCTTTGCTGTTTCATCATTCAAAGTTAAACCACGATTGATCCCTGGCAAAAAAAGCAAGGTGGGTTGTTGTTTGTTCGAGGGCTCGATATATTCATAAAACACAGGCCTATCTTCAGACAGCTTAAAAATTTGACTGATGGCTGAACGGCGAGGCCTATTTAACTGATCTACAGCAGAAACTTTACTTGGCAAAAACAACTTTTCGCAGGCCAATGGCACGGCAAAAACTGTCTGACTTTTAAACACAGTGACACTAAAGAAAACAGCAAATAGTATAAAGTCGCTTTTAAACTTAGTCCAAGCCATAGGAACCTCTTGCCAGTTCTGGACTGCAAGTTTTACGCTGGGACAAAAGTTTTGAGCTAACTAAGCCACTTTAGTTGCTGCTTCGGCATCAGTAGCAACATCCAATTCTACTGGCACAGTGCCTTCTTGTTGTTTGGGTAAACTCACCGTGAATCTTGTATGACCAGTTTCACAATCATAGGCCAGTTTGCCGTGATGCTGCTTCACCAAGCCTTCAGTAACACTAAGACCCATACCTGTGCCCTTGCCAATTTCTTTGGTGGTAAAAAATGGTTGAGTCATCTTGGCCACAACATGATCGGCGATGCCAGTACCGCAATCTGTAACACAAAGCTTAACTTCTGCGACATCTTCAATGATCTCTACTTTGATCCAGCCCGCCGCCTGACCTGATTTTTGCATAGTACCTACGGCGGCATCAAAGGCGTTGTTCAATAGATTCATTAAAATCTGTGCCACTTGAGTTTCTTTACAGTCGATTTTTACATCAATATTTTTTTGCACATCAATAGTCACGCCTAAAGCTAAAAATTTTTCTCGCACGATCTCGATCGTGTTTTCAATAACCGGTCGCAAATCAATATTTATAAATGGATCAGCATCGCCATTACGAGCATAGGTCAATAACCCCTTAGTGATTTTACCAATTCTTTCCACGGTAGAAATAATTTTATCGGTGGATGATTTTAATTTTTCTTTATTCAAAGGTTCTTTTTCTAAAGCTCGACTGATCATGCCGGCTTGCCCTTGGATAATTGCAATGGGATTATTGATTTCGTGGGCTACTCCACCGGCCATTTCACCCAGCACGGCCATTTTTGCACTCTCTTGACGATTGCGTTCAGAGTCACTCAATTGGCCCATGGTTAAAAACAAATTTTTATTCAGACTTACCCGTTCGTACATCATGCCTAAAAAACAAACGAAGAACGTCACATAGGTGGCAATAATAGTTAGAATCTGCATTGACATGATCTGATCCCAAGCAAAAAAACACACGGCTGCAATTGTGGAAACAGCGTACAATACGCCATATTTTAAATGCGAGATTAAAGAGATCGAAGCCGCCAGATAAAGCAAGGGCCCGGCGACATAGATCAGACGCCATTCATTGACATTACAAACATAAACAAGGTGTACATTAGTAATAATAAAAGCTAGGCTTGACAGGCCTTCAGTCCATTTATAATTGATTTTTTTAGTCGCAGAAAAATAAATTATTACAAACGGAATGATCCCACCGATGATTCGTCCGACCCATTCTTCATGGCCATTAAAAACATACCAACACATGAGTCCCCAAGTGGGATAAAAAAATCCCGTCAGGGCCATACCAATATTGTAGCGCAGTCTGGTGCTTTCTTGAAAAACCAACACACTTTCTTCTTGGGCTGCATTTGCAGAAGACTTGTTTTCTGACATGTAAATTCATCGGCTTTAACAATTAAAACTTTATAAACCCATCTTTTCGGCCGCCTGGACCAAGGCCCGTTGATTTGCAGGATCGGCGATAGCAATCAAGGCTTTTGCCCGTTCACGCAAGGTTTTACCATGCAAATAAGCAATCCCATATTCAGTGACTACATAGTGAGCATGGGCTCTGGTCGTAACAACGCCGGCCCCCGCCTGCAGCTGAGGCACAATTTTAGATTGTTTATTTTTTGTTATCGATGGCAAGGCAATGATCGGCTTACCACCCAAAGACAAGGCTGCACCACGAATAAAATCCATTTGCCCACCTACGCCAGAAAAAACCTTTGAGCCAATGGAATCGGCACAAATCTGCCCTGTTAAATCCACTTCGATGGCGCTATTGATAGCAATCACTTTTGGGTTTTGCGCGATGATATGAGCGCTGTTGGTGTAGGCCGCATCTAAAAGCAAGACATCAGGATTATCATGAATAAAATTATAAACATTTTGTGAACCAATCACAAAACTTGATACAATTTTACGTGGATGCTTTTTCTTTTGCGTGCCATTGATGACTCCCTTTTTATAAAGTTCAATGACCCCATCCGAAAACATTTCTGAATGCACGCCTAAGTTTTTTAGATGAAACAGGTTTTGTAAAGTGGCGTTGGGTATAGAGCCAATCCCTAATTGCAGCGTAGACCCATCTTCAATCAAAGAAGCCACATGTTGACCAATCGCTTGTTCCACAGGGCTAAGAGCTTTGTGACTGACGCTGTACACAGGTTCATCCACAGGGATTTGAAAATAAAGTTGATCTGCATGCAGTTGACCATCACCAAACACCCTGGGCATCTGGGGATTGACTTGCGCCACTAACTTTTTAGCAGTTCTAGCCGCAGCGATGGATATATCCACCGATGGCCCCAGACTGCACACCCCATGCTGATCAGGGGGCGATACTTGAAGCAAAGCCCAATCCAACTGAATGTGTTTATTGTAAAACAAAGCCGGGACTTCACTTAAAAAAATAGGGATGTAATAAGGATTGATATTTTTTCTAGCCGCACGAATATTTGCGCCATTAAAAAAACTGTGCACTTCAAACAGGTGTTCATATTCAGGCCGTGCGTATTCACAATAACCTTCGGTATGAATATGGTAAATATGCAAAGGCTGTACTTTTTTATTTTTGTACTTTTGAATGAAAACTTCAGTCAATGTTTTCACCAGCAGCTGTGGTGTGGACGCCCCAGAATGGATAAACACATGCTGTCCTGGTTCTACTTGATCAAAAACATCAAACAATGCAGACATTAAAAGACATCCGCAAAAGTGATCAAGTCTTTATCAAAACCGCCAAATGTGCTTCGTGTGCGAAAGAAGCCTTCAGAGTTCATGCAAGAATCCATCACATACATACGAATGCGCATTTTTTCAAAAAAGGCTTTTGACCTTTCACCGGGGGGAGCCGCCCGAAAAGCTTCATATTTGCAGCGGTAATAAGCTTGCTCTAAAGTTCTTCCATTGTAACCACGGTATTCTTCAGCACTGCCCGTTGTGGTTTGAGCCAGAACAACATTCGACAGCAAAAAGAAAAATAAAATCATCATATACTTAGGATTTCGCATAAAATTATTCCTTAATAGGCCTTAGAAATAATATAAAATTCCTATTTAATCCACTAAAGCCTAACAAAAACAAACTCTTTGAGTTTATTGAGTGAGCTTTAAATTATAGCAATAGGGCCTTGCTTTTTTGCCGAACTTTTATACAGCCCTGAAGAATATCAAAGCTCGATCATCGGCGATAATGCTTCGACTTTGAATTCCGCATAAGTGCCCTGGGCTTTTTTCAAAGCTAAAATAAAAGCTTCTGCCGCATCACTTTCGGTGATGCAAGGGATATTGTAATCAATGCAGCCACGACGGATATCAAAGCTGGCCTCAATAGATCGTCTACCACTGGTGGTGTTGATGACAAAAGCCACGGCTCCAGAACGAATGCGATCCACGCAGTGAGGTCTTCCCTCATCGACTTTGCGCAAAGCCAGACAGTTTAAACCTTGGGCTTGCAAATAAGCCGCTGTTCCTTTGGTCGCCGATAGTGTGTAGCCCATAGAGTTTAGCTCTTGAGCTAAAGACAGCAATAAGGATTTGTCTTTGTCGCGCAAAGATAAAAAGACTTCCCCTTTCACGGGCAATTTTACATGTGACGATAGAAAAGCCTTCACTAAGGCTTCAGAATAATCTTTGGCCCTTCCCATACTTTCCCCGGTGGACTTCATTTCTGGGCCCAATAAAGAATCTGCTTCGGGAAATTTTTTAAACGGAAAGACCACGCCCTTGACGGACACATAAGGCGTGTCACTCCATTTCAATTTAGCCAAAGGAATTTCTTTTTTAGTAATGCCCAACATGGCTAAAGCTGCCAAGTCCACCAAAGAAATCCCAGTGGCTTTAGAAACAAATGGCACCGATCTTGAGCTTCTTGGGTTGGCTTCTAAAATAAAAATCTCATCTTTAATAATGGCTAGTTGTAAATTTAAGTGACCCAAGATCTTCATGCGATCGGCCAAACTGCAGGACAAAGCTTCAATTTTAGAACAGGTTTCTTTTTTCAATCTTTGTGGAGGCAGGACTCCCATGCTGTCTCCCGAGTGCACTCCGGCGGCTTCGATGTGTTCCACAATACCACCGACCACGATCCAATCAGGGCCGCGCACTAAATCCACATCCACTTCCAAGGCTCCGGCCAAAAACTGATCCATCAAACAGGGTTTTTCCACCGAGAAGGCTTGCTGGTGCCTAGAAAAATAAGATTCTAGTTCTTCACGGTTTTCAATGACCTCCATACGTCGCCCACCCAAAACATAGCTGGGACGACAGATCATGGGGTAACCCACTTTCATTTCGTGCTGTAAGGCTTCGGATAAATTGCCAGCCATAGCTGATTGAGGAATTTTAAACTGAAGTTCTTTACAGATCTGAGTAAACAAAAATCGATCTTCAGCCAAATCAATGGATTCTTGCGAAGAACCTAAAAGTTTAAAGCCACCTTTGATCAAAGCTGGTGATAACAATATCGGAGTTTGCCCACCCAACTGCGCCACGAACCCTAAAGGCTGCACATAGTGCAGAACTTCCAATAAGCTTTCAGCCGTCAATGGTTCAAAAAACAAAGCATCGGAAGTGTCATAATCCGTAGACACCGTTTCGGGATTTGAATTGACCATGACCACAGGATATTGCCTTTTTTGAAAAGCATGCACAGCGCGGACACAAGAATAATCAAACTCAATGCCCTGACCGATGCGATTGGGTCCACTGCCGATGATGACCACCGCAGGGTTGGATTTTTTAAAATTCAAGGCTTGTTTGGCAGTGATTGCACTGGATGCACCACCAGACAGATTTTCTTTTGCAAAAACTGACTGAGCCCAATAGCTGGAATAAAAATATGGAGTTTCCGAGGCAAACTCACCCGCACAAGTATCCACTTGCAAAAATCCAGGACGCATATGCCAAGACCAACGCAGTTTACGAATTTCTTCTTCAGTTGTAACAACAAGTTTACCTAAGCGAGCATCGGAAAAGCCTTTGCGCTTGGCTTGCAAAAGTAAATTTTCAGTCACAGCACTGCTGGCAAATATTTTTTCAAATTTCACCAGATCTTGAATCTGTTCCAAAAACCATGGAGTCACTGAAGTCCATTCTTGAATCTGTTGCAAACTGACCCCATCACGGAAGGCCTGAAACAGATGATAAATCCCCTGGCTGTTGGGGTAGGTCAAAGATTCGGTTTTCAATGCAACTTCAGGAATTCCTTCGGGGTGCTTTTCCATCGAGGACAAGGCTTTCAATAAAGACTCTTGAAAGGTCCGTCCAATGCCCATCACTTCGCCCACACTTTTCATTTGCGTGTTTAAAGAATCTTTGGCCCCTTGAAATTTTTCAAAAGCAAAACGCGGAATTTTGGTCACAATATAATCCAAAGCCGGTTCATAACAACAAGGTGTGACTTTGGTGATATCATTTTTCAATTCATCCAAAGTAAAACCCACGGCCAATTGGGCCGCAATTTTAGCAATGGGAAATCCGGTGGCTTTACTAGCCAAAGCCGATGAACGACTGACCCGTGGATTCATTTCAATCACCACGCGGTCCCCGGTTTTAGGGTGAGTGGCAAACTGAATATTGGCCCCGCCAGTTTCAACACCCACTTCATTTAAAATTTTACAAGCTTCATCACGCATGGCCTGATATTGCCGATCCGATAAAGTCTGTTGCGGAGCCACAGTAATGCTATCGCCGGTATGCACTCCACAAGGATCTAGATTTTCGATATTACAAACCACCACAAAAGTGCCGGCTTTATCGCGCATCACTTCCAGTTCAAATTCTTTCCAGCCCAAAATACTTTCT
>JBMOJS010000055.1:0-13691 GCA_049315665.1 Pseudobdellovibrionaceae bacterium | reverse complement strand
TCCGCTTTATTCCACAATCCATAAAAACCAAAATCTGGCAGCGGGACCAGGGGCAATGCACATATATCGATCCCCACAGCAAAAAACAATGCTGCAGCCAACACCAGTTAGAGATCGATCACCTGCAACCCCTCTATGCCGGCGGCCTCAGTGATGATATAGAAAATTTACGGATTTTATGCCGCAGGCATAATCAAGGACGAGTGCCGCAGGCATAATCAAGGACGAGTGCCGCAGGCATAACCAGAATGTCTAAACTTTTAAAAATTATTTGGCCGCAGGAATTTCAGAAGTCTTTAGCACAGACGGTGAGTCTTTGCCATTACCAGTTCCAAATAAATTTAAAACTTCATCTGTGACTAACTTAGGATTGGCTATATAAACATCATGGGTGGCGCATGGATCTTCTAGTTTAATAAAACTATTATCCACTTTACTGTAACGAAGCTGATCTTGTTTATTGCACTCATTGTCTTGTTCATTGGACCCATGGCTTCGTGCTTCCACTTTATTACCAGCGCTTTTGGATGTTGGGCTGTGCGACTTGCTGCAAACATTTTCTTTTGGATCACAACTGTAGCCCGTAGTGAGATGACGATGCATCTGTTGAATCTCTTTAGGGCTCATATACACATCTTCTTGGCCAGCAAGGCTGGTCAGCTGTGTGCCACTAGCTTCGTTAAAGATACCTGGATCGACCTTTGTTCTAGTGGCCCAAGGGTTCATGCGGGTCATTTGGTTGGCTGCATTCAAGGCTTCTTTACTTATCATGGATCTAGTGATTTCTGGAACTTTGTAGCTTTCCTTTGTGCATTTGGTTGGTATTGTGCCTTCGCGGTTAGTAAAAAAAAGTTCTTTTGCATTTTTTTCGCTATATGTATTTAAAACGAATCCTCTTTTAATTTCAGGTTTCAAAGTATAGCCAACGGCATCGCGGGTGGCTTTGGGTAATAGGCCCACACGACGTCCTAGAATTTTTGTTTCACTTTCAGTGATCCCCCATGGACAAGGGTTGGTAATGGCCGGGGACAGTAGAATAACATTCTTAATGCCATACTTTGTGGCCAGGTTTGAATTTTTCTTTTTCAAATCATCCTGAACCAGAGCCGTTAACATCCCGCCCATGCTGTGTCCAACAATGGTCGTTGGCTTGTATGCAGTGCTTTGTAAACCATCCAATGTTTGTTCAATAATATTTGTATAGTCATTTAAACCTAGCCGACCAAAAGTTTTATTGGAAGAACTGCCTTTGACAAGACCACTGCCGCCCCGCCCAGGCAGATTCATTTTGACGATCTGTCGAACTTTACAAGCAGTATCATCTTTGTACATTTGTTCTGCAAAAGCATTCCAGGTTTCACCAGAGTGGGCCATGCCATGCTGGGCGAAAATAGTTTCACCACCAGAAGAGCTATTGCAGTTGGGATTTCTGGTGATTTGCACTTGAATGTCGACTCGGTCTGGATCAGAGGTGGACAATTCTTTGGGGTCCGGCTGTAAACGCAGGTTGGTGAATGTGCAGACAACATCCAATTTTTTATCTTTTGGTTCTGTACAGATGGTTTTTTTTTCTTTGTCAATGCTCTTAGGATCTATCCAAGGGGCTGGCTGCCCGGCTGGAGGTTGTGGAATCGGTGGTGCCGCCTGTGCAAAAAAAGAATAGCCCATAGCCAAAATTAGAATCAAATAATTCAAAGTTTTCATTCACTGTTATTCGGCAATTTTGTCGAAAAAAAATCCACGACCAAGGTAAAGATATCTGGGTAACAAAAGATCTGCTTTGTACAGCCTCGACTTTAGCCATAAATCCAATATCTTCCCTTCAACAATGGATCACTAAAAGTTCGACACTTTATCAAACTTTCTAAAATTGAACCTGCTTGCAAATTAAGCATATTCTCGGCCTGAGGCAAATAACAATATCGTTGTGATATAAATAAAAATATAACGAGTGATTTTTATTTTCAACATCTACAATTTTTGAAGAGCATAAAAATACATAAGTTATGCTGATGTTAAAGAAGTTAATTTTGATGTAAATCATAACAAGGGGGAAAACAGTGAAGAATTTTTTAGCCAGAAAAAAAGTATGGTTGGGTTTGTCTTTGTCTATAGGAGTGATCTGTAGCGCCGTACAAGGACAAGCTAATGATTCTGCAGAAGATGCACGTAGGTATATAAGGTCAGCAAAAACACCGATTGTGAACTTTCATCAGATTCTTCGTAAAGTCGCTATCCGCGACAATGTGAATGTCGATGTTCATGTGCAAGTTATTGCTAAACTTAAATGTTGGGGGCGTGGTAAAACTTTATTGGCGGTGCATGGTTTGGGCCATACAGCGGCGACCTATGAAAATTTAGCCAAAGAATTATTAGAAAAAAATAAGAAGTGTGATGATGTTACACGCATTGTGGCCTTAGACTTACCAGGCCATGGTCGTAGCACGGGACCTGATGGGCAAATCCGCTATGGTGACATGGGACTGCAAGATTATGCTACTGCATTAAATAACTCTATAGATCGATTGCGTCGCCAAGACCTAGGGCCTAACCTTTTGCTCGCTCACAGTATGGGTGGAGTAGTGACTCAATTGGCCCAAAAACAATTGTTAGAACAGCGTAAAAGCTTAGCGCAAAAAGGTATAAGAGAAGTCTTTTTATTGGCCTCTAGTATGCCTCTGCCTTTGGCTTGGCAGTTTGCCGATTCCGGAGCTGCCGCACAAACAGCGGCTAATTTTATAGTGCAAGATGCGGTGCTGGGAACATATCTGCAAGTTCCGACTCCTTTTTGGTTGGGACTGTTTTTCACCAATTTTTCACAGCAGTTTGTTGCTGGGACACCAACACCTGCCGAAGTGGAAGCGCGTAAATATATTTCTACCGAGCCCTTTTTTGCCGGTGCCGACTTGTTGCGTATTCCAGGTTTCAATACCCCGCAAATTCCAGCAGGTATTTTTGCGAAGAAAAATGGCAGTCGCTTTACTATGATTTCGGCTGAACAAGATGTTACCGTGCAGGTCAGTGAACAGAAAGAGCTATACAAACACTTGACCGGGGACAACACGCTTAAAAGCTTTAATTTAATCACTGGTGATCAAGCCATTCATGATATCTATATCACCAATCCCGCAGCTCTTGCTCCTTTGCTTCATTAAAAGAAGTTTACATACTGCGTTTCTGAACAAAGCCTCCAGGTTGACAAGACCTTGGAGGTTTTCATTTATCCCATTTTTTTGGGACAATACGCCTCGAAGCTGTTTTATTCTGAGACTCTTTGTCTAACTTTTTATATGCAGCTTGTAAAAAACCAATTCTTTTCAAATATAATCGCTTTTTAGCATTTATCTTTGTTTAGTGCTTGTGGCACAAGTCTTGATATGCATTTATCTAGATGGATTTTTAATAGATAACAAAAGGGAGGTTTTATGAAATCGTTTTTTCTTACAAGTGTATTGGTGGGTTTTTGTCTGCATTTGCCAACTTCAGCATTTGCTGGTGAATTTGCAGAGCCTAAATTGGTGCAAAACTTATTTGCTGAAAGTTATATTCCTAAAGGTTTTGACAACAATGACTTGGTGCAGATTGTGGCAGAAGGAGTATTCTCTAATGGCTGCTACAAACCGGGGAAGATTGCAGTCCATGTGGATGAAAATAAAAAAGTGATTCATGTAGATCCTTACGCTTATATTTATTCTGGCCTTTGTATTCAAGTGATGGTTCCTTATCACCAGGTTTTAGATATTGGAATATTGCGCGGTGGGAACTATAAAATCATCCAAGGAGCAACAGGCAAAGATTTGGGAGCGCTGACAGTGCGATCGTCTACGCAAGCAGCTGCGGATGATTATTTGTATGCGCCTATCTCACAAGCTTACATATCGCAAAAAGAAGGGCGTTCTTATTTAACTTTGTCAGGTGAGTTTTCTAACAGTTGTTTGAAACTGGATAAAGTGGTGGTTGACTTGCAACCTAAAGTTGTGGTTGTGCAACCTATTGCTAACATGTCTGGAACAAGTGACTGTCAAACAGGGGTTTTTGCCTTCGAAAGAACAGTAGAAATTAAAAATATGCCCAAAGGTCGCTTTCTTTTGCATGTGCGATCTTTGAATGCAAAAGCTGTAAATAATCTTTTTGATATTCTGTAAGAATAGATTCTATTAAAGTTTTAATTTTTTATTAGATGTATGCGAAGGGGGCTGATGAGCCCCTTTTGATTCTAAACCATCTAACAGTCCTTCTACAAAGCACAAAGATAAATTCTGTAGATTTATTTTATTCAATGAAGAAATAAGAAGTATATTTTCAAATATGCTTTTTTTACTTTTATTTTTAAATAATAAATACACTGTCAATGATCCAGCTAATATTAAAGAGCCAATGCGAAGAAATTCTAAATCTTGTGAAGTCGTGGGAGTCATAAGTCCTTCTTCTATACAAACCCAGTCTATAAAAAATCAGACTGGGTTGAAAATAAATCAATTTTTATTATTATTTGCGGCGTAAAAGTAATGTGACTAAAGATCCAGTCACTAAGCCTACGGCAGCAGCCAAGGCAATTCCTTGTACAGGATGAAGTTTCACATAGCTGCGTCCGGTTTTAACATACTCAGTGGCTGAGTCTGCAAATTCGGTAGCCATGGCTCCGATTTTTTCGCCGGTGTTGTGCGAAAACTTTTCTAGTTGATCTTCAGATTTCATGGCTTTGTTTTTAAAGTCAGAAATTCCACCGTTCACTCTGTTTATTGTTTCATTGATTGGATTTGCCATATTTTTACTTCCTTTTTTACGTCGCATTGTTTTTAATTTTTTAAATTCTTTTTTACTGCAGAAACTGCGTGCTCTTTTTGTTCTTCAAATTTTTTAAAAATTTCAGTCAACTTTTTTCCTGATGCATCTTGTGCAGCACCATACTTTTGTTGAATCAAGCCACTGATGGCTTTAAATTCCCCTTTGGTTTTTTCTAATTCATCATCAGTCAATTTGCCCCAAGCTTTTTGCACATCGCCTTTGATTTCTTTCCACTTTCCTTTAACTATCTGTGCATTCACTGCAGTCATAAATACTCCTTCGTTTGTTGTTTCCCATTTTTTTGTGATATGGGCTAATTCAATCAAACTAGCAAGTCCAAGGCCGCTGGCAGCTGAGCTGCCATCGACTTCAGAAGCATCCAGACTTAAAAAGAACTATTTATGAACGTTTCTTTGTGTAATTTTTGAACTTGTGCTACAAGCTAACCAGTTCAAAAATGTTCGTCACAGAAGGAATACTATGACCAGCTCGAAGCTTGTTGAGATCGTTGTGGTGGATGATGACCTGGACATTCAAGATTTAATCACAGCTTATTTTAAACCCAAGGGATTTAAAGTCACTTGTTTTAGTAATGCTGAAGAAGCTATTCAAGCCAGTTTGATAGAAGGTTCCCATTGGGACGTCTTATTGACCGATTTTCATTTTAATTCCATGACCGGAGTTCAGTTCACTTTAGAAATCAAAAAATACTGGCCAGTTTTGCCAATTATTTTAATTACTCCGATTGATGCAGCAGATACAGCGGTGGATGCCATTCAGAAAGGCGCCTATGATTTTATAGCGAAGCCAATCCATTTTCCGCAATTGCAAGTCGCTGTTGAAAGAGCTCTTAATTTTAAATCTTTAAAAAGTGATATTTCTGAGCTCCGCGAAAGAGTCAAATTCCCTGGGGTTTTATCCAATAAAATATTTGGTCGTAGCCCATGCTTTTTAAAAGCGTTAGACATTGCTAAAAGAGTAGCTAGTAGCACCGCCCATATTTTTATCTCTGGTGAAAGCGGTACGGGGAAAGAGGTTTTTGCTAAGTTTATTCACGTCGAAAGCAACCATCAAAAAGGTCAGTTTGTAGCTATTAATTGTTCGGCTATTCCAGAAAATCTATTGGAGTCTGAATTGTTCGGTCATGCCAAGGGGGCCTTTACAGGGGCCCATGCAAAAAAAATCGGCTTGTTTGAAGAAGCTCAAGATGGGACATTGTTCTTAGATGAAATTGGTGATTTAACTTTGTCTTTGCAAGCTAAGCTTTTAAGAGTGCTGCAAGAAAAGAAAATAAAGCGGGTTGGAGAAAATCAATATGTGGATATCAACTGCCGAATTATTTCTGCCACTCATAAAAATTTGGCCGATGAAGTCCGTGATGGTCGTTTTCGTGAGGATTTATTTTTTCGTTTGAATGTCATTCCCATTGCCATACCGCCATTGCGTGATCGACCAGAAGATTTATTGCCTTTGGCCGAGATCTTTTTAAGAAAGTTTGTTTTAGAAAACGAATCTTTGGCCAAATCTTTTTCAAAAGAAGCTATTAAGTATATTTTAGAAAACCCTTGGCGGGGCAATGTGCGTGAACTTGAAAATGTCGTCGAAAGGGCAGTGGTGCTTTGTCAAAACAGTGAAATCACACTAGAGGATATGCTGCCATTTGGCTTGCAGTTGCAAAGCAACATTGAAAAAAACAGTGCTTTAGATGACATCAATACTTTTAAGATGGGTTGTCAGGATCAGCTGCCCACTTTGGATGAAGTGATTCATAAGTATATTGAATTTGCCGTGCAAAGAAATGGTGGGGCCCGTGATAAAACAGCCCATGAAATTGGCATAGATCGAAAAACTTTATATAAAAGAATGAAGCTTGAACAAGCTTTTTCACAGTGATTGCTGATCCTGGGTTAATAATCCCCATGGCGGTCAAATAATACCCGTTGCTCAACCAAAAAGCCTTTTATTTTCTTATGCTCTGGCTATAACCCCATTGAGTTATAGCCGGAACTGGGTGGCCGGCTTATTGCTAATGCAGTTGTGCAGCTGGCTTTAGCGTTTAAAGCCAATACTGAAACAACTTTAAAAAGGGAAATACATTTATGTTAGTACTCAAGCCTCTAAATAGATTAGTGATGGCAGCCACGGTGGTTTTATCTGGAATTATGATTGTGGCTTGCAGCTCTGAACCTAAAGTGGCCGAACTTAGTAATACAGTAGACATTCAAGATGAAATTCATCGTGTTGATGGAAATATTCATCAGGCTCGCAGTCAGCAAGTGGATGTTTTATCACCAGACAATTTTGAGCGTGCAAAAAGTTATTGGGATAAGGCCGTTGCCGGCAGGGCCAACAATAAAAACCAAAAGACGGTGCTGCATGACTTGGCTTTGTCACAAAGCTATTTAAATAAAGCTTCGAATGTAGCTAGTGTTGGACAGCAAATACTAAAAGATCCGATTCAGGCCCGGCAGGATGCCTTAAAAGCTGGTGCTGGCAAGTATTATCCAGAAGAACTAAAATCAGCTGACAAAGACTTAAGAAAAGTCACTTCGAAAATTGAAAACAACGACACCTCCTTGGTGGACGCCCGTCGCCAATCTTTAGATTCTATTTATCGAGATATTGAATTGCGTTCGATTAAAAAAGATAAGCTTGGTGAAGCGCAAATCACTTTGCAAAACGCCATCAAAGAGGGGGCAAAAAAGTTTGCTCCACAAACTTTAGCTTGGGCAGAAAAGCAACTGGCTGAAGATGAGTCCAGCATTGAACAAAATCGCCATGATACGGCAGTCCTAGAAAAATCTTCGCAGCATGCAGTTGCAACGGCCAATCGACTATTAAAAATTGTTCGTGTGGCCAAGGGATCTGACGCGCAAAATTCTGAAGAGCTGGCTCTGCAAATGGAAAAATCAGAGATGGCTACCGAAGAATCCAATAAAGATTTGGCACAGTCTGAATCTAACTTAAGCAACTCTGAAAGAAATTTAGCGAGGTCTTCAGCTTCAAATCGTCGTTTGGAATCTGAATTGTCGTTGGATAAAAAGTATGAATCTGCTCGACGACAGTTTACTAAAGAAGAGGCCGAAGTCTACAAACAAGGCGGAAAGTTGCTGCTGCGTTTGAAAGGTTTATCCTTTGCCAATAATAAATCTGTACTGGGAAGTAAAAATTTTACTTTGTTAGCTAAAGTGCAAAAAGTAATACAGGATGTTGGGCCTAGTCAGATTGTTATCGAAGGTCATACTGATTCGGTCGGTGGTCAAAAAACCAATGAGTCTTTATCTACTCAACGAGCAGAATCGGTGATGTCTTACTTGGTATCCAATAAAAATATAGCTGCGGATAAAATATCATCTCAAGGGCTTGGCTACACCAAACCCATTGCTACCAATAAAACGGCATCTGGACGGGCGCAAAATCGCCGAGTGGACATTATTATTGATTCTGAAACTACGAATTAAACTTTGAACTCGATTTTTTAAATAGTCCCACCCCCCAAGAGCAGAAGAGGAAGCCCTCTTCTGCTCTTTCTTCAAAAAACAACAATGATTTAATTAAATCATTTAAAAGGAGGATTTTATGGTACGCGCTGCAATTGCCTTTTTTATTTTAGCCATCATTGCATTTGTACTTGGCGCAAATGGCATAGCTGGTTTATCAATGGAAATTGGTCGATTTCTGTTGGTTGTGTTTTTGGTATTGGCCATCATCTCTTTTGTCGTGTCATTGCTGACAGGACGCGGACCAAAGCCTTTAGTATAAATTTATTGGGCTGATTTTTTAAAATAAAAGTTTTTATTCATTTCACAGACCTCAATAGTTAACTCTGTTGAGGTTGGAATTAAAGACAAGATTGTTTTTGATAGGTTTTCCACCGCTTGGTGAATATCCTCATGGCTTCTACCGATCATAATTCTAAGCTGCAGGTGTAAAAAGTCTTTGGTTCCACCAAAGGTAGTAACATTGTAGTTTTCATAGGAAATGGATCTGGATTTGATCGCCTGAATATCAAAACTTTTTTGTTCGGACAGCTTATTGTGTATGGCTAAAGTTAAAGCAGGTATATCTAATTTATTAGCTAAATTTTTAGAGTGTTCAATAATTATATGTGGCATGTCTGAATGCTAACACAGGCCTAAATTGCAGCAAGTTTTTTTTTAAAGAAAATGATCCAACGCAACTACAATCCAGGTGCTACTGGCTGTTGTTTTCGCTATTTTGTGCAGGACTGCTTTCAGAGCTTTGCGCTGGGTTACGCCATGGGATTTGCTCTAGATAAAACTTCTTTTCAAAACGCCGAAAGGCCTCGTATTTGACTTGTGAACCTAATAGGTTCTGCAGTTCCAAGGCTTTTTCTGCTTCTAAGTCATGCATTTTTTTAATGTCTTTTTCTATATAATCTGGATGTATTTGTTCTTTCTTTTCATTGAGAGTTTTTACCAAGGTATTGACTGAAGACAGCAGTTGTACTGTTTTTTCTTCTTCGATCCGCCATTGTTTGAATAAATAATCAGTGGCCGCTTTCAGCCAGTTTTTTTGAAAATCTTCATTCAAATAATTCATCACATAATTTTCAGTATAGATGACGGCATCGGTGTAGGATTCTTTCAGTTCGGTGGTCTGAGTAGGATTGAATTTTCTACGCAGTAAATCCTCATTGCGCTGTTGAATGGCTTCTGTGGCAGCTGTTTTTAATGGATTGCTGTCGTTAAGAAATTTTTTATAGCCATAACTACAGGTAAAAAATATCACAAAACCTAAAGACAAACCTTGAATCCTGAAGCGGATTTTTTCATTTTTGACTTTTTTACTATAGGTGGTGTCAGTTTCTGAATTGGCTGCCGTAGGATTTAAGGACGATGTATTTTGTTCTAAAATTTTAATGATTTGTGTTTCTATTTTGGATTTGTCAGTCCCATCTGCTGGATGACCGCCAGAATGTAACATAATAGTTATTTCTTGGGCGATACGTTGCTTTTCATTGAACAAGCTTTCAAACCATTGATCGCGAATTTTTTGAGCCTCCGAAGCCGCAGAATATTGAAGCTCTTGCTTATTTTTTTCATGAGTTTGCAAAATCAAGTCTTTTTCTTTTTGCAAAGAAATTTTTAGGGCCGCAGTTTGGGAATCATAATCTTGCTTAGCGGCTTCGAATTGATTTTCTTTTTCTTTCAATGAAAAATGCAGTTTGGATTCTTTTTCTTTAAAAATAGACTGCAATTCAGCTTCTTTTTTAATTTCGTAACTACGCATTTTTTCTTGGGTTTGCTGTTCTAAATGAAGTATTTTTTCTTGAGCCTGTTGTTCTAAGCTGCGGACTCTTTCTTGCGCTTGTTGTTCTAAAGTCGCAACTTGTAATTTTGTTTGCTCTTGCAAAGCCTGGGTGTTTTTTTCAATTTCTTTTTGTTGTTGTGTGGCTGCTTTAATTAAGTTTTCACAATAAATATCATTCTCTTGTTTTTTGATAGCAGCAATTCTTTCTAATTCTTTTTCATGCAGATTTTTTTTCTGCTGCCAGTCGTTTTCATAATTGGATTTTCGTAAATCATTTTGCAACTTTTGGTCTGTAAATTGTTTTTGTAAAAGATCCAATTCAAGGCGAAGATCATTTTTTTCTTTTTGCATCTGAACCATAAGTTCGTCGTGCTGTTTTTTGAATTCAAATTCTTGATTTTGAAATTCTTTATTTAAAGAACTGGTGCGAGTCTCGTGATCAAGTTCCAATTGATTACTTTTGGATTTATAATCAGACTCTAAAATATTTATTTTCTCTTTTGCCGAGGATTGTTTATTGTTGTATTCTTTTTCCAGAAGATCGGATTTATCTTTAAACTCCTGATTTAATTTTAAAACCATATCCTGCTGCTGTTTTTTTAAAAGCTCTGTTTCTTGCTTGAAGTTCGTTTGTTGTTGTAAAAATATAGACTGTTCTTTTTTTATTGCTGACTTTAAATTTTCTTGTTGCTGTAAAAAAACAGACTTTTCTTTTTCAAGGGCTGATTTAAATGTTTCTTTTTGTTTTGTAAAAAGTTCTTTCTCACTTTCAGTTTTTAACTTTAAATCTTCAATCTCTTTAAGGGCTGATTGCTTTTCATTGATTAAATTTTGTTCAAATTTATTCAACCGAAGTACTTTTTCATTGTCTAAATTTTTTTGAAAATCCTCTAGTTTTCTTTTTGATTCTTCTTGAGTTTCTTTTTGCGCTTCAAGGCGCACCTGTTGTTTGATTTCTTCTGATCTTTGCTCTATTTCTAATTTTGACTTTTGCAGCAGTTCATCAATCAAAATTTGATTTTTTTGCAGAAGATTTTTTTTATGTTCTTCGGCATCCATCTGCGCTTTTTGCAATAGGGCTACGGCTTTGTTTTCTGCCGCCGCTACAATCTGTTGATGTATCTGTTGCCCTGCCGTTTGCAATCGTTCGGCTTCAGCATGAGCCCCTTCAATCAAAGCGATTAAAACATTTTTTTCTTCTTGGGTCAGATCGGACGTTTTAAGTTCTTCTTTGCGGTAAGATTTTTCTAAGGTGCTAAATGAAAGTTCAATGTTTGAGGCCCCGAGTTTGATTTTTTGGTTGGGCTGTAGAGCAATCATTTTTTTGGCTGGAATTTTTTGTCCACCCAGCCAAGTGCCATTGGCTGATCCTAAGTCTTCGATATAAATTTGTTTTTTTTTGGACTGCACCTGAATATGGGATCGACTGATATTTAAATCATTGAAAGACAATAGATTTTCAAAGGCGCGACCAACAGTAAACGACGGTGCATCCACAATTTTTTGTGTGATTTCTGATCCTTGGTGGATTGTCACAATAAAACAACTTTGCAGTTGCGCCATCCATACTGCCTTTAAAAAAATTTAAGAAGCTTTGGGCTTTGCAAGCTTGTCCATACTTCTTGTTCTTTTTCTTTTAGTGACTTCTAAGTTTACAGCTTCTGCAGCTAAGGCCTCTGCAGGGTCTTTGTTTTCATCAAATACCGGATCTTGTATCGGGTATTCATTGTTGTCGCTGCGATACCATAACAAATCCAAAGAGCTTTCAAAACGATCGATCATAGAAACAAAAACTCTTTCTGGATTTAGAAACACATTCCATATATGCAAAAGCAAAGAAAACATAATGCCAATGATCGAAGAGGTCATGGCGTAAGCAATTTCTTGTAAAAAGTTATCCATGGAATTTTTAGTGTTTTCTATGTCTGCTAAATTCATTCCGCCCAATTCACTAATACCACCACGTATTCCTAGAAAGGTTCCCAAAATGCCGGCCACCACAAACAGACCGGGCAGTATAGAAATAAAATCATTGACGCTGGCCATGGGAATCACACCAAAAATTCTATTAAAGCAGGGATTATGACTGAAAGTGGCTTTGGTTATATTTAGTAACTTTGGATTTTCACTGTGCCATTTTAAAAATTTCAATTGCTTTAAAATGTCTTTCACTAACCAAGCGCAACCTTGTTTGATCAAAAAAATACGATCATTGGCTCCCATAACCTTATCACCGCGACGGCGCTGAAATCGATCACGCAAATCAAAAGCCTCATAGTAGGTCTGCTCTAGATTCTTTTTGGCCAATTTAAAAAAAGAAACATCTTTGACTTCACCTGGAATTTCTTTATCCATGAACTTATTGACCCGTTTTTCAAATTCTTTGGCAAACCACTCATGACGGCCAACGGTGAAATAAATTGCGGCTCGTAAAAAAGCAGCTATTACAAAAATAATTCCTAGAACATAAGGCAATAAAAATATAAACCAGTGTATCAATTGTGATGTTGTTGACACTTCATTCATGGGCTAAGTCTCCTATTTCTTTCCATCCATACCAAAACGTATAATTACACGTTGGGCTTTTTTGCAGTCATTCACTTTACAAAAATCTTCACCTGAAGCCACGCCACGATTGACGTTTAAAACTTCTAAAAAACTTCTTCCAGAAACCTTCATCATGGGCAGCAGATCTTTTTGGTGTTCAAAATTCATACTGCGTTCATCCAGAATGTAGCTAAAAATGGACCTTGCACGCTGGTAGCTAAGGTCCATATTGTATTTGATAGCTTCTTTATCTTCAGGTTTTGAAGAGCTGGGATCAACAAAGCGTCCTTTAAAAGTGGGGGAGGCAAAGCCAATCACTTCAACCGCTGATATTTTTTTAGAAATTTTAGGATTACCAAACAAAGATTTCGAGTAGATAGGCACTGCTTTTTCTAGGACTGTGCGCATTTCTTTTTTTAGTTTGGAAGAGTCATTGTCAAAATAGGCCTTGCCAAAATCCAGCAGCACTTCGCCCGTTTTCATATCCACGTCGGCTTTGATTCCAGCCTTGGCGAAACCATTTTTTATCTCTTGAGCAATCAATCGGCGAGTGTCCATTTCTGCCTTGGCTTGAGCTAGCTGTCCTGTGGTGTCTTTCAATTGCCCTTCGGTGTTGCGCAACTGACCCTGGGTGTTTTTAAGTTGTCCTTGGGTGTCTTGTAGACGACCGCTTGTGGTTACTAACTCTTGCTGAGTGTTCTGCAATTGACCTGCGATTTGCCCCAGTTTGTTTTGAGTGTCCGCCAATTGTTGTTCGTAGTTAGACTTTTCGTTTTTTAATAATTCAAGTTTAGCCAAGGCTTCTTGCTTTGTTTTTGAAATGCGATTTTCATAGATTTTTGCAGTTATTTTATTTTGTTTATAGCTTTTTTTAAGTTGGGCCATTTTGTCTTTCAGTTCCTTATTGGCCTGGGCGATTTGCTTTTCGTTTTGCGTGATCAGGTTTTCTTTTTCTTTCACTGCAGATTCAAGTTGATCGATATTGAGGTCTTGTTCACTAATTACAGTATTGCGTTGGGCAATTTTTGTTTTTGCAAACTTATCTGAATTGATTATATTTCTAACCATTTGCTGGTATTTGT
>JBMOJS010000290.1:0-3056 GCA_049315665.1 Pseudobdellovibrionaceae bacterium | reverse complement strand
TAAGAATATAAATTTAGCTTTTGCTGAATATTAAATTTTAATCTCATTCTTCTTCGATGGCCCAGGTGAGAATATTTTTTAGATCTTCGATTTTCAAGAAGGGGTGGGCTAGAATGAGTCTAAGAAAGGACGTGCTATCGGCTGTCGCTGAGTAATTAACTAAGGTTAAGTTTTTATTTTTGATATTTTGGCGAATTTTATTAGACCAAGATTTAATAAGTTCCTCACTGGAATTAAGATCTTTTGGTGGTAAAACTTGCACACAAACATTTAAAAAATCAGGCTCGGTAATCAGATTTAAACGGGGCTGATCTTTAATCCATACGGTCAATTTGTCGCGCAAGTCTAATGTGTCATCGATAAATTGAGTCAAACCTTCGGTTCCTAAGCTTTTCCATAAAGTCCAGAAGCTAACAGCATCAGCACGGCGTCCACACTGCCAAGACAGGCGACCGCGATCAAAATTTTCTGTTTCATGAAATAAGTACTCCCCACCCTTAACATCGTTGGCTTCAAACAAAGTTTGAGTGTGTTGAGTTAAAAAGAAAGCGCAAGTCAGTCCGGCTCCGTAAAACTTATGGGCATCAAAAGTCCAGGAATCTGCAAGTTCAGACCCTTGGATGTGATGCCTTAACTTTTTAGAAAATAAAGCGGGGCCTCCCCAGGCCGCATCGACATGCAGCCAGATATTATTTTTTTGACATATCTTTGCAATTTCAGGAATTGGATCGAAGGCCCCCAGTACTGTTGTTCCGGCAGTAGCATAAACAATCAGAGGAGTTTCTCCAGCAGAGATGCTTTTGCCAATCTTAAATTCAAGATCTTGCAAGCTCATCTTGCCATCTGAATCAGTATTGACTTGAACCAAGGCATTTAGACCCAGTCCCATAACCACGCATGCTTTTTGTAAGGAATAGTGAGACTCTTTTGAACCAAAAATTTTATACTTAGTATTGGCTGGCAGGCCATTGATTTTATAATTTGGATTTTTTTTATGGCGAGCGCATTGCAAGGCCATAAAGTTCGCACTGCTACCGCCGGGCACTTGTATACCGTCGGCTGTGCTTGATGTTGAGTTTAGCCAGCCGATCTGCCTACACAGATTTTGTACAACTTCAATTTCAATCAAATTCAAAACAGAACTAGCTTCAAAAGTGGCCATGCTAGCCTTGGTTTTTGCAATCAGATCTTCAGCCGCCAACATTTGCGATGTGACACCGGAAAATAGTTGATTCATAAAATAAACAGAATTTGTTGATACTGACTGATCAGCCACTGCTTGCAATAAAGCCACTAACTTTTCCCAGGCAAGACCCTTGGGCTGTAATTGCAAATTTATACTTTTACTAAGATCGGCATTAGATAAAGTTTGAAATAAGGGGGTTGGTTTTTTTTCAGCTAGCTTTGGCGTATAAACATGAAATGTTTTTCCTGTTTTTGAAAGACATTTGATTTCATGCTTGGAGCCGACAGGAGTTATTATGACCTGGCCAGACTCTTTAAGAGTCAGTTCTTTTTTTAAGCCAAAATCAGTTAAATTTTCAAAAGTACCTTCTTGAACCAAAGTATAGCACTGGCTGAAGCCATGATCATGCAAAGGCGAGATATCATCTTTGCCCCACTCGCAGGCCACGATTTCAAAAAAATCTGTTTGCTGCAAAATAGTTCTTTTGTAAAGGGCGCCTTGGGGCTTGGACATGGATTTTGACTCCTGATTATTTCAATAAATTTACTTAAAGATAGCTGTCTGTATGGATTTGAGCAATTGAATTAGCTGCTGACGGTTGAGCCAGGTTAATATCAAACCACTTAGCAACACAGTCAATGCAAGGCCAAACAACAATCCGCCATCTTCTTGCACGTTGATGCCCAGTACAAATAAATGGCTGAGAATCGCGCCAGTCATGATTCCAACAGAAGCCAAGGCACCTAATCCTTGAGTGGCTGGAATCAGAAGCAAAGCGGCGGCGACTAGTTCGCTGGCCCCTGCAAACCAGCGCCCGAAGGGCTCTGCATGCAATTGTGTAAAAATCCATACAGATTCCGGGGCTGCTGAAAACTTAAAAAAAAGTGTTTGCAGTAAAATTGCTGCCGATAGAATACGTAAAAACAATGTAAAGTATTTCATAGGAGCCTCTATTTTTTCGAGATGCGAACTTGAGGCCAATTATTATCGGCTTTTTTAATAGATTCAGGTTCATTTTTAACCCAGTCTGGTTTTGCGTCGCCACCAAAAAGTCCTGACTCACGGTAAAATAAAAATAGTCGTCCATCAGTGATTTTAAAATTGGTGGGGTCTATGTCATATTTGATATTTTTAACCACTGCAGTTGCGCACCATCCTTCATAAGCTGGTGCATATTTTTTAGGATCTTTTAAAAATTCTTTTTTATTGTCTTCGCTAGCAAACAAATAAGTGATGCCATCGACTTGCGTTTTAATATGAGACACACCCTTAGCTGGACCTTTTGCATTAAAATAGGACACCGGATCATAGCCTTTGAGAATAACCCCATTTTCTAGATTGGCAGTCTGTGATGCAGAGGCTGTTTCTGATGCAGCAGTCTTATCGCTGGCCCAAACCGAGCCTTGGCTTAATAATAGACTTAGAGTAAGAATTAAAGCTTTCATAGGGTCACCTCATTTGACAATGTTGTTATAAATGCAATTTCTAGGGTATATGTGGTAAATCGACTTGTTTTATTACAGCTTCTTTTTGTAATTTATTAAAGCTTTAATACACACAGTAACAGAATTTTTTTAAGAGGTGATCAATGAAAATTCAAACATTGAGCTGTATTATGGTGGTCATGCTTACTCAAGCCCTAGTGGCGAAGGAGGTCCAAGTGGTGTCTAAAATGTCAAAAGAAGAGCTAAAGAAAAAATTAACGGCTGAGCAATATCATGTGACTCAAGAAGAAGGAACAGAGGCTCCTTTTAAGAATAAATATTGGGATAATAAAGCTGAAGGGATTTATGTTGATCTTGTTACTGGCGAGCCTTTATTCAGTTCTAAAGATAAATATGACTCTGGTACCGGGTGGCCTAGCTTTTCG
>JBMOJS010000289.1:0-3104 GCA_049315665.1 Pseudobdellovibrionaceae bacterium | reverse complement strand
ACTGCGCCCTGGTGAGTCCCACGTAAAAAAGCCGGCGTTCTTCATCGATATCAGAACCCAAGGTTTTATGTGGCAATAGGTCTTCTTCAAGGCCAGCAAGGATAACCACAGGAAATTCTAGCCCTTTTGAGGCATGCAAAGTCATCAATTGCACTTTGTTTGCATCATCATCTGGTCGCAAATCATCCCTTAAAGACATGGCATCGACAAAAGATTTTAAAAATTCGATCTCAAATCCTCTTTTGTTTAAATAACTGTCTAAAATTCGGCCTACAATTTCTACCAATTGCCATTTTTTTTCACCGGTTTTGGGATCTTTGGATAAATTATAAATATGATCGCGGTAACCGAATTCGGTTAAAATTTTAACTAAATTTTCACCCACCGATGACCCTACCGGATAATCCAACAGTCGCCCCGGCAAATTGCGCAAAAATGTGTTTAACAAAGTCAAAGCTTGAAAGGTTTTTTCAGGCCCTTTTAAACCCAACTCTTTCCACGCATTTTCTGTAGAAAATAAAGTGTCAAAGGCCATGCAAAAGTTTATTTTTGTGTCCGCAGCCCATGCTTCCATTTTTTCCAATGTGCCTTCACCCACACCACGGGCAGGAACATTGATGATCCTTCTTAATGACAATTCATTGGCCACTAAGGAATACTTTAAATAGGCCATAATATCTTTCACTTCGGGGCGATCAAAAATAGAGCTTCCTCCGGTGATAGAATATGGAATTTGCGTTCTACGTAGGGCACTTTCAATCAAGCCCCCTTGGGTGTTTGAACGGTACAACACAGCAATATCTTTATATTCAAAACCCTGGCGCAGCCAATGCTGAATTTCTAAAGAGACAAATTCACATTCTTCTTCTTCATTTTCTAGAATAAACACTTCAGGCTTTTCGCCCGTCTCTTGGGCTTTTTCAGAGCGCAAAACCTTACCATGGCGTTTAGTATTTTTCTCAATAGCGGCATTGGCCACGGCTAAAATTTCTGCCGAAGATCGGTAGTTTCTTTCAAGTTTAATCACCTCGCAAGATTTAAACTCCTTCGGAAAATTCAAAATATTTTGAATTTCGGCGCCTCGCCAGCCATAAATAGACTGATCATCGTCACCCACCGCAGTCAAATTGTTATGTTGCGCAGACAACTGACGCACCAAAAGCATTTGCAGCGCATTGGTGTCTTGAAACTCATCCACCATCAACTGTGAAAATTGATTTTGCACTTTTGCTAAAATATCAGGGTGCTGCAAAAACAACTCTAACGGTCGTAACAAAAGCCCTTCAAAATCCACCACCCCTAACATATCTAGGCGTTTACTAAAATGCGGCGTCAACATTTCGGCCACCTCTAAATACGAAGGATCCTCTTTCACAACTTGGGCTTTGCTTTTATAATGTGGAAAGATCTGTTGAGTGCGAAAGGTCTGAATCAGATTCAACAATCGATCTGCGGCAAAGGCGTCTTTGTCGCAGTGTTTTTTGTCTTTTAATAAATCTTTGATAATGGCCTGACTGTCATTTTGATCAATAATGCCAAAGTGTGAAGACAGACCAGCTGAACGGTGAAAACGCCTTAACACTTGCAAACCAAAAGAGTGAAAAGTTCCGGCCAAAATGCCGCGCCCTTTGGAACCCACTTTTTGTGAGACCCGGTGTTGTAGTTCTTTAGCGGCTTTATTGGTGAAAGTTAAAACACAGATCTGTTCTGGGCTGGCAATGTTTTCATCTATTAGACGTCCTGTGCGTGACACCAAAACTGTGGTTTTGCCAGAACCAGCCCCTGCTAAAATCAGCAAGGGGCCATAGTTGTGAAGGACAGCTTTGGCCTGTTCTGGATTTAAATTTTTTAACCAAAAACTCATGCCGGTCGATTGTGCACAAGGCTGCGCACTTCGTCTTGAAAAATCACATCGATTTTATCGGGAAAGGTGTTCAATACCACACCCAAACCAAACTTGGGATGTTGAAGTTTTATATTTTTGGCAAACTGGGCTCGAATACTGTAGGTCAAAGACTCTGCGGCATCCATGGATTGCAGTAGATTTTGGTACTCTTCGGCGTGCTTGGCCACAGAAGCTTTAGTCGGTCCACCTTTAGCTTTTGCAGAGGTGGATTTACCCAAAGCCGTCATCGCACTACGATTGCTGGCTGAAGATTTTTTTGGCAGATTGTAAGATTTTTTTGATCCACAGACTTCACATTCAATTTTAGCTGCCGTTGCTGAAGTGTGTGCTAAAACCACATGATAGCGTTCCGCTTCGCATTTTTTACAATGGGTATATAAGGTTTTTGCGACGGGAGGAAGTTGATTGGTTTGCGTTGCCATTGTATGAACTCCTTAAATTTTAGTTGAAAGACTTTAATTTATAAATTGTTAATGCTTCTGATAATTTTTTTTCTGCAATTTCACCAGCACTTAAATAAAAAGGGCCTTCTTTATCTTCAATCTTATTTTGCAATTGCAACATGCTAAATTCCGATTGGGGATCAATCTTTGTCTCTGTAGCTTGGTAGTTTTCTAAAAAAGCCAGATCTAATTCTTTGCTAAAAAATTTTTCCCAACAGTCGGTGTTGACTTGCACGCGATAAGTGATGGTCTGGGCATGGGAATGCACCGGAGCATAGGCCCCAATCACTTCCAGGTGACCATAATGAGTGTGTAACTTGATTGCAGGACTTCCCCACTGGGTCATCCCTGTGCACTGTTCAACATTGGCGTACCACAAACCAAAAGCCTTAGTTAAAAAACCCAAGCCATAAAGTTGGTCTTCTTTAGGTAATAAAGAATTCACAGAGCATAAATTATGAGCCACCCACTCCCCACGATGCATAGTGGGAATAATAATAAATAACGATAAGGGCACCCAATCCATTTCATCCAAGGACTGAATGGGTTTAATGACCTTGGAAGTCAATACCGGGCTGTTTTCTGCTGGAAACAGAACAGGATCCAAAACTGCACGCATTTTTTCAGTCAAAGCTTGGGGGCGAATAGCAAAGCCCGCCATCAAACCAGGTAAGACGGCACAATCATAAAAAACCCAGCGGGGCATGGCCATATTGGAGGGTCCAAAGGCCCTGGCTTCGATGGAATAAATGCGA
>JBMOJS010000054.1:0-13977 GCA_049315665.1 Pseudobdellovibrionaceae bacterium | reverse complement strand
TCAGTTCGCAGTGTAACGCTGTGCTAGGACACTCATACATGAAATCCAATGATTCCAGAATAGGATCCAATAGCGCACAGCAGGGATTTGAGTATGGAGTAAAGCATTATATTTGCTCTGAGCCAGGAAATTTAAATCAGATTTTAAACATGCAGCATGGTTTTTCTGAAACAGACATTGATTTTTTTTTCAAATTTGGCTGCATTTATATCAATCACAAAAGACTTGTGAAAAATCCTTGGGAAGTATTTTTAAACACCAATGACTATATTCGTTTACACAGCAAACCCCGCCGCTTTCGCCACAATGATTTCGATCAAGTGGATCGAGTTGTTTATAGTGATCCAGGTTTTTATATAGTCATCAAACCTTCAGGTCTGCCCTGCCACCCCACAGTGGACAACACGCAAGAAAATTTACTTTCTTATTTAAAAAATCAACTGAACAGCGAAGATCTTTTTTTAACGCATCGTCTAGATGTAGCCACCTCGGGACTTATTGTGTTGGCCAGAAATAAAGCCTTTCAAAGTCAGTTCAATAAAATGCTGGCAGGACATCAGGTACAAAAAACTTACTCGGCGATTATTGCCAAATCCATTGCAGAAGAAAAAGCACACAGGTGTATTTTTGATCTTGAAGAAAATACTTATTTTCCAAAAACTTTAACCCACTATATGATTCAAAGTCCTAAAGCTCCGAAAAAATTGATTTCTGTAGAAGAGCACGAAAAAAATCTGCAACGGACGCAGACTGAAATTCCTTTAGAAAGTTCAAAGCTACAAATATGTCAGCTGCAGATTTTATCTGCACAAGAGCCCTCAGATCAGATCGAAAATATTATCAGCAACCAAATCGCTTCAGGGACTGCTGCACTTATAGAAGATCTTAAAATCAAGCTCATTACTGGTAGAACCCACCAAATTCGTGCGCAGTTGGCTTTTGAAGGGCTTCCCATTCTGGGCGACCGGGCCTATGGTGGTTTGGCCTGGGATGAAATTTCAGAAAAGATTTTATTGTGTTCGGAGGAGCTGGAGTTTACTCACCCCAACACCAACCAAATCATAAATATCAAAAAACTATTTAATTCAAAGACACATTGGTGACTAAATAGGCGGTGTTGTCTTTGTTTTGATAAAACACAGGAGCACCGTTAGCACCATTCAACGCTGTTCGGTTTTCTAAACCCAAAGCAAAATCAAAACTTTTATTCACCACAAACTGCAAAGTCAAAGCGGATCTGAAAGCTGTTGTGTGAAGGGCTTCTACATTGTCATAACCTTTGAACCAATTTTCTAAAAAACCGACCAAGGGGCGCACCACTAACCACGAATTGGCTTTGGCTTTAAGTTCTACATAATGATCCAACCCAACCTGGATATTGGCTTTATTCGTTGGTTTGGTGGCATTTTTGTCAGCATAAGAGTTTTGCGATTGAAAGTAATAATCAGGCTTCACTGAATAAGTCAAAGAGCCTAGGGTTCCTAAAGATCTTTCTAAATTCAATTCCACACGAGCCCGTGCCAATGTTTTTGCATTTTTTGAAAAATCACTGGTGGGAAAGTACAATCGTTCAGCCCCATAAAGCTTCCAATCCCCTTGTTGAAACCATTTGGATTGACCTAAAACTAAATAAACATCCTGCAATAATGTGCTGCTGCCACGTTCTTTGTTGGATTTGTCTATTCCAGAAGTGTTGTAAGCAAAAGGGACCCGCAAAGACAGCTTGTTGTTGTCAGAAATTTTTCTTCCCACAGAAAGATAATTGCTTGAATCCACAGCCGCTTTGCCTTTTTGCAGCTGAACAGCAGGGGAAGAAGCAAAGCTAAAAAAACTGATTTCCCAAGGTCTGGCTGGAGCTTTAACAGTCTCTACAGAGGTGGAAATGGTGTTGGTTGAAGCTGGCACCGGCACAGTCACCGCTGATGTTTGAGCCATGGCAGTCATAGCCACAGAAGCCAATACTAAAGCAATATACTTGGTCATTCTATTCTCCTGGTAAAATAATTCTGTCCCAGGCTCATAGCACTTGGTTTACAACTTGGGCAAACTCAAAAAACCATATTTTTACCTTTAGACCGCCATTCTCAATAACTTCGCATTTGGCATCAAGCACAAAAGGCAAAGGACGATCCACAGCCCACGCGATCGGAGTTAGCAAAGCCACTTTGTGAGGATTCCATTTACAATGAATTTGCTGCAAGATATCACAAAGAGTAAAATTTCCATTTTTGACTGCTGCAGAGCCCTGCCAATGCAGTCGCTCTCCGTAGGGAGGATTGCCCACCACCCATCTTACCGTGTTTTCTTCGCGGGGCTTTGTGTTTTCGGAAGCCCAAAAATCCTGCTCTTCAAAGTGAAAAGGACTAGGCCCAATAAACATTTGTTGTTTTGCAAGATTTAAAACATCTTTGTTGATATCAAAGCCCAATAATTTCTTCCACATTCCTGGGGACGGAAGCTTGTAGTTCTGCTGAAATTTTTCACTTAAAAATAATTTTGGAACGCATTTCAATGTTTGAAAAGAAAAATTTCGTTGGGACCATAAGGGTGTTGTCATTGTCATGGCTTCGTTTAAAAATGTGCCCGACCCACAAAACGGATCTATCAGTTCTACCTTTTTTAAAAAAGAAAAATTATGTAACGCAGTCATTTGTAGCAAGATCCAGGCAGCAATGCTTTCACGCAGCGGAGCTTCCCCTTTTAAGTGGCTCCAGCCTCTTTTGTACAAGGGCTCCCCAGAAAGATCTAAACTTAACCAACAATGATCATCCAACATTCTAATATAAAGGCTAGCATGGGCGCTTTTATCTGAACTTCCGGCAAAGGAAATCCAATTTATTTTTTTTGCGACAAAAACATCTTGTAGAACTTTTTCAATGCGTTTTTCATGACCCAACCGCGACGATTGGGCACTGATCTTGGCTGCCACTTTTTGCTGAGGATGAAAGTAAGTGCTCCATGGAAATGACGATAATTTTTGAAACAGTTTGGGGAAATCTTTGACTTTAAAATCACCAATACGCCACAAAACTCGCGTGGCCGTTTTTAGAAAAAAATTAAACTGTACTGCCGTAAAAAATTCACATTCAACTTCGACTCCGCCTTTATGAATCTGCATCCCGGGCGGGGGCAATCCATGCCGCACGGACTGGGGCGACAACAAGTAAGGCCAGACTTCTAAAACCTCATTGCGCACCTGCTCTTCAAAGCCCAGGGCACAAACAATAAAACAACTCATCACAACCTACAATCGCCAGTAGGCATCAAAAAAGAAATAATAACCATCGATGGGACTTAATTTAGGAGAAGCCAAATTTGTGGAGTTGGCACTTAAAGAAAAATGAAATTTATCCCAGATCATCAAGTAAGACAAATATCCACCCACGGTTTTTTTTTCGAAGTTATAAACAGGCCCCGCCAATACCCGGTTCCAGTCGTCCAATATAAACTCATATCCTGTTTGCAATGAACTGCTGCCTAAAGATTTGATGGCGGTGGTGTCTCCGGCTTGACTGAAGGTGAACAGGGCCACGGAGGCAAAAGTGTGACTGACCACCGTTTCAGAAGATACGCTGTCCCAAATTAAATTGATATTCAAAGTGCTGCGGGTGTCATTGGGGATTTTGGCATAAGACAAGCCTGTGGCAAAAACATTGGCATCGGATTCATAGACCTTCAACTTTGTACTGAAATTGTAAGCGCCTAAAAAATTAGCTGGTAAAAAGCTTCCCACGGTCCAACGTTCAGCAATGCCATAATAAGCCAAGCCATACCAGGTAATCAAAACTTCTTTGGGCCACAGTGTTTGCGCGGTTTCACCTATATTAAAACCTTGCGTGAACAAAGGGCGATATTTGGAAGAAATTTTAGGGTTTTGTTTGCGAATCATTAAATCTGTGGTGCCTTTGTATTTGGGATTAACCCCACTCAAGTCCAATTTAAAAGCCCGGTCCCCCACCTGAATAAAATTTTTGCGAGAATTGCGCAGCACTTCTAATTTTAAATTGTAGGTCAGATCTTTATTTTGCTGTTTACTGACGACGACAACAAAAGCAACAACTCCACCTTCGGGATTTTGTGATTCTATGGCCACCACTTCCCCAATGGACCACAATCCATAGCCCGATACAGCCACTAGGGTTTTGTGATTAACAATGCGTTCGATTCTAGCCGTGATATCTTGCAGTTGAATATCCCAGTCAGCATCGGTTTTATCTTCACTAGAAGGTCTCCGCAAAACAATAGGCTCTGACTCATTTTCAACATCGGCTTGGACAGCATTTGGCAAATTTATCAACCCCAAAAGGACGATCAATCCCAGAACAGATAAACGCTGCTTGCGGGTAAACATCCAATAAGAAAAACCCGAAAGAATCAAAAAAAGCGGCGCCAATATAAAGGCCGTTTTAATACCTGAAAAATCGGTTATATAACCCACAGAAATATGCATGATCACCACCAATATAGATTGCAAAGACATCGCCACAGAAATAGCCTTGGCTGAAGAAGACTGAAAATTTTCAGCAATCCAAGACACGGATAAAGGATAAAAGGGAGCCATACTTAACCCTGTTAGCACAAAAAACAAGGGATGCACTAAAACACCCAAAATCGAAAATATAAAACTTAAACACAAAGAGTAAACCAAGGACTGTCCCGCCTTCCAGGGTGTGCGAAAAACCGCAAAGCCCAGTCGCCCGATCAGTAGACAGACAAAAAAACCTGTCACATAGAAACTGGAAGATTCTAAGTCCATGTTTTTTTCTGTTCGCATAAATAAAGCCAAGCGACTTGAAATTAAAATTTCAGCAACCACATAGCCGGCCATAGTCAAACCCGCCCATATTTGCAAACCACGATCCTGTTTGTTGATGTTTAAAAAATAGGTTTCCGGTATTTTTTTAGCCATTGGATCTTTAAAAAACAAGGACACGACAAACACCTTCAGTGGCAATAGGCTAACCAATAAAAAAATCTGGCGCCAGGAAAAATCTGAACGAAAATGACTGAACGCTGCGATCAACAGCGGCGCCAATAAACTGGCTAAGCCATACATGGAATGCAGTCCTGAAAGGGTCCGTTCTGAATGCTGGCTGGGAGAGCCTTCAGAAACCATGATGTTTTGTACGACTCCCATAAAGCCCATACTTAAACCAAAAACACAGGAGGCTAAAAAAACCCAGTGAACCGATGGGGCAAATCCAAGGGTCAACAGGCCTACAAACATCATCAGTAAAGAACTTTGAAAAAGACCCATGCGTCGTCCCTGGGTCATAAAAATCGGGGCAAAAAAACTAGCGCCAAAGGCACAAAAAGAAGTCAAAGCGAACATCCATGAGCCTTGCCCGCTAGTGAGCTGAAATTCACGCAGAATTTCAGGAAACAAGGGGCCACGCACATTATCGCCTAAACCCAAAGCAAAAAGAGCAAAATAGGATAAAAATAAATAGGGCCAATACATCATGTCAGATATATCGGATTTTTAAGGCCAGTCAACTTGAAGGTTTTTTGTATCTTTGTTAGTTTAAAAAAATGCGTAAAGTATTGATTGTGCGTTTTTCAAGCTTTGGTGATGTGGTGCAGGCGCTAAGCCTTCCTTCCTGCATTCAGCAGCAATGGCCCGATGCTGAAATTCATTGGGTCACCCGCCATGATTTTCAAGTTTTGCTGCAAAATCATCCAGCGATAAAACACCTATGGACTTTGGATAAAAAGACAGGCCTGCTTGGGCTTCTAAAATTGGCTGGGGTTTTGCGGCAACAAAAATTCTCGCATATTTACGATGCCCACAACAATTTGCGCTCACGCCTTCTGTGTTGGATTTTAAGGCCCCCGCTGTCTTTTTCAGGCCCAAGGCTTTTGCGTAGATCGATCAGGCGCTGGAAAAGATTTTTATTGTTTCAATTTCGCATCAACTTATTTCAACAGCCTTTTTCGGGACAAAGAGACCTTTTAGAGCCCTTGCAGAATTGGGGATTGGATATTGGCGCGCCGCCGGCGCCACAATTGTTTTTATCTAATACGACTTTAAATAAAGTAAAAAACATTCTACAAAAATCTTTGCAGGATCAAAAATTTATTGCCCTCGCCCCTTCAGCCGCATTTGTTTTAAAACGGTGGCCTGTGGAACATTGGAAAGAGTTGATTCAAAACAACCCCACTTTGAAGTTTATTTTATTAGGAGGCCCCGAAGATGTTTTTTTGCAAGAGATCGCGGCGGTGGCTTCGCACAGAGTATTTGATTTCTCGGGACAATTGAGTCTGGAAGAAAGTGCGGCTGTGGTTTACTTCAGTCAAGCTTTGGTCAGCAATGACACTGGCTTGTTGCATGTGGCTGAGCAATTGGGAAAAAAGGCCATAGCCTTGATGGGCCCGGCCCCTTTTGGCTTTCCCTCTAGACCACAAACAATCATTTTGCAAAAACAACTGCCCTGCCGCCCTTGCAGTAAACATGGCCAAGGCCCCTGCGTGAACAAAGTCCATCATGAATGTTTAACCCATATTTTCCCGGTCGAGGTTTCTGAAAAATTACAGACTTTACTGAACAAAAAAACAACCGCAGATCCAGTTGGTATTTTGTGACTAGGGGCTTTTATTTTTTTTACGCCTCTATTTTTGCGCCGCTAATAATCGCTTTTTTACAGATTTTTTATTTTTTATGGCCCAAAAAACTTCAGCTGGTTTTAAAATTTAAAAAACAAGCTTGGCCCCTTGTGCCCGCCATAATTAAAGAATCTAGCACGCCCCAAAGTCTGACTTTTTGGATCCATGCAGCCAGTGGCGAGCTGGAATATGCTAGACCGGTTCTACGCCAACTTCGTGATCGTTACCCTAAAGCTCTTTTATTGGTGACCTATTCTTCACCCTCGGTGCAAAACTTATTAAAAAAAATGCAAGGGGAATATGATCTGGCGGTTCCTGCCCCTTGGGACACCACCAATCACCTGACAAAGTTTTTAGATTATTTTCAGCCTCAAATTCTTTTTATTGCGCGAACGGACGTCTGGCCCGCCATGGTCAAAGAGTCTAAGCTGAAAGGTTTGAAAGTGATTTTATTTTCAGCCACCTTTTCTGCTCCGCGAAGTGGAATTTGGCGTTGGCTCAGTTCATTTGTTTTTAGCCCCATCGACCAGATCTTTTGTGTCAGTGCAGAAGATCAAAAAAATGCTTTGTCCTTTATCGACGCCCACAAGTTAAAGGTTCTGGGTGACACTCGCTATGATCAAGTTCTATGGCGTTTGCAACAAAAGCCACCGTGGTTGGATCAGCTTGAGCCATGGAAAAATGAAAAGATATTTATAGCCGGATCCACCTGGCCCGAAGACGAAAAAATATTATTTGCAGCTTTTGAAAATATTAAACAGTATGGATTTAAAATCATTCTGGCCCCCCACGAAGTGCATGCTGATAAAATTGTAAAAACTTTGACTCAGTTTAAAACTATGAATTTACAAGTTCTGCTTTGGAGTCATTTTTTAACTTTGCCGGTGAACGACCAGGCATCGCACTTAAAAAACTGTGCTGTTCTATTGGTGGATCAAGTGGGGATTTTGGCCGATCTTTATAGTTTGTCCATGGTGGCTTTTGTCGGCGGCTCTTTTAAACACAAGGTGCACAGTGTGATGGAACCCCTGGCGGCAGGAAATGTGGTTTTAGTGGGCCCCCATCATCACAATAACCGTGAAGCCTTAGTCGCAAAAAACGTGCACTTAAAGCTGTCTGGTTTAAATGTCGTTCATGAAATTCAAAACTCTTCAGATATTCAGGAAATTTTTCTAAAAATCCAGAAAGCAGATCCCGCCGACATAAAAAGTTTTATCAAAGAATATGTGGCCCAACAGTCGGGGGCGAGTCAACAATTGGTGGATTTAGTTTTATGATGGGAAGTATCTATGCACAGCAATGATGTGACTTTTTATTTTTTAATTTTTTTGGTGTCTGCGGTTTGTCTTGTTCCCATCTTTCAAAGATTGGGCCTGGGCAGTGTGCTGGGTTATTTGGCTGCTGGCCTATTGATCGGTCCTTATGGATTAGGTCTGATAAAAAATCCTGAAAGCATTGCCGAATCTGCAGAATTTGGCGTGGTCTTTTTACTTTTTATTATTGGTTTAGAACTTCAGCCGCAAAAAATTTTAAAAATGAAAAATCAGTTGCTGGGGTTGGGGGGAGTTCAAGTTTTAGCCTGCACAGTGATTTTCACTGCGTTGGCATTATTATTCAAATTTTCTTGGCCCACCAGCCTTGTGCTAGGCTTTGCTCTGTCTTTGTCTTCCACCGCTTTTTCTTTACAGACTTTAATGGAACGTAAAGTTTTAAATACAGAATTTGGCCAAGGGGCTTTTTCTGTTTTACTGATGCAAGACGTGCTGGCAATCCCGGCCCTAGCCATTATTCCTAGCCTTGGCGCAAGCTCTAAGCTTGCGTCATCTCCGCAGTGGCTGATGGCCCTTTTGCTAGTGGTGATTTTGATTGTGTGCAGCCGGTTTTTATTTTCGCCGCTATTTCGTTTTATTGCCAGCCTACGCAATCGTGAGCTGTTTACCGCCTGCACTTTATGCATTGTCATAGGGGTCGCCTACGCCATGCATCTGGTAGGTTTATCTATGGCTTTAGGCAGTTTTATCGCCGGTGTATTGCTTTCTAGTTCAGAGTACCGACATGAATTGGAGGCTGATTTAAGCCCGTTCAAAGGGCTATTGATGGGTTTATTTTTTATTTCTGTGGGCATGTCGGTGAATTATTATCTGTTATTGCAAGCGCCATTGCTGATTTTGGGCATGACCTTGATTTATATCTTAGTTAAAGGCGGGGTTTTGTATTTAGTGGCCAAAGCCAATCACTTTCGTCATAAAGCCAGTAAAGATTTTATGCTTTATTTGGTTCAGGGTGGGGAATTTGCTTTTGTTTTATTTGGCGTGGGTCTGCATTCAAAATTATTATCTGTTGAAACATCACAACAACTGACTTTAGTGATCACTTTATCCATGATTTTAAGCCCAGTGATTTTATTTTTAGATGATCAGTGGCAAGTCTATAAATCAAAATCCACTTCGACTCCCAAACATGATCTGCTAGAGGCCCAAAACAATCCAGTGATTATTGCCGGCTTTGGTCGTTTTGGACAAATTTTTGGACGTTTATTAAAATCACAGAACGTGGGCTTTACGGCCATTGACCATGACTCGGAACAGATTGATTTGGTCCGACGCTTTGGCAATAAAGTTTATTACGGCGACGCCAGTCGCGAGGAAATTTTAGATTTAGCCGGGGCCAAAGAAGCAAAATATTTTATTTTGGCTATCGATGATGCAGAAACTTCTGTCCGGGTGGCTGAAGTGGTTAGAAAAAATTATCCGCACTTGAAAGTCTTTGCCAGGGCTAGAAACCGACAACATGTTTTTTCTTTGCTGGATTTAGGCATTACCCATATCAAGCGTGAAACATTTGATTCTAGCTTGAACTTAACGGGCGAGCTTTTAAAAGATATGGGCTATGACGATAAACGCGTGGCTGATATGCTGGTGCGTTTTAAAACCCATGATGAGCTGATGCTGTTAGAACAGTCTAAAGTGCGCCATAATGAGAAAAGCTTTATTGATATTTCAAGACAAGGGGCCGATCAGCTGGCCCAGGTCTTACAAGAAGACGCCGAGAAAACCTATATTCGTTAGAATTGGCTGACTGTGGGTCGCCCACGATACGCATTATCGCTGCCACCATCTCATTTTAAGACATTCTATCAAAACTGAACGCCTGAGACTTTCACACTGGTGTGAAAGTGACGGTCACCTGTCTAAACAATAACAGTCATATCCTTTTTAAAGGCCTGCAGACCCGGCCCACCCCTTGCAATATCCATTTGTATACGGTTGATACGAACGAAAGGACTTAATATGAGACAAATTAAACTTATGCAAAAACAGATTCAATGGATCATGCTTCTACTTTTACTTTCAGCTTCTGTTTTTGCAGCTGAAAATCATAAAATCAGTACCCCAATGGAAATCAATGATTTAAATAAATTTCGTTTATCACATGCTAAAGAGTTATTGGGAACAAGTTACAAACACAGCACTGTTAAATCCGCTGAATCTTTCAATAGCATCTATGAACAGGTGTACACAACGACACATAGATATTTGCCTAAAACCTTCAAACATCAGTACAAAAAGATTGCTCAGGTGATTATTGATTCCAGTATTAAAAATGAATTGGACCCGGTGTTTGTGATGGCTATTATCATGAGCGAAAGCAGCTTTGACCCCAAAAAAGTTGGATCTGTGGGTGAAATTGGTTTGATGCAAATTCGCCCGGAAACGGCGGCGTGGTTGGCTAAAAAATTCAAATTGCCATGGAAGGGTGCGAAAACTTTACGCGATCCTGTGGCCAATATCCGCATCGGCACAACCTACTTGGCCCATCTTAGAAAGCGTTTTGATTCTCACGCGCAGCTGTACATTGCCGCCTACAATATGGGGCAAGGAAATGTGCAAAGAAAATTGGCCGAAGATGTGTGGCCTAAAATTTACCCGCGTAAAGTGATGGAAAACTATGTGGCCTTTTACAAAGACTTTGTAACTGCACACAATAAAGATTTGATCGCTCAAAACAACTAGTCTTAATCTTAAGCGGCATTGCTGACGGGACTTTCAATCCCAGCTGCAAAAGCCTGAACCTTAGGGAAAACGGCAATAAATTGGGTGTGACCAGCCTCATCCAATTTATAATGAAATTCACCTTTGTGCGACTCGACAATCCCTTTTGAAATACTAAGTCCCATACCAGTGCCTTTGCCCACTTCTTTGGTGGAATAAAAGGGCAGGAACATTTTTTCTGCCACCTTAGGAGCAATGCCTTTTCCACTGTCTGTCACTTTGATCGTCAATTTTTCGGCCCCAGGCAAGATATCAATCTTAGTCCATTTTTCATCCAGATTTTCCACAGCATCAAAAGCGTTGTTCAGCAGGTGAAACAACAGCTGGACAACTTGAGTTTCTTTGCAAAAAAACATGGCATTGAATTTTTCTTCAGGCACTTTTGTCTGCTGTGTGTTTAAGATCAATTGAATATTTTTTTCTTTGAACTTTTCTTGCACCAGCTCCAAACTATTGGAAACCAAATCATTGGCATCCTTTTGAATAAAGGGATCCGCGTCGCCATTTCTAGAAAAGATCAGCAATCCTTTGGTGATTTTACCAATTCTTTCTACCGTACCGATAATTTTATCCATAGCGGCTATAGTTTTATCATCCTGGGATTTTTTTTCTTCAGCCATTCTTTTTATAATGCCCGCTTTGCCTAAAATGATCGACACCGGATTGTTGATTTCATGGGCTACGCCACCAGCCATAGTGGCCATGGCTGCCATTTTAGAGCTTTCTGCAAGATTTTTTTCTGATTCATTCAGTTTACTTAAACTTTCAACTAAATTGAATGACAATCTGTTTTTTACATAAATAAAAAATCCAAGGCTATTGGCAAAAGTAACCAACTGCAAAAGTAAAGACAACCAACTAGCAAATGGCAAATGAAATATATAGGCAAATATTGGTATCGATAAAACACAAGTCAAAGCAGAAAACAAATACAAGTACAGCGAGTTCAATAGAATACAAATTATATAAGTGGTAAACAAACCGGTTAAATACACAATATGAAAATTATTTGAAACACATAGATATATCATTTCTAAAACGGCTGATAAAAATACCAGGGCCCAGATTCCTTCTGCCACTTTTGCATTGTAGCTTTTAAAATAGGCCCACACACCGGGGACTAAAGCAATAATTGCAGTAACCCATCTAACCATCATAATTTCATTGGTGTGGAATATATATTCACAAGCATAACCCCAGGCCACATAAACAATCAAAAACATAACCCCACCGACTTTATAAAACCAGGGGTCGATGTTTATATTGTTGTTTTTAAGATCTACAGTTGGTGGAGCACCTGACTGGTTTGCGCTGGATATTTCTGCGGCTTCTGCATTCATGGCTATCGACATAAATAAAACATCGGTATTATTAATTATTGCCTAAATACCATTCACAAAAATCATCCCTCGCCAGACCAAAGGCTGCTCTTGTTTATGACCTGGCCTGATTAAATAAATTTACTTCATTTTTTTTAATTTGATCCGATTTGATATCTAAATATTCTTGATATGGATTCGAGGTCATTTTGACTTTAAATGTACTGATTGTTGATGATGAGCCCTTGATGGGCGAAGTTTTTGTAGATTCTTTTACTACAAAAGGCATTCAAATATTCGCCGTGACGTCGCCAGAAGCGGGCTTGGATTTATGTCAAAAAAAAGTTTTTGACATCGCCTTCATTGACTATCGCATGCCCAGCATGACCGGCGACCTGCTGGCGCAAAAACTACCAGCACAAATTTACAAAGTCTTGGTCACTGGTGAAATGAATCTTCAATCCACCACAGACTTTGCTGAAGTGATTCGTAAGCCCTTTGAAAGCGACGAAGTGAGTGCATTATTGAAACGTTTGTTGCAGAATAAAAAGGTGGCTTAAGGATTATGAAAAAAGCTCCCATCCTTTCCAATGAAGCGGAACGACTGAAAGCCCTGCTGGACTATCAGGTTTTAGATACAGCCCCTGATATTGCCTATGATGACATCACACTTCTAGCGGCAGCCATTTGCCAAACCCCGATTGCCTTGGTCAGCTTGATTGATAGCGACAGACAATGGTTTAAATCCAAAAAGGGCCTAGCCGCCACAGAAACTTCCCGCGATGTGTCTTTTTGTGGTCATGCTATACATCAAAAAGAAATCTTTGTGGTTGAAAATGCTTTGCATGACCCCCGTTTTGCAGACAACCCTTTAGTGACCTCTGCCCCCAATGTGGTTTTTTATGCCGGCGCCCCCTTGATCAATCATGAGGGCCATGGCATCGGCACTTTGTGTGTCATTGATCATGTGCCTAAAAAGCTCAACCCGACGCAGTTGCAGGCTTTAGATGCCTTAGCTAGAATGGTTATGCTGGTTTTAGAATCTAAAAAATCAGCACAAAAAATAAATAATCAAAATTTAGAAATTAAAAATTTTATTCATCAAATTTCTAATCAGCAAAGTTTATTGATATCTACTGCCAAATTGACATCACTGGGGCAGATGGCTGCTGGTATTTGTCATCAAATCAATAATCCTTTGGCCATTATGAAATTGAAACTAGAAACTTTACAATCCAAGTTAAAAACGAATCAATTGGATCCAGAAGTTTTTGCCACGCAATTAGAAAAATCCCAGCGCATGGTCAGTCGAATTGCCGCCGTAATTAAAGGGCTTAGGGACTTCGCGCAAGAGTCCAATGTAAAAAATAAAACAGTGGTTTCTACAACAAAAATTTTTGATAGCATTGTAGCCTTAAAAACAGAGCGTCTGGCCCTCCTAGGAATCAACCTCAAAGTGAATAAGTCCGAAGGGGCTTTGATTGAGTGTCACTTGTCACAAATCGCCCAAGTGCTGAATCACTTGATTGAAAACTCTGAAGAAGCACTAGAAGGTTTAAGCAACAAATGGATTCAACTTTCAGCAGAAGTCAAAGCCGATAAAGTGCTGATTTCTGTGATAGACAATGGCAAAGGGGTCAGTGCCGATCTGGTTTCAAAGATCATGGATCCGTTTTTTACCACCAAAGACCCTTCCGTTGGACTGGGTTTGGGTTTAAGTATTTCTCACAGTATCATCGACAGGCATGGGGGAAAGTTGACTTTTCAAGCCTCGCACCCCAACACTTGCTTTGTCATCGAGCTTCCTATTTACCAAGCTCAAACCGAGCAAGAAGCCGCTTGAGAAGTGATTTACTAAATCGGGGTATTTGACGCTTAGTATGCTGGCCGCGGTTCCATTTTTAGGCCTTTTTATGCATAATTTTCTGTTTTAAAAATGACAGTGGATTTTCAAATCAACCTTTGCTAAAAATGCAACATGGCTCAATTTTTAATTTTAATTC